>JASFUW010000164.1:0-9866 GCA_050050135.1 Phycisphaerae bacterium
AACATCGGCAGCCGATACTGTTCCTGAATCTGAACCAAATCCACCCTTAGGGAACCTGTCTCGGGATGCAATCCGGTTCCTTGCTGATGTAGCCGCCCGGCCACTGTCAACCACCGTATCGCGGTATCAACGATTGAATCTATCGCGAAGGCGTGGGAACGCGATCCGCCGCGACCTGCTGGACGCCGGCCTTATCGAGCCCGTTGCGATCGCCACACGTTCCGGGCAAGTCATGCTGTACGAAATCAGTGATCATGGCCGTACCGCTTGTTCCTCGATCGGCATTGATCCCGGTCCGCAGTCGCGACCGAGCCTGGAGCACAGCTTCTGGGTTAGGAAGGCTGCGAAGTACTTCGAGACCCGAAAGTACGAGGTTACGCGCGAGCATCCAGTCGACGGAAACGGCAACATCGATCTGCTCGCCGAGCGCTCCGGCGAACGTATATCCGTCGAGATCGAAACCGGCAAGTCGGACATTCGTGAGAACATTCAGAAGCTTCGCGGCGCTGGTTTCGACCGTATCGTCCTGGTCGCAACGTCGCCTGCGGCGGTGGGCGCGTGCCAAAAGGCTGTGGATTCGGTTGATCGCACAACAGGGGCACCGATTGAACTGTTGACGTGGCTGGATATGTCGTGAATGACTACAGTTTCACGCAGCCAGTCGTCGTGTTCGACAGGCGCGTGCGCGGCCGTCGCGACAAGTTCTTGAGTAGCAAGAACTTCCAATCGCGGATCGCATTCGCCGCGAGTCCAGGAACACTCGACAACGTCTCGTTATCGGCCGAAAGGGTCACAAAAGCGTCACTCATACCGACGCTCATGACCGCATCACCTCCTCCAAAGCAGACCGAGCTGTGTCGATCTGCTCGTCACGAACCTTGAGGTAGTGCTTGCGTGTCGTGCGGATGTCAGCGTGACCCGCCAACTCCTGCACGATGTGCAACGGAACCGCGCCTGCGAGATTCGTGCAATAGCCCTTGCGCAGGTCGTGGAACGAGCACTTCGGCAGGCCCGCCTTCGCTCGGATCGCCTGGAAGTCACGCCAAGTATTGTGCCGCTTCAAACGACTTCCCTTATTCGGACCCCGCTCGGCGACAAAGACATACTCCTGTCCTTCGTTCGCAGACACCTGGAGTTCCGACAGCACGCTAACTGCCTGGTCTGGCAGCGGCACAACGCGCGTGTCTTTGTCCTTCGGTACCCACGCAGTCCGCCCACCCGACGCGGCTTTGCGAGCCACGCGAATCCGACTCTGCTCGAAGTCAACGTCTGACCAAGTCAGGTTGAGCACCTCGCCGAGCCTCAGCCCACACAGGTAACCGAGCGCGATCATTCCTCGCCATCTGATTGACGGCGACGCTTCGATCAGCTTCCGGTACTCGATTGGGCTGACGTAGTGCCACGCTCGCTGGCTTACCTTATCTTGCCGCATCTCGCTGGACGGGTTCTCGTGAACGAGTGAACACGAAACGGCCTCGCGAAAGATTCGCCTGCATTCGCGCAACACCCGGTTCACCGTCGCTGGAACCGGAGTGCGTCCGCGATATTCTCGGGCCCGATACCACGCAAGGAAGCGCCGGGCATCCAGCCGCGTCACCTTGCTGGCAATCTTGTCTTCGCCGAAGTGCTCCATCAGGAATCCCAGGGTGCGTTCCTGTGTGAGCCTCGTCGTGCAGGCTAGATCGCCCCGGAGTTCGAGGTACATCTTCGCAAACTCCGCCAGTGTAACCGAGCAAGGTTCGTCAACCTTCCCGACACGAACCGCTGCCTGTCGTGATTCCGCGTACTTGTTTGCCTCCTTTCTGCTCTTAAAGCTTCTGCTGTAGCGTCTCCCATCCGAACCGAACCATCGCACCGCCCAGACAAACCGCCGCCTGCGTGGCCATTCGCTCTTTGGTAACGAGTTGCCGCTCTTGTCAACGGGAACCGCTCCATGCCATTTCCTGTAGATCCCGACTTTTTCGGTCGCCATGTTGCACCTCCTGGCCCACCAGAGCCTCATGCAACCATGGGCGACTGACCCGAATAGAAGCATACCCGATGAAGGCGTTTCGCGCAAACGTTCGAGGATCCCGGGTGGCCGCCCGTGACAAACCGTGCAGCGTCCAAAATAGCCCCGAGATCCAACAAAGACGGGGAGATCCACCGGCACGATTTGTACTCCCTTTCATGCGGCCGGTGGTGGGGAGAATCCGAATCACCCGTAGACGGAGAACGGCGTCTGATTGCATTCGTCGAGCAGCGGTCCATGCCCCGTAAGCTGCATTCCCGACCAGGAAAACCCGGATCTCTGACGGGCCGTCAGGGGTGTGTTGTACCTGTGGTTGTACTGGCTCTTCGCATCACATGTCGCCGAATGCCAGCCTCGCTGCTGTAATAGCCGCATGGCCCGACCTGCCCGAGCATGTCCGCTGCGCCATTATGACGCTCGCCGGCCTGGTGGCGGAACCATGATGATAGTCCGCCAAGAGAACCAGTCGACGGTCGGGCCGACCCTGGCGTACCGTACGAAGCTGTACCCAAACAGTCCTATATTCCGGCCATAACGCGCCCCAGTCTCGTGTCGCAAGTGAACCCCGCAGAGGACGATTTCGCGACCCGAGAAAGCCATTTGCAGGCGGGAAACCGCTCCACGGCCACCAAGTTGCTTAGAATAGGGCGGCGGTGGCGGGTACAATAATCGCAGGGAACCGCCGGCCGCGCTCGCTGAGAGCCTAGGGGGCTACTACGTGATCACACGGATTCTAACTCGTGGCCAAGCAGCGATCGTACTCGCCCTCGTGGCTGCTTCTCCAACACGCGCAGATCCGCCGCTAGTGCGCGCTGGTATCGGTCGGACAACGGAAAAACACTTCGTACCTGGTGAGCTACTAGTCAAGTTCAACGATGAGGCCGCGGCATCGCTGTCCGAGCAGCTGGACCAGAAGCGTTCGGCCGCGGGCGTCAGACTCACCGAGCCGCTGGACCGACTCGCTGCCGCCTATGGCGTGGAGGGCATCGCACCAGTGTTCAAGGACGCTGCGGAGGAGGCGAACCGGCTGCTCGCGCTGCGCTTGAGAGACCCCGAGACGCTAACGGAGGCCGAGTGGCGGTTGCTGAAGCGTGGCGATCGGGCCCCACCCGATGCACCGGTTCCGGCACTGGATCGGATCTTCAAGCTTCAGTTGGCCCCGCGCGCCTCCGTCGAAGCGGCGGTCGACGAGTTCGCAAAAGACCCCGGAGTCGAATTCGCAGAGCCGAATTACTACTTCTACGTCGACTCGATGCCGAATGATCCCTATTTCGACAAGCAGTGGTCCTTGCACAACGTGGGCCAGCCGTACTTCGTCCCTGTCGGCGGAACGTCTACTGGAACGCCGGACAGTGACGTTGATGCCCCCGAAGCCTGGGAAGTCTACGCCCCAACGGAAGACGTGATCGTCGCGATCGTTGATTCGGGCGTGGACTACGACCACCCGGACCTTGTTGCCAACATGTGGACCGATGATAGCGGATACCATGGCTACGACTTCGTGAATGACGACCCTGATCCGATCGACGATCTCGGGCACGGGACCCATTGCGCGGGGATCGTCGCTGCCGTCTCGAACAACGAACTGGGCATCGCCGGCCTCTGTCCCAATGCCAGGATCATGGCCGTCAAGTTCGCAGACAGCGAGGGGCGTGGGTCCGCAGAGCTTGCGGCTCAGGCGATCTACTACGCCGTGAACAACGGCGCCGACGTCATCTCGAACAGCTATAGTTACTTCGTGCCGTCCGAGACGCTCAAAGCGGCAGTCGAGTACGCTCACAGCCAGGGCGTGATCGTCGTCGCCTCGGCCGGGAACGAGAACACGGGAGTCCGTCGGTATCCCGCGTCTTACGATCACGTCATCTCTGTTGCCTCTACCGACTCCGACGACGTCAAGGCCGGCTCCTCAAGCTATGGTTACTGGGTCGACGTCTCGGCTCCGGGTGTTGACATCTTGTCATTGCGAGCCGCCGGTACGGACCTGCACGGCGACGGCCTGAGCATCATTGATGACGAATACTATACGGCTTCGGGTACGTCGATGTCATGCCCGCACGTAGCGGCTGTGGCTGCTATGATCGTATCCCAGTATCCCGCTCTTTCGTCCTACGAAGTCACCGCTCGGCTGCTCGGCACGACCGATGAGATCGTTACGCAAAACCCGAGCGAATCGCACCTTCTCGGCTCCGGCCGACTGAACGCGCACAACGCACTTGTCGAAGCAGAGCATCCTGCAATCGTGTACGCCGATCACGAGATTCACGAAGATGATGACGGTGACGGGCAGTTGGATCCCGGCGAAAGCGCGCTGTTGTTGGTTTCACTGCGAAATCTCTGGCAGGATGCTTCCAACGTAAGCGCAACACTCCACACGGTCGACCCCGACTTGGAAATCTCGAGCGCTCAGTCGCACTTTGGAGGAATCGCGGCTGGGTCCGAAGGTACAAACGCCCACGAACCGTTTCAGCTGAACCTAAGGAGCCTTGCGGCCCCCGACGTCACCCGCAACCTGACGCTGAACGTGACCGCCCCTGACGGATATTCGAGATCACTCGGTTTGTCGCTGACCCGCCAGATTGCGCTCCAAGATGGCGAATGGCCAAGGAACTGGGGGTTCTATGCGAATCCGATTCCATACGACCTCGACGGCGATGGCCTGATAGAATTGATCGCAAAAGACCAAGTCGGGATGCATGTTCTTGAGCCAGACGGGTCGGTTCTTGCTGCGATGCCAGGATTCAACAGCGCCGGAGCGGCTGTGGGTGACATCCAACGGGACGGGCTGGTAGAGATTGTCATGACCACAAATGACTATGCTTCCAGCCGAATCTGTATCTGGGAGCCAGTTCGTTCAAATGTGGCTCTGGAATGCGTCACGTTCACGTCACACCGCGTAGGATCGCCGGTACTCTACGACGTGGATTTTGACGGGCAACTCGAGATCATCGTGGTCGGTAAGGTGTTTGGCACCAGCCAACTTGCTGTGCGCATCGTCGGCTGGCAACATGACACGTTCGAGACGGAGTTCTTCGAAGCCGTGGAAATCGATGAGGATCATTACTACGGTACACGCGTCAGTGTTGGCAACGTCAACGCAGTGAGTGCCCCGGGAGACCGCCGTACAGAGCTGGTGTTTGCTTCGGCCGGGTCGTATCCATGTGATGGCGGCCTGCTATTCGTGCTGAACAGCGATGGCACACTGCTGGACGGGTGGCCTGTCACCCTGACGTGTGGAGGACAGTCCCCTACGCTCGCGGACCTCACTGGCGACGGAAACCTGGAGATTATCGTTAACTCATACGACTATAACGGCGCCGACGGTCTGCGCGTCTGGGACCACGCCGGGAGGCTGTTGTGGACCGGAAGTGGCCGTGGGCGGGACGTAGTCGTTGGAGATCTCGACGATGATGGGGATCTCGAAGTACTGACGCAAACGAAGGCATACCATCATGATGGCACGGACACGGGATGGACCTACTCCGTCGCGAATCCAAAGGGAACTTCCATTGCCGACATCGATGGCGACGGGAGACGGGAAGTACTAATCGGTGGCGCCGGCGGTGACGGACTGCGTGGGTTCGAACACGACGGGAAGGTTATTCCGGGCTTCCCTCTCTACGTCGACCCATTGAACAGGTATACGTGGATGACTCCGGTGTTGGCGGACCTGGATGGCGACGGCGACATAGAGGCCGTCACCACAGGCCATTACTTCGCAGTGTGGGATCTGCCCGGGCGGTTCGATCGTGGAAGGGCTGACTGGACCATGTTTCGACACGATCCGCATCAGACAGGTTGCTACAACAACGGAACCAGTCTACCACCCGTTTGGTTCATCGCTCCTGGAGACAGGTCCTTCGTGCGCTTTACCGAGAGCGAACTGTATGT
Source organism: Phycisphaerae bacterium (assembly GCA_050050135.1). Taxonomy (GTDB): domain Bacteria; phylum Planctomycetota; class Phycisphaerae; order UBA1845; family UBA1845. The sequence goes on from JASFUW010000164.1 coordinate 5,900, forward strand.
TCAAGCAACCGACCCGGACCGCAAGACTGTGATGTACGCGGTCCATGGGATACCTCTTGATGCCGGATACGAGCCCGAAGGTCTCGGCCTCCGGTTTTTCTGGCGACCCGCGGGCGACGCCACCGCCCAGGACGTAACGTTCTGTGCCACGGACGCCGATGGTGAGCGTGTAGCAAAGACGATCCGCATTACGGTCACGGAGCCGTCCGCCGACCTGAACGGTGACGGGGATACCGATCTTCGGGATTACCATTTGGTATGGGGCTGCGTCACTGGCCCGGCCGACCCACTGCAGAGTGGGGATTGTGAACTCGCTGACTTCGATCAGGATGGCGACGTGGATCTGGGCGACATAACACACTTCATGCTGGCGTATAACGCAGTTGTCCGATAGGTTGGGTACTGCGCGAATCCAAATACTAGACGTTGTATGGTCCAAACGCCATGCGATCCCTCCGTTACGCTCCGCGGCTTGGTAGGAGCACCGAACGTACGCCTTCCTGTGTCAATGGAATATGTCCACCTGATCAGGGGAGGGAGCGATCGTTTTCTTCGCCCGCTTGAAGAGCTTAACCCAGCTGATCATTTGATTTATGACTAGGTTGTTTGGACGGTCTGGTATAATTCAGCAGCGAGCGCATGATAAGGGCCGTTCGCGGCAAAGTGAGATCGGCTCGCTGGTTTGAGGTGACAGGCCGAGGCGGCTGGGGTCTTCCTCGTGCGTGAAGTGGTCCGCGACTGCCGGTCTGGGATCGCCTGATCGCGCTCTGAGGAGGTACAGGAGCTTGAGCAGCACGGTGAGGCTCCGTTCTGCTAGCACGAATGACGGCCGAGGCGGCGTCACGAACGCTCTACAAGAGGGGGGACTATGGGAAGGAACAGAGGTTTGTTGAGGGTACGAAGGCTTACCACAGCGCTCGTAGCCGGAGCCGTTGTGGTTGTGTTCAGCACCCCGCAGCCGCCCGCGCTCGCGATGCCCACGTTCATCGGCCTAGGCACCCTGGGCGAACGGAATCCGGCGAGCCTTGCGACAGCCATCTCGGACGACGGGCATGTGGTCGTCGGCTTCAGCACGCCCGAGAATGGCATAGGCATCGAGGCGTTCCGATGGACACTTGAGACCGGGGTGGTTGGCCTCGGAGACCTACCCGGGGGCGGTTTCCAAAGCTCGGCGATGGACGTCTCAGCTGATGGTTCGGTTGTTGTCGGGATCGGGGCGAGTGGCGAAACGGGACGGTCGGGTTCCCGCTGGACGTCATCGGAAGGAATGATGCCTCTCAGCAACATGTCCATGGGATTTCACGCCGCCAATGCCACGGCGATCTCGGCAGATGGCTCGGTTATTGTTGGAAGCGGGAGCTTCAACGAAGGCCAGCCAGCGGTCCCGTTCCGGTGGACTTCCACGGCGGGCGCAACGGACCTGGGCGACCTTCCCGCAACAACCAGTGGTATCGTAACCAGCATGTCCAATGACGGTGCTGTGGTCATAGGAATGCTGGAAGATGGCGAGGCAAGCGACCCTTTTCGCTGGACTGCCGAAGCGGGCTTCGTACGCTTGGGCCTTCTTGCCGGTGAGACCTCGGGTTACGCAAGCACACTGAGCCCCGATGGCAGTCTGGCGCTCGGCATCAGCGGACAGCAGGCGGTTATCTGGAGCACGGGCCCTAAGCCAGCCGGGCTCGGCGTGAACTTCTTTCCTTGGGACGTCTCCGAAGACACCCTCACGATTGTCGGTGCGGCGGCGTTTGATGAACGCTGGGAGGCCGTCATCTGGCGCGCTGGCCACGGCCTGCAGACGATCTCCGATTTGCTACAAGACGAGTTTGGATTCGACTTGGGTGGTTGGTCGCTGGAGGAAGCGAGGGGAATCTCGGCCGACGGTACGGTCATCACAGGCCGCGGAGTGAACCCTGCAGGCCATCCAGAAGCTTGGCTCGCAATTGTCCCGGAACCAATCACGCTGGTCCTTCTCGGTACGGGCGTCATTATGATCTGCCGTCGCCGCCCCGCCAGTCTCTGACGTTGCGGGCGCTTTCCCATGCCCGCATTCGCGCCACGTGCTCGCGGGAGTGCACGGCCTTTTTTGTCACCACGCGGGCCAGACAGACCACGCAAGTGCCGGCATGTCGCCTCGACCCGAACGCGGCATTCCCGGGCGACCAACACCGACTACGTGCCCAGGTGGCCAGCCTCCGCTCGTCCCCACGGTCCGTGTCGAGCCTAAATCATTATCGCCTAACAGCTTACGTTCATCGCCGAAGCGCTCCGGGTTGAGATTACACGCCACAAAGGGGCAGGATGCGTTCACGTTACTCAACGTCAATATGGCTAACGGTTCGTCGGAAGAACCTCCTCTCTTCTTCTTGACGTCACCCCACGCCACGCCGAAAATCCCCGAACTTACGCGCTAGTTCCTTAAACCATATTTTATGCCCGGCGGAGAGGATGTAGATGATGACAGGCACGGAATGCTTGATACACGTGTCTGACACGACGGCTTCTCTTTCTCGGGCGCCTCACCAAGCACCCCACCTGTGCAGTAGGGCGCGCCCACCTCGCAGTGACGAACCGCAAGCAATACTGAAAGATTGTTTACTTTATGTTGTACGGGAGATCGTCAGCAGCACGGACTTTGGCCGTCTTTCCTCTTGTATTCACTCTTTCCAAACAGGAGCCACTTCATGATCCAACTTGATAGAATCAGCTATCCCGTCCTGGTCCTTGTCGTGTCTTCACATTTCGTTCCCCTGGCTAAAGGAAGCGAAACTCCTTGCGGTGGGCCGCACGAGGCCGTCTTCATAATCGACGCCTCTGAAGCTATTGCCGACGCACCCTACTTCGACCACCAAAAAGAGGCGCTCCTGAACTGTCTCTGTCGGAATGAACCCGGCGTGCCTATCGATGGGACAGTGGCACTCAGGTTTATCCAGTACGCAGAATACGCAGAGGGTATGTTCGGCGGGTGGCTCGTTATCGATAGCCAAGCAGCGAAAGACGAACTGTGCCGCGAGGATCCCCTGGGCCTGATATACAGCATGGAACCGCAGATCCCATCGACTCATTGGCTCGGAAGGAATCTGTCCACGGCGCTCGACTTTGCGATTGACGAGTTCGATGCCCGAGCAGCGTTAACAGCTTGTCCAGCGACAAGCCGGTTGGTCACGGTGATGAGCGAGGGGAGCGCTACTCGCCCATCCCCGCCGGCGACGGCAGAAGCGCAGGCGTGTGACAGCGCCGGAAACCTCAGGACCATGGATCCGCCGGCCAGAGTATGTGCGATCGATATTAGAGACCAGTTGCCCGCGCCAGATAACAACTGTGCCCCGGATCGTGACTTCCTCAAGGGCATCGCAAACACGGGCGACTCGGCAAACTTCCTTCCTAAACAGCCACAGGGCTACTTTTCGTGTGCGGGTTACGACACCTTGTGTAGGCACTGCTCTTGCACGATGTTCAACCGCTTCGGCTCCGACCTTAACGCAGATTGTCTACCTGATGTCTGCGAACCACCCGCTCCTCCGGATATTAGAGCCTGCTGTGATCCGGTAAGCGGCTCTTGTACCCATGCGACACCGGAGGTTTGCAGCCACGCCGGCGGCATGACTCGTGGAGAAGGAAGTCTTTGTGGCATTTGTCCGGATGGGGTGACCCGATGTGTGCTAGATGATGAATGCGACGGACACCCAAACAGCCCCCCATTTCCGGGTGACTGCTACATGATCCCTGAATGCGGTGCTGGCGCTTGCTGCGATTTAAACACCGGTGATTGCACTGAGGTAGCGGGAATAGGCGAGTGCGATGATCCCCATAAGGACTTTCTGGGATACGGAACCACTTGCAGCCCAAACTACTGCCCACAACCCCTTGTCACGGGAGGCGACAACTGTCGTGTCGCGCGCGACAACGCCCCAACTATCCAGATACCGGATCTCGGAGACCCTAGCGTCACAATGATCCTCTCTGGGAG
>JASFUW010000165.1:0-9854 GCA_050050135.1 Phycisphaerae bacterium
TGGGAAAGAAAAAACCGGCTCTGCGGCTAGCGCTGCGTCAATTGCGGCGCGGCGGGCTGGGCGAACGCCATATCAGCTGTCCCTACGGGACTTACTCAGGATGCGCGATCGTGACCCCGTGTTGAAACACGGGGCTAAGTTCATAGCGTCCTGTCGGGACGCCAAACACGTACGTTAGCCTCGTGCCATGCGTGTTTGTACCTGTTGATCCCACGGGTCCGCGTTGCTGACCCGTGCCACCCGCGTTGTCAGGCGTTGCTCGCCGGTGCGATCGTTGCTGTCAGGCGTTGTTCGCGCCGAGCAGGCCTCCGAGTTGTGACAGTTCGAAGGGTTTTTCGAGTCGTAAGGTTCCCTGGTTGAGGTGTTGATCGGGCGGTGCGTCGGTGACCATGCGGACGACGCGGGCTGACGGGTATCGGGACCGCACGAGTTGCTCTATTTCGTCGGCGGTTTCGTACGTCATATCGTCCGATAGAACCAGGGCGTCGATGGGGAACTCCTCGAGAATCTGATCGACGGCGGCCTTCGAGTCGGCCGGGTGCACCTGAAACCACTGCCTCAGGTACGTCACCAGGGACCAGCGGACAAGGTCCTCGGGTTCGACGATCAGGATTTCCCGAGCTGTGGGCATTTGTCGGTCCGTGGCCGCAGAGTGTCCCCTTGTGGGCGATCGGCGGTTTACCCTTCCCCGCGGCGCATCGTTACCTAGACACCGTGGCTAGACTGGCAGTCGCCATGCCACGGAGGCCGAGATGGATAAGATCGGGGTGGAGTAACGATGTAGCGCGCTCCTCGCGAGCCCCGGATCAGTTCGGTCGGCGTGATCGCGTGTCCCGGGCTCTTTCGTACCGTGCGCCAGATTCCGCGTTCCGCCGTGAGCCATATTCCGCAGGGCACACGGCAAAATCCCGCAGGGAGGGCCGGCGGAGTATCGGTCGCTGTTGGAGGCGAGACGACCTCAAATCGGACGTCGGCGCGTGTTCACGACCGGGGGACAGGTCGAAGCCGTCGGGCGAATCGGGCAGTGATGCGTGCGCCCTGTGGGTCCGTCAGGAGAGCGTGGAAGGATGGTCGCCGATTCCGGGAGCGTGACGCCGCCGGTAACCCGCGGACCGAGGCGGCGAGGCGGTTTGTCCATGGATGGTTAAGGTTGCACGGGGGTCGCATGGCAGCCTCGTGCTGTCGCGGCGTCTGATCGGGGCCTATAATGCCCGGCATGGATGAGTCGATCTTCGATGACATGCCGGCAGCGATCGGGTTCGGTGAGGCGGACGCGAAGCGGGTGCGCTCGCTGGCTGCCCTGATAACACCGGCGATTCCGGAGATTGTAGACCACTTCTACGACTGGCTGTTGAAGAACGAGGATGCTCGGTCGGTCTTCGACGGCGGCGAGACGCAACTCGAGCGTCAGCGTAGCCTGCTGAGCGAGTGGCTTCATGAGCTGCTGGAATGCCGGGTGGGTCATCGGGACGGGGAGCGACGGGGCCGGGTCGGCGCCGCCCACGCGGCGGCGGGGCTGCCGCAGCATTACATTTTCGCGGGGATGGAGCTCATCTGGCAGGAGCTGGAACGCCGCGTCCGCAAGGCGAAGGTTCCGGCTCTTGCGCAAAAGCTTGAATCGCTGCACAAGCTGATGATGGTCGAGCTGGCGGCGATGCTGGAACGGTACAAGGAGAGCTACGCGGAACAGGTGCGGCGGTTCGAGCGAACGGCGGTCGAGGAGAAGCTGACGCGGGCGGAGCACCTGGCGGAGATCGGTCAGTTGGCGGCGTCGCTGGCGCACGAGATCAAAAACCCCCTTGCCGGGATCAGCGGGGCGATCCAGATCATCCGGGACGCTATGGCGGCGGACGATCCGCACCAACCGATCGTCAGTGAGATTCTGGGGCAGATCGGTCGGCTTGACGCGACGGTGAAGGACCTGTTGCAGTATGCCCGGCCCACGCCGCCGAAAGCGACGAAGGTGACGCTCGACAACGTGGTGACACGGGTGTTGACGCTTCTCCGGAAAGAGCCGAGTCTGCAGCGCGTGCGCGTCAAATACGAAAAGCGTGACCGGGGTGCGGCTGTCTATGCCGACGACACCCAGATCGAGCAGTTGCTGTTCAACCTGATCCTGAACGCGGCCCATGCGTCCGAGGACGGCGGCGTGATCCATATGGGCGTCACGCAGAACGCGGACCATGTCCGGTTGTACGTCAAGGACGAGGGTCGGGGGATGGAGCCGGAAGTGATCGAGCGGGCGTTTGAACCGTTCTTTACGACCAAGGCGCGGGGAACGGGGCTGGGGTTGTCGATCTGTCGGCGTATCGTCGAGGTGCACGGCGGGCGCATCCGGCTGGAGAGCAAGATCGACGAGGGCACGCGGGTGGTGGTGAAGCTGCCGCTCGGCGGAACAGGTGGCGGGGGGAAGGCGAAGTCATGACCGTGCGCGTGCTGATTATCGAGGACGAGAAGCTGATCCGCTGGTCGCTGCGGCAGAAGTTCGAGTCGCGCGGTTATCAGGTAACCGAGGTCGAGACGGGAAATGACGCGCTTGAGGCACTGAATTCCGGAAGCTACGACCTGATCATGCTGGACTACAAGCTGCCCGACACGACGGGTCTGGAGGTGCTTCGGAAGCTGAGGGAGACGGACAGCGACGTCGTTGTGATCATGATGACGGCGTATTCGAGCATAGAAAGCGCGGTCGACGCGATCAAGCTGGGGGCGTACGACTATCTGACGAAGCCGTTCAGCATGGACGACGTGCTGCGGACGGCGGACAAGGCCCTGGAGACGACGAAGCTTCGGCGCGAGGTTCGCGAGCTGCGTCGCCACATCCACCACGAATACGGGATCGATCGGATCATCGGACAGGCCCAGTGCATGCTGGACCTCTACGACGTGATCAACCGCGTGGCGAAAAGCGGCGCGTCGACCGTGTTTCTGCGTGGTGACTCGGGGACGGGCAAGGACCTGGTCGCCCGGGTGATCCATTACAACTCCGATCGTGCCCCGCGACCCTTCATGAACATCACCTGCACGGCGCTATCGGAGACGCTGCTCGAAAGCGAGTTGTTCGGGCACGAGAAGGGCGCGTTCACGGACGCGAAGACGACGAAGAAGGGTCTGTTCGAGCTGGCGGACGGGGGGACCATCTTCCTGGACGAGGTGGGGGATATGCCGCTGCGGTTGCAGGCCAAGCTGCTGAGATTTTTGGAGGAGCATACGTTCCGCCGGGTGGGCGGGACGCAGGAACTATCGGTCGATGTGCGGGTGATCGCGGCGACGAATCGCGACGTCGAGCGGCTGATCGAGGACGGCGCCTTCCGCAGCGATCTGTTGTTTCGCCTGAATGTGATCCCGATCTTCCTGCCGCAACTGCGAGACCGGGAGGACGATTTGCGGCTGTTGGCGCAGCACTTCGTGATGCAGTTCTCCAAGGAATTCCGCAAGCCGATCACGGATATCTCGGACGAGGTGTTCGAGAAGCTCTACAGCTATGCGTGGCCCGGGAACGTTCGGGAGTTGCGTAACGTGATCGAGCGCGCGGTTCTGCTGTGCAAGGGTGAGCGCATCGGTGCGGAGGACATTGTCGTCGGACCGACCGAACAGGCACAAGCGGCAACGAGCGTGACCGGAATCGTGCTCCCACCGGGTGGGATCGACCTCCGCGAGCTGGAGAACAACCTGATCCGGCAGGCGCTCCAGCGGACCAAAAACAACCAGACCCAGGCGGCCAAGCTTCTGAACCTCAGCCGTGACGCCTTTCGGTACCGATTGGAGAAGCTGGGGATGCTGTAACGGGTCTTTCCGGGCTTACCGCCCGGAGGACGGGCGACGACAGCCGGTCGGTTGCCGTACAGAGCCAGCTTGCGCCGCCGAAATCGCGGCTGATCCGGGTAAGATTCGTTCACTAACTTTACACTTGAGGGACCGGGAACAGGGCGATTGGGTCGTAATCGGGCACGGTGCGTGTACGAGACTGGAACGCCGTTTGCTGAACCTCCCTGCGGGCACCACCGATGGAGAGAGTCGGGGTCGAATGCGCGGGCAGTTTCCCACCCCCGCACGCGAGCGCGAGCGAAGCGAACAGGAGGTGGGCGAGCCGAACGAGGATCTCAGATGACCAGGCAGAAAATCACCACCGACGGGAACGAGGCAGCCGCGTACGTCGCTCACCGGTTGAGTGAAGTGATCGCGATCTACCCGATCACACCCAGCTCGCCCATGGGTGAGTGGGCCGACGAGTGGTCGGCGCGCAACATCGCGAACATCTGGGGGACGGTCCCCAGCGTGACGGAAATGCAGAGCGAAGGGGGCGCCGCGGGCGCGGTTCACGGTGCGCTGCAGACGGGGGCATTGTCGACGACGTTCACCGCGTCGCAGGGTCTGCTGCTGATGATTCCCAACATGTTCAAGATTGCCGGGGAGCTGACACCGACGGTGTTCCACGTCTCCGCGCGAACGGTGGCGACGCACGCCCTGTCGATCTTCGGGGATCATAGTGACGTCATGGCGGCACGATCAACCGGGTTTGCCCTGCTGGCTTCGGGGAACGCCCAGGAGGTGATGGACCTGGCGGCGGTGGCACACGCGGCGACGCTGGAAGCGCGGGTTCCGTTCATTAGCTTCTTCGACGGGTTCCGAACGTCGCACGAGGTGATGAAGATCGAGCAGCTTTCCGAGGATGATTTGCGCGCGATGATCGACGATAAGGCCGTCTTCGCGCACCGGGCGAGGGCGATGAACCCGGATCGACCGGTGCTTCGCGGATCGGCGCAGAACCCGGACGTGTTTTTTCAGGCGCGGGAGACGGTCAACCCGTATTACGATGCGTGCCCCGAGATCGTGCAGAAGGCCATGGATCGCTTCGCCGAGATCGTCGGGCGATCGTATCACCTGTTCGATTACTTCGGCCATCCGGATGCCGAGCGGGTGGTCGTGCTGATGGGCTCGGGAGCGGAGGCTGCCCACGAGACCGTCGAGCATATGGCACAGGCGAACGATAAAGTCGGCGTGGTGAAGGTTCGCCTGTATCGACCCTTCGACTCGGAGCGGTTTCTCGAAGCACTTCCGGCGTCGACGAGGACGATCGCAGTGCTGGACCGCACGAAGGAGCCGGGGGCGACGGGCGAGCCGCTGTATCAGGACGTGGTGACGGCACTGGCGGAACATGCGATGAATCGCGGGAACCGTTTTGCCACGCCGCCGCGGGTGATCGGCGGTCGGTACGGTCTCTCGTCGAAGGAGTTCACGCCGGCGATGGTGAAGGGCGTCTTCGACGAGATGCACAAAGACAAGCCGAAGAACCACTTCAGCGTGGGGATCGAAGACGACGTAACCGGCCGGTCGGTCGAGTACGACCCCGGGTTCGTCACCGAAGACGAGGACGCGGTGCGGGCGATGTTCTGGGGGCTGGGTGCGGACGGAACGGTCAGCGCCAACAAAAACTCGGTCAAGATCATCGGGGAGGAGACGGACGCGAACGCCCAGGGCTACTTCGTGTATGACTCGAAAAAGGCCGGGTCGGTCACGGTGTCGCACCTGCGGTTCGGGAAAAAGCCGATCCGGTCCACGTATCTGCTTCAGAAGGCCAACTTCGTCGCGTGTCACCAGCAGGTCTTCATCGAGAAGTACGAGATGCTGGCGCAGGCGGCGGACGGGGCGACCTTTTTGCTCAATACGCAAGCGCCGGCGGACAAGGTGTGGGACACGCTGCCGGTCGAGGTCCAGCGTCAGATCGTGGACAAGGGGATGAAACTCTTCGTGATCGATGCGTACCGTGTGGCCCGCGACGCGGACATGGGTGCCCGGATCAACACGATCATGCAGACGTGTTTCTTCGCGATCTCCGGTGTGCTGCCCCGCGAGGAGGCCATCGAGAAGATCAAGGCGGCGATCCGCAAGACCTACGGGGTCAAGGGCGAGGCGATGGTCCGGCAGAACTTCGCGGCTGTCGACATGGCGCTGGCGAATCTGCACGAAGTGACCGTGCCAAAGAAGGTGAGCACCGATCGAAAGCGGCCACCGCTGGTTTCCGCCGAGGCCCCCGAGTTCGTGCAGAACGTGACGGCGAAGATCATCGCCGGTGACGGTGACAAGGTTCCGGTCAGCGCCATGCCGATCGACGGTACGTTCCCCACGGACACCGCACGGTGGGAGAAGCGGAACATCGCGTTGGAGATTCCGGCGTGGGACCCTGCGGTGTGCATTCAGTGCAATCGGTGTGTGCTGGTGTGTCCCCACGCCGCAATCCGGGCGAACGCTTATGACGCGGCTTGCCTGGACGACGCGCCGCCGACGTGGAAGCACACGGATGCGAAGGGCCCCGAATTCAAGGGGCTTCTCTATACGCTACAGGTCGCGCCGGAGGACTGTACGGGTTGCGGGCTTTGCGTCGAGTTCTGTCCTGCCAAGAACAAAGAGCGGGTGGGCTTGAAGGCGATCAACATGGTCCCGCAGCCGCCGCTTCGGGATGCGGAGCGTGCGAACTACGACTTCTTTCTCGAGCTGCCGGAGTTCGACCGCACGAAGCTCAAGACGGCGACGGTGAAGGGGTCGCAGTTTCTCGTTCCGCTGTTCGAATATTCCGGTGCATGTGCGGCGTGTGGTGAGACGCCCTATGTGAAGCTGGTCAGCCAGCTCTTCGGGGACCGCACGATCATCAGCAACGCGACGGGGTGCTCGTCGATCTACGGCGGGAACCTGCCGACGACGCCGTGGGCCAAGAACAAGCAAGGGCGCGGGCCTACCTGGTCCAACTCGCTGTTCGAGGACAACGCGGAGTTCGGGTTGGGATTTCGCCTGACCATCGACAAGCATCGGGAGTTCGCAGACGAGTTGGTAACGAAACTGGCCGACCAGATCGGCCCGAAACTGGCGGGCGAACTCGTGAATGCGGAGCAGTCCGATGAGGCGGGGATCACCGCTCAGCGCGAGCGGGTGCGTCAACTCGAGGAAAAACTCGCCGGGATCGACTCCGTCGATGCCCGCAACCTGCGGAGCGTTGCAGATGCCCTGGTCAAGCGAAGCGTGTGGATCATGGGCGGGGACGGTTGGGCGTACGACATCGGATACGGCGGGCTCGACCATGTGTTGGCGAGCGGTCGGAACGTCAATGTGCTGGTCTTGGACACCGAGGTCTATTCCAACACCGGTGGGCAGATGTCCAAGGCTACGCCGCGCGGGGCGGTGGCGAAGTTCGCCGCGGGCGGTAAGGAGGCGGAGAAGAAGGATCTCGGGATGATGGCGATGGCGTACGGGAACGTGTACGTGGCGCAGGTGGCAATGGGGGCGAACGACGGGCAGATGGTCCGAGCGTTCGTGGAAGCGGAAAGCTACGACGGGCCGTCGATCATCATCGCGTACAGCCACTGCATCGCCCACGGAATCAACATGCGCAAGGGGCTCGACAGCCACAAGGCGGCGGTCGAGTCGGGTCACTGGCCTTTGTATCGATACGATCCGAGGCGGGCGATGAAAGGGCTTAACCCGCTCCAGCTCGACTCGAAAGCACCGAAGATTCCGCTTGAGCAGTACATGCAGATGGAGAACCGATTCAAGATTCTGACGAAGAGTAACCCGGAACGGGCGGCCGCCTTGTTGAACCAGGCCCAGGAGGCGGCGAACGATCGGTATGACGAATACGCGCGACGCGCGAAGCCGTACGGCGAGCCGCCCACCGACAAGGACGAGTAGCGGAGTACAGCGCCGGCGCGCCGGGAACTTTGAGACTCCGTGCCGCCCGCGAGGTGAACCACGCCCTCGGCTGAGGACCCCGGCTGAGGCTCGGTCGAAGCCCTCAATCGAACGCCCCGAATCGATGGGGATGGAGTGAGAGATGGACCTGACGACGACGTATCTCGGTTTGCGGTTGAAGAATCCGCTGGTGGCAGCGGCGTCGCCACTCTCGAGGACGGTGGACGGCGTTCGGGCGTTGGAGGACGCGGGCGTCTCCGCGGTCGTGCTCTATTCCCTTTTTGAGGAGCAAATCACGCACGAGACGGGTGAGCACGAGCACTTCGCCGGACACGGGGCGGAGAGCTTCGCCGAGTCGTTGTCATACTTCCCGGCGTTGGATTACTTCCCGCGCGGTCCGGACGAGTACGTCGAGCACATCAGGCGGGTGAAGGCGGCGGTGGAGGTGCCGGTGATTGCGAGCTTGAACGGAACGACGACCGGCGGGTGGATGCATTATGCGAAGTTGCTGCAAGAGGCGGGGGCCGACGCGATCGAGCTGAACTGCTACATGCTGGCGACGGACCCGAAGGTGAGTTCGGCCGATGTCGAGAATCGGTATCTGGAGTTGCTCGCCGCGGTCAAGGGCGTGGTGAACATACCGATCGCGCTCAAGCTCAGTCCCTACTTCAGTTCGCTGCCACACTTTGCGAAGCGGCTGGACGATCAGGGGGCGGACGGGTTCGTGCTGTTCAACCGGTTCTACCAGCCGGACGTGGACCTCGAGGCGTTGGAGGTGGTGCCGGACCTGGCGCTGAGTGCCCCGCACGAGTTCCGACTCCCGCTGCGGTGGATCGCGATCCTGGATCCGGTGGTCGAGGCGAGCCTGGCGGCGTCGACCGGTGTGTACGACGGTGCGGACACGATCAAGCTGCTGATGGCCGGTGCGGACGTGGTCATGCTCTGTGCCGCGCTTTTGGTGAAGGGCCCGCAGGCGACGGGGCGTATCCTCAAAGAGATGACCGAGTGGATGTCGGAGCACGAATACGTCGGGGTGCGGCAGATGCACGGCAGCATGAATCACGAGACGTGTGCCGACCCCGGTGCGTTCGAGCGGGCGAACTACATGAAAGCGCTGCACTCCTACACCTGAGGGTGTCAACGCGCGGCATGGTGCGGTCGGGTTGGATCCGCCGATCGCACGCGACCCGACCCGTTGAGTGTCACAGGCAGGTCGCTTGGCGACGACGCGTCGTGTGTTGAGGGAGACGTAAGATGGCGGCGGGAAAGTCACCTCGCGAGTCGACGGCCAAGCTGGTCGAACGGCATATGCGCAACTGGGAATTGGCGCGTGCGCAGCGATCTGACGCTCCGGTTCCCGAGAGGCAGGAGGTGCACGATTTTATCGCGATCTCTCGCTCGGTGGGTTCGGGCGGTCTGGAGGTGGCGAAGCGAGTAGGCGAATCGCTTCGTTGGCCCGTGTTTGACCGAGAGCTTCTGGACGTGATGGCGGGGGACGACGAGCTGCGGCGGCGAATCTATGCCTCCATGGACGAGCGGGACATGAGTTGGTGCGAGGAGACGCTGCAAGTGCTGCTTCGCCCGGAGATGGTCAAGAACGACTACTTTCACCGTCTCACCAAGACCATTTTGACACTCGCCCGGCAGGGGAACGCCGTTTTCGTCGGTCGAGGCTGCGACCTGATTCTTCCGCGGGGCGCGGGCTTCCGCGTTCGCGTGGTGGCTTCGCTGGAACTGTGCGTCGAGACGTACCGAGCCGAGCACGGTCTGTCGGCGGAAGCGGCGAGAGCGGAAGTCGAGCGAATCGAGCAGGAGCGAGCCGAGTTTATCAAGCACCATTTCGGTGCGGATGTCGCCGGCCCGTCACGATATGATCTCGTCATCAATCTGAGCCGGTTCGCGATCGATCAGGCTGTTGCGGTCATCCTGAGTGCACGTTACGCAATCGGCGGTGGCAAGTAGGCTGGTGACAACACCTCGCACGCCCATCGATGGGTCATATTCAAAACTGTTCGCCACCGGAACACATCAGGCGTCCGCGCTAGGTCGTTGGGACGAAAACGCTACGACACAATCCCGAATTGAAGCGTAGATTATCGTTGACAAGGGGGGGGCAGAGTGCGTATCTTGGACATTGTCAGGGGCACTGTTCAAGATACGCACTCTGCCCC
>JASFUW010000166.1:0-9849 GCA_050050135.1 Phycisphaerae bacterium
GGTGACCCTGGTTACGCCCGAGGGGTTCCCGGCTGAGCTGCATCGTCCAGAGTGGGATCCACGCGACGATCTTCAACGTCAGTACCGACCCGTTGATACGACCGGACTGGCTGATCTCGTCGGCGCCGGCGTCGAGGTGGAAGGTCGTTGGACATTACACGTGTCCGACAACATGTGGCGCGACGTCGGTCGGTTGAAGACATGGAGCCTTTTCCTCAGGACGGCCAACTGAGCGCGGCCTCCGGTTCGCTGGTTGAATGGGCGGTGGGGACCCTCGGTCGCCGTGCCCGGCGGAGCCAGAGGACACCATCGGACTAGACCGCTTGGAATCGAACCACAGTGATCCGCCAACCGCGTCCGCGGGGCTGCGCGAGGATGGGGTCAAAGCGCGCGAATGCCGTTCCACGCGGCGGATGGATGGGCTCAAAAGAGATCGTCCAGCTCGTCGTCGCCGCCACCGGGCAATTCGCCGTACTGGCTCAGGTGCCGCTGGATCAGCTCGCTTTCGCGCTTGGTGTACATGGGGTCCTCTTCCCAGAAGAAGAAGGAGGCCTCGATGTCCGAATCGAGCTGCTCGATCAAACCGGCGCGGATATCGGCCACGCCCTTGATGACAATCGACTTCTTCTGTTCGTCCGCAAGCACGAACACGCCTTCGCTGGCGGGGGCGGTTTCGGCGGTGGGGCGGTCGAACGCCAGCCACTTTTCCGGAGGAAGCACCGGCTGGCACATGTCCAGGCGAAGGTCGCATTGCAGGCAGCGCTTGGCTTCGGCGATCGCGTCTTCGCGTGAGTACATGCCCTCGATCTCGCGGAAGTCCGTTGTGCGGTCGCTCGCAGGCTGACACGGAACTGGCACGCGAGGCTTGGGGACAAACCCGTCTTCCCGCCCGAGCCAGGGATCGCGGCGAGACGCGCTTTTCGCCGAGCCGTCCGTCGATCCGTCCTGCTTCAGATAGGCGTTGATGCGATCAGCAGCCTCCCGGCCGGAGGCGACGGCGTGAATGACGGACATCGGACCGCCCGTAATGTCACCCGCGTGGAAGACACCTTCCCGCTCCGAGGGTATATTGTCCGGGGGAGCCTGTCCGATCGCGAGGATGACGGCGTCGGCTCTGGCTGATGTGCGTTCGTCTTCGTCGAACTTTGGTGCGAAGTTCTGTTTTGCGTCGAACACCGAAACGCACCGCCGAAATTCCACCCCCTTCACCCGGGCGCCCTCACCACGGATCGTGGCCGGACCCCACGACGGATTGACCTCTATGCCCTCGGCCTCCGCCTTGTCGATCTCATGGGCGTAGGCCGGCATCTCCTCGCGGGACTCCAGACAATAGAGGCGGACGCTGCCTGTGGCGAGTCGGCGTGCGGTCATGGCCACGTCCATTGCAACGTTTCCGCCGCCGACCACGACCACGTCTTCCCCCAGCTCGATCGAATGTCCGGATTTGACGGCTTCGAGAAACTCCAATCCCCAGTGGACGCCGTCAAAATCACTGCCCTCGATCGGAAGTCGCCTTGAATGCGGGAGCCCGACTGCCACCAGCACCGCGTCGAACCCCTGTTCGAGCAGAGCAGCCATCGCGTCGCCGGACTCCAGGCGATGACCCGTCTTGATCTTGACCCCCAGACTCCGGACCGCAGCCACGTCCTTTTCCAACACCGGTCTCGGGAGTCGATACTCCGGAATCGACAGCGCCGGCATTCCACCTACGGACTCTGAGGCTTCGAAGATGGTGACCGCGTGCCCTCTGGTTTGCAGGTGCGATCCCGCCGTCAGACCCGCCGGCCCTGCACCGATGATCGCCACGCGTTTTGTACGGGTGGGTCCATCCTGTGCCCGCACGGGGGCCGAGCGATTTCCCGCGCTCAATGCGAATCGTTTGAGCGCGCAGATCGCGATCGGATCATCGACCTGGTTGCGCCGGCACTCGTACTCACACAAATGAAAGCATATGTGTCCCAGTGTGTGTGCGAGTGGGAGCTTCTCCCAAACCACGGCGGCCGCTCCGTTAAAATCCTCCTTGGCAATGCGACGGATATACTCGGGCACGTCCACTCCCGCGGGGCAGGTATGGACGCAAGGGACCAGCCATTCCTGCCTGCTCCCGGTCTGCGGAACACTGTCGCTCAGACAGCCCGTCGGGCACACTTCCACACAGGCGCCGCAGAACTTGCACCCGGATTCGGCGAGCGTCGCCGCAACACTGCCGACGGTCAACCGGCCGCCACGGTGTACAATCCCCAATGCCTCCACCCCTCGAAGCTGATTGCACGCCCGAACACACCTCGCACAGTCGATGCACAGGTTGAAGTCGCGCGTAAACAGCGGTTCATCCTCCAATACGGGTGAACCGGGCGGGACGTAGCGTGGTGTCTCGGGCTTGACGCCGACATGCTCGGCCACCTTTCGCAGTTCGCAGTTGTGAAACTGACTGCAGCAGCGCTCCCCCTTGGGGACATTCGAGGAACAGTCCTCCAGACTGCAACCGTGACGCTGGGCGCACGTAATGCAGGCGTGAGGGTGTCGACCGAGGATGGCCATCAAACTGTCGCGTCGCGCGAGCTGCAATGCCTCTGTGTCGGTGCGAATCGACATGCCCGGGGTGATCGTCGTATGACACGCCCGTTGCGGCGTTGCGTGGCCCTCAACTTCGACGACGCACAGTCCACAGCCTTCGAGGTTTTGGATGTCGTCAGGCGCGGCGTCCTCGTTTTCGTAGCACTCCTCACCCCGAAAGACGCGCGAAGCGAGCGGCAGATTATGAAACGGTTCTAGATCGGGGTGGTAACACAGCGTGGGAATGTACACGTCGTTGGCCGCCGCCGCCTCGATAATGGATGCGCCCTCCGCGGCGTCAAATGAGCTGCCATTGATGGTAATGCTGATCATCTCGAACCGACCCGAACGTCTTTCAGTTCAGCGCAACCCGAGTACCCCTACCAGGAGTGCGAAATCGCCAGCGGTTTGCACGACTGGACGCATGGCAAGGGCGGGCGATCCTTGTCCGGCTTGCAGGGGTTGCAGGTGTATTTCAGCTTCTTTCGGTGCTCTTCCCCGACGATGGCGACCGGCTCTTCGCGAAGGGGGTCGTTCGGGTCTTCACACACCGTGAACACGTTGTTGGGGCAAGCCTCGACGCAATCTCCACAGCCATCACACTTGTCCGTGTCAATCGCGATAAAGAAGTCGCCCGCCCCGTCCTTGTATCCGTAGTTCGCAATCATAGGGGAGTTCCTGAAACTACACTGCCCGCCGCCGAGATCGCAGACAACGTCTACTTCTTCCGGCGTTTGGTCTCCAATGCCTGCGCAAACAGCGCACCGCCCAGCGCTCCGGCAATCTGGGAGTCGTAATCACTCTTCAACGCGACCAGATTCAGTTCCTTCTCCAGTCGATTGACCACGCCGGAGTTCTTTCCGATTCCGCCGGTAATGGCGAAGTCCTTCTTCACTTCGATCCGTTCGAGCAAGGTCACCACGCGATGGGCCATGGCGGAACAATATGCAGCCAGGACCTTGTTCTTCGGCCAGCCCTCGCGCAGCAGCGCGGACGCCTCCGATTTTGCAAAGACCACACACGTGCTCGAGACGGCCTCAGGCTCTTGTTCGACGGACAGCGAAAGATCGCCGACCTCTTGAATCGGAACGGACAGCAGGTCGGCGAAGACTTCCATACCTCGACCTGTACCCGCGGCACACTTGTCGTTCATGAGAAAGGCCTCGACCTTCCCACGCTCATCGCAGCGTATGGCTTTGCAGTCTTGTCCGCCCATGTCGAGAATGGTGCGCACGCTCGGACCGTACATGAAATTGCCGCCCCGCGCGTGACAGGCAATCTCGGTGATCGCCTTGTCGGCGAAGGGAACGTTGACCCGCCCGTACCCGGTGCCCACGGTATAGTGGATATTGTCGAGGGCCATCCCGGTGCCTTCCATCGCCCAGTTAATGGCTTTGTTGGCGCTTTCGGGGCTGTCCGAACCGGTACGCTGATTGCTGAAGGCGTACAGTTTGCCGTCCAGCAGAATCACGGCTTGAGAACTCACCGAGCCTATGTCTATGCCGGCGCTGACGATGTCGGCCTGTTTCCAGTCCATATTCTCGTCGTGCCAGCGATATTCCTTCCAGCGCCAGAATTCCTTCTTCTCAGTCAACGTAATTACCTCCCGCTTGGGTCTTTGACGCTCAAGCCGCATCTTCCCGAGCCGCAAGGGCTGCGCCCAGTGCGCCGATGTACTCGGGATCGTCGGGTACATGAACATCCATTTCTAATCCGCGCTTCATCGCCTCTACAAAGCCGGGATTGAGTGCCATACCGCCGATCAGCACGATGTCCTTCTCGAACCCGACCTTCCTGACCATTGAGATGATGCGGCTGGCCACCGCGTCCAGTACCGCGCGGGCAATGTCCTCGCGCGGCGTCTTGGCGTGGATCAGTGTAACCACCTCCGATTCCGCGAAAACCGCACACTGCGCATTCATCGGTACCGGCTGCTTGGACTGCAGGGAGAGCGGACCCAGCTCCTCGAGGCTCACCTCGAGCGCCCGTGCCATTCCCTCCGCGAACGTGCCCGCCCCGGCTGCACACTTTTCGTTGAAGGCGAAGTCGATGACCTTCCCCGCGTCACACCGGACCGTGCGTCCTTCCTCGGCGCCGACGTCGATCACGGTTCGACACGTATTCAAGACGTGCGTCGCGCCTTTGGCGGCAGCCCCGACTTCCGTGATCGTTTCCTTGGTGAACGGACAGCTCGTGCGACCGGTGCCCGTCGCCATGTATCGATCGATGCCGTCCTCCTTCAGCTTTGCGGAGGCAAGTGCCGCCGTCATGGCGTCCTTCGTCGCGGCGTCGGTATCCAGACCGGCGGGGGCCAATCCCTTGGTCACGATCTGGCCGTCCTTCAACAAAACCACCTTGATGGTCTTTGCTCCGATATCAATGCCGGCGGTGATCATCCTGCTCTCCCGTTCTTCTTGAAGCCGAGCGTTTCCATGAACGCGTCAAACCGGACCCTCACACGAGCCTCGTCGAACTCGCGCTCGTCCCCCATGTTCCCCTCGAAGGACATCACGGGGTAACCCGCCTCGATCAGTCCCAGACGGTTCTCGGCGATGCCCACGGACAGTCCCTCACACCCTCGGTTGTAGTGAAGGAGAATGCCGTCGAGTTTCCATTCCTTCGCGATCCGGATCATCATCTCCGTTTTGATGTGCGGTGAATAGAAGTGCTGCCACTCCGGTTTGCTCAACGTCCAGTCGGCGTAGAGACGAAGCGCCTGGTCGCGATCGCGGATCTCGATGCCCTTCTCCATGGGCGTGGTTCGCGGCCCCCACGATCCGTCCGGTTTGTCCTCCCATATGCCGATGAGACCGAAAGTATAGAGCGATCCGACGGACAGTGCACCATATTCCTCCATGTACCTGAAGATACTGAGGAATCCCCACGGCGGCTGGGTATCGCTCATCAACCGACATCGCTCGTTCGGAATGGCCGCAATGCCTTGATCGATCCGCTCCTGCACTTCGTCATACAGCTCGTCGTAGAAGTCCGCGACCTCCTCGGCGTGCTTGTTCAGAGTGCCCAGCACGTACAGCGAATACATGCTCTTTTCATCGAGCGGCGCCGGAATGTGTTTGTTGAGCGCACAGATCGCAGCCCACTTCGACGTCGACCGAAATTCGCTCTTGACGGCCTCGATCAGCAGACCATCGTCATACTTTCTGCCCGTCGTCTTCTCCATCCACGCAATGCCGTCGTGCATCTGGTTGACGAGGTAGTCGATCTTGTGTGGAGCAATGTCCTTGTAGGGGCCGACCGCCACATCCATGCTGAAGTGCGGAAGGCCGCCCTCGAGATCACTGACCACCTGATACCACTTGGCATGACTGCAACAAATGTGATCTTGCCAGATGAAATCGGGCGTCGGAAACTCACCACCGAATGCGTACTCGTTGAGAATCACCGAGCCCCAGTAGTTTCGCATATACGCACACAGGTCGCGCGCATACCCCGCCTTTTCCGCGGCTTCCAGACAGCGGATGGACATGTCCTTCTTGAAGGCGATGCTGGCGGCGTAGGGCTCGCTCGTCAGACTCCACACGTCTTTACCCAGGCCCGAGGGGACCGCACTGAAGCTCCATGCGCCGCCCGCCCAGCGCAAGCCGCCGCGCTCGTGGGCTTTGGCGTAATCCTCATAGTATTTCTGGCGCAGCTCCTTGGCTCTGTTCCAGCACTTCAGCGGCGCCGTCTTGTACTCTGTTTTCTCTGCCATGACTATTTGCTTCCCGTGAATGCGAATCAGAAAAGATCATCTTCCTGCAGCATTTCCAGAAACGCCTCGACCCGTACCTTGAACTGCCCCAATGGAACAGTCACGTCGAACTCGAGGAACAGCGTTTTCACACCGTTCGCGTTGAGAGATTTCGTCAGGGCGGGTATATCGAGTTCGTGCGGATCACAGAACTTCTGCTGCATGACGATTGCGCCCTGCACGTTGTATTCCTTCGCGAGCGCGAGAACATGCTCAGCACGGCTGCGAGTGGGCCAGTCCTTCGTCGGACACGGCACGCGCTTGACGTATCGGTCGGCGATGCACTCGAGCGGATCCCCATTCCCTTCGACGTTGTTCCAGAAGTATCGGGTTCCCGTGCAGTGGTCATCGGCCACGAATGTCGCGTCGCACGACTCCACCATGTTGATGAACGCAATGTCGTCGTCCTCACTTCCCAGAATCATGAGCCGTGTGCCCGTCTCCCGTTCCGGCTTGCGGGTCGCTAGGCTCGTGAGCAGCCCCTCGAGCGCAGCGTTATGATCCTCCTTGTCCACCATCTGGGCGGACAGGACCATCTCCATGCTCTCCTCACCTGTCAGCGGCGGGGACTCTCCCTTCCGCAGGTCGTAGACTTTCCACATCAGGTCGCGGTTGCGGTTGTAGACCTCGACGGCTTTGGAGAGCGCGTCTTCGGTGATCTTCTTGCCGGTCCACTTCTCGAGTGACGCCTTGAACTGTTGCAGTTCCTTGGTGAGAAACGGCGTCGCGTGCGGGCTCTGCACATGGTGGGGCATGGGGAGGTAGTAACTGTAGTCGATCGGAATGTGCTTCTGCCAACTGGTGAACGCCTGCCGAATGTGCAGGCAGGACTGGGCGATCATGATGCCGTCGAGATAGTCGAACCGCCCCTTTAGTCCCTGCGCGAGACAGTCTCGACAGAACGGGCAGAACATCGCGAAGATGTGCGGCTCGGTCACGTCCTGGGTCTCGTGACTGCCCATGATGCGCACGGGCAATACCCCCGCAGCGTGCATCAGTTCTTCCGGGGCATACGTGCAGAAATACCCGACGATTTTCCCCCCTGTTCGGTCCTTCCACGCCTTGGCATACTCGGCGCGGTTGACGCGCCAGTTGCGGAAGGTCTGGAAGGTCTCCTGGTCAAGCCCGGCTTGACTAACCATTGTCGTGTCTCCTATACCGTGATTATCCGGTGTCTGACACGGGTTTGAATCCCCGGCCGCCCATTGACTGACTGGAAGACCGCACGTATGGCAGGAGCCGGATGAGCATGAGCCGCTGTTCACGTGACACTCCTTCTACCGGGCCGTCTTCTCGTTCGGTTCTTCAGAAAAGCCCGCTTCGGCGACGCCGTCCTCAGTCGGATACTGCCAGCCGGGCAGTTTCGCGTCGTCGCAGGCATAGTTCATTTTCGGTGCTCGGGCGCCGCGGTCGAGCAGGGCCAACAGCCCCACACTGATGTATGGGTTCTTCCGCGGATTGAAGACCTCTCCGGTTTCCCTGGCAAGCGCGTCGTCATCGATCCCGCGTTCGAGCTGCTTTTTGAACAGCGCCCTCGAATAGGGGGCGTCCTTGGCCATCAATCGGGCACGTTCGTAACCGCGCCTGAGTGCCTCCAGTTCGTCATCGAAGACGCCGTTGCTAAGCCCGACCTGATAGGCCCGATCCGCGGTCATCCCCACGTCGAACATCTCGAAGACAACCGAGTCGCCCATCCCCAGTCTCTTCATTTCCCCCGCAGCCCCGAACCCGCCGAGTATGGCGTAGTCCAGTTCCGGCTGGTTGTAGGTGTTCTTGGGCTGCCACTTCGTCTGCCGTTCGAGGCTGTCGAAGACGTACCCCTCGGCTCGTACATCGTAACGCAGGTCCAGAAAGTAGTTGAACTCCGCACCGCCGCCCCACTTCTCGCCGAACACGCCGATGGTCGCGACGGGGCTTCGCTGAATCAGGCGAAACAGCTCCATGCCCTTGCGCGTGAAGGCAGCCGCTGTGGCTTCCTCCTGCGGAACGTACCCTTTTTCGCGTTGAAACCAACCTCGGTTGAACTCCCGCGCGTCGGCGCCCAACATCCGCATTCCGCCGCCGGCCGCCGTGAACAAGACCGCCCCGCACCGCCCGGCGCGGTGCAGCTTGAGCACCTGGCTGAAGGCGTGCCCACATTGGTCGAGGGTGGCCTTGTTCCAGACGTTCCCGCGGAGCGGATTATTGAACACGATGCTGCACACGCGGTCGCGGGACGCCGGCTCGGTGAATTTCAGATCGAGGTAGCACCCTCTGTAGTCGCCGGTGTCGACGTCCACCTCTGCAACCGGTGTTCCAAAGAAGCGGCCGTAGCCCAGCAGTCGGTCGATGTTGCGCTTCTTCATGTCGTGTAGGAAGCAGGGCCGGCCCTTACGAGGACCGACGTCGCCGTCCACGTCGAGCATCTCGAGCATATTGGGATCGTCACCGTTCTCGTCCCGCGCGCGCCGAGCCAGCTCCATGACGCCGTCGACGGTCAGGTGGGCAATCATCGTGTCGATCACCTCGATGATCCCGGCTTTGTATCTCAGACCCGCCCGGGTCGAATGGTTGATTTGGCCCGGCGTGGCGACCCGATCCTGAATCATATCCAGAGCGTAAAGCAGAATGGGAAGTGCATATCGCCTGAACGCCCGCCCGCCGGCGTCATCCGCACAGGCGACGTGCACCAGCGACTGCGGGCTCTTGATCCTGCCCGCGCGCCGGTCTCGCTCTGTGGCCTCATAGTAGGACCAGTACTCTTTTCGTGAAACCTCCCCGATCGGAACGTAGTCGTTACTGGCGGGGTCAAAGACCTTCGTGGGTTTCGGGCGGCCCGGCTCACTCCACAAAAAGAATCCTCTTCGTGCGGTCGAATTCACACCCGTCGCGCCGTCCTTTTCGAGCTTCGCGATCCAGTCCGGGTAGTACTTCCCATCTCGTTTGTAGAGGCTTCGCAGTCGATCATGCTCGGGCAATGCATCGCCGAGGTGCCGCGATGATTCCGTGTAGGGCATGTGCCCGGTCTGATCGAGCACGGAAAACGGGTTGGCGGTGAACAGGTCCCACAGACCGCCGAGTTGGACAATGTCCTGGCCGGTCTGCACATCCCACGACATGACGGCGCCCATCGCCTGAAAAATGGGATCGGTCAAGTACCCATGATGGTCGACGGGCAGTGCAATGACCGTCTTTTCCAGTATCTGATCGGCAAACACGACGCCGAGCATGAAAGTGTCATTCGACGCATACTTTCCCTTCATCACGTCAATGAGGCGGTTTGCTTCGAATGGAAAGTACCCGTGAACGGTCAGAAATTTCTCGCGGAACGCCTCCGACTTGAACAGAACCGCCAGTTCTTCCGTCGTATGGGAAGACGTATTGGAGAAGACTGCGGCCACACTCTCCGGGTCGACAAGTTTCTCGATCTCCGAGAAAATCTCGGCCTTGATCTCACTGCGCTCGGTCGCCACCTCCCAGATGATGTCGGCCTTGACCAGGTCCTTGTACTTCTGGGTATACTTGGTGCGCTTCTCGAGTGCTTTGGCGTCCTCCTGGCGAAT
>JASFUW010000167.1:0-9829 GCA_050050135.1 Phycisphaerae bacterium
TCGATGAACAGGCTGGTTCCGTGTTTGAGTGCGGCTTCGAGTTGCGATCTGACGTCTCCGGCGGTATGCGCGTTGCCCGTGACCGAGACCCACAACAGGTCGGCGTCCTCTGGGTTTATCGTTTCGGTGATCCCGAGGCGGTATTTCTCGCGCGAGAGACGGTCCATCATTTTGATCAGGTTCGGATAGGCGGGCACCTTACCGCCGACCTCGATGCGGGCGATGCGCATGTTGTGCGGCATCAACGTGGCTGCCCAGCCGGAAGGGTAGCTGGAGCGGACATATGACGCGGGAAGCTCGCGGCCGTCCGTGGCGTACGTGAGCAGGTTGTTCATGAATGCGAAGCTCACACTGTTCTGCTCTGTGTCGTAAAGCTGCCAGTGGCAAGCCCAGTCCTCGTCGGGTATCAAAATAAAGTGCCGAAAGCCGTTGCCCATCGCCTGCACCTGAGGCGCCGGTGACAGCCGGATATCACTCGAGAGCAGCGGGCTGTCCGGCGGAAGGGGGGCGAGTTCATATTCCGGGAAGGTGGTCCGTATGGTGGCGATCACCGGCTTGCGGATCGCCTGTTGTTCCTCGCCGAACACAACGACCACCGTTCCGCCGCTCAGGCAATAGGCGCGAATCTTGCTCCATTGGGCGTTGGACCATTCGAATTCACCAAGAACGCTCAGGATCAGGATCGGGACTTTGGCCAGTCGGTGGATATCATCGCCGATCGAGGCGCGTTTCCAGTTCAGGGATTGCCCGCGCTGTGCGCCGAGGTAGCGGACCAGGTGGACCGCGTCGCCGCTGAACTGTCCCCAGTCGGTCTCATCGTCGCCGGCGACAATGCGCTGGCACGCGATGGGCGCTGCGCCACGGGCGAGGACCTCGAGTGCTCGGGCGGTGCGGCTGAGTGACGGCGTCTCGTCCCAGGAGCCGTCCTGGTTGCGTACGCCGAAGAGGCCGCTCTGGTCGTCAAAGTGTTTCAGCAGGCTGTTTGCCGTCTCGGCGAAGTGGTCTTTGTCGTTGAAACGCGAGACGCCGGAGACTTCGCCGAGGAACTCGAGGGCGGTGGGCGCGGAGAACGGATCGGGGCTGGTGACCAGTGATCCCAGGTCGCGGAACGGTTCGCCGTAATTGGTGTGGAGCCAGGCGAGTGCATCGGTGGCGGCGTGAAGTTGTCTCCTGCTTCCGCGGTAGGCGAGGCACCGGCGTCCGCCGACGCCCGCGGCCATGTCCAACGAGCCGAGCAACCCGGCCGCACCGTACGCCGTGTATGCGCTGGTCGTGGCTTGGCCCAGCCCGCCGAACCGCTCGTGCCGCTGGCGGTATCCCCCGTCGTAGGCCTGCGCGTTTGACCAATACGCGAGGGCGCGGCGCCAGGTGCGCGCGGTCATCTCGACTCCGGCGAAGCGGGCCTCGCGGAGGCTTCGCGTTGCGATGAAGGAGTGATCGTTGTCGGACCGGACGATGGCCGGTCCCACCTCGAGTTCGATTGCACTGCGGTCTGACCAGCCGCCGTCCTCGAGCTGGGCATTGATCAGGAAATCGGCGTCGGTGTGGATGATGCGGCGAAAGTCCCTGAATGGGGCGTGGCGTGCCATGCAGTAGAGGCGTTGTGCGACGGTCTCCATGTTCCAGAGTTCGTCCTCCTCCGGTTGCTGTTCGGCGAGCCATTCCATAGCGGGCGGCACCGACTCCTCGTGGGGATTGAGCTCCGCCAGGGCCGAGGCGACTTGTGCCGTGAGTTTGACACTTTCCTCGGCACCTTTCTTGGACTCCCAGAAGGGGCCTTCGCCCTTCGCCTCGCGCAGCGTTCGGGCGGCGCGGAGCAGGACACGCGGAAGCCGCTCTTCAGGAACGTCGCGGATGGACACGTAGGCGACCGGGGCGGGCATTCTCTCGTCGTCCCGCAGGTCCGCCCTTGTCTCTATCTCCCTGAGGGAGAAGCGGCGGACCACGAAATACCCTCCGTAGTCTTCGGGCTCGAGCACGACCCAGACCCCGCCCGAGGTGCGTTGGAAGGGACCGACCTCGACCTCTCCGTGGGGGATGAGGAGGCGCTGGATGTGGTCGTCGTCGGGCGGGGGGGGATTGTGGATGGTGACGGGTGCACCCATTTGCCGTCCGTCCGCCCAGCACACGGGAATGACGGCTTCGAGGCCCGGTCCGAGCACGTCGGTCGTCGAATCGACGTCCGCCTCCCATGCCAGACGGCGGTCACCGCGGATGCGTCCCTGAACCCTCAGCCAAATCTCGACGTTCGCTATTCTCGCGGTCATGCGGCCGCCGCGCCTTCCGACGGCCAATCCGTTTCCGTCGAACCCGACGAACAGGTCGCGGCGGACCACCGAGTTGGGCCCCTCGGGTTCGACGACCACGCGCCCAAAATTGAACTCCGGTTCGTCGAAGCTGTAGACGATCTTGTTGCCGGAGAAGCTGTCGCGACCCGTCGCCCGGCGGGTGGGGACCAGGCTGTAATCCCCGATGGCCATCAGGTTGGGACCGGACATGGCCGCCGCCGGCCAGAGCAGAAGCGCGCCGAGCGCAACGCCGACATACGCACGCACCGGGTGGGATTTACGTCTCACGGCGTTTCCTTGTCAGATTCGTTTTGTTGGAAGTCCATACCGACGCTCTCCAGTTTGTGGCGGCGTGAGGTTCCGCGAACAGGAAGGGTGTCGGACGCGGCGAGCACCCGCGGAGGCGAGCGCCACCGCCCAACCATCCTGCAACGGAACCCAGTGCGGTATTATTCTAGCACGCGGGTGAGGATCAGGACATGCGTTTGTTTCGGCGATCCAGCAGGGTTGGGCGGCTGCTACTGTGAGGACGGCGGCCTGGGTTGACCGCAGGCGACGTAGCCGGATGGCGGCGGATCGTCACGGGCATGTTGTGTCCCTCGTAGACTTTGCTAGAGTTCGCTTTCCAGCACGCGCGGGGGACGGTCCGGCGTGGGTGTGCGTGGCGTGCAGATGATGGTGAACGTATCCGGTCAACAGGCAACGGCGGCGGAGGAGACCTGGCGCATCTTCCGCATCATGGCCGAGTTCGTCGAGGGGTTTGAGACGATGTCGCGGGTTTCGCCTGCGGTATCGGTGTTCGGGTCGTCGCGGATCGGTCGGGACAATCCGAATTACCGGGTGGCGGAGCAGCTCGGTCGCGAGCTGGTGAAGCGCGGTTTCGCGGTGTTGACCGGCGGCGGACCGGGGATCATGGAGGCGGCGAACAAGGGGGCATACGATGCGGGGGGTGAAAGCGTCGGGCTCAACATCTACCTCCCGAATGAGCAGCTTGCCAACCCGTATCAGACGGTGTCGCTGGACTTCAGCTACTTCTTCTGTCGCAAGGTCATGTTCGTCAAGTATGCGGTTGCGTTCGTGTGCTTCCCCGGCGGGTTCGGAACGATGGACGAGTTCTTCGAGTCGATGACGCTGATCCAGACGCAAAAGACGGAGCGGTTTCCCGTGATCCTCATGGGCAGCGCGTTCTGGTCGCCGCTGTTGGAGTGGATGAAGACGTACCAACTCGGCGAGCACCCTTACATTTCCGAAGAGGACTTCCAACTCTGCGAGATCATGGACGACCCGGTGGCAGCGGCGCAGGGCATCGCCGATCATCGCGACGCGGTTGCGGCGCAGCGAAAGGCGGCGGCACGACCGGGTCCGGTGCTGACGGCTGAGGGCACCGTCGCCGGCCGCCAACCGCAGAGACGCGCGGACCTGATGCCCTAGCTTTCCGCTTCAGGTGCCGCGTACCGGCGGCACCGACGCGCGCTGCGGGCGGAACGTGGCCTGGCGCGCCTGGAGCCCGCGCGGGCCCGCGTGCATCGCCCCCGTCGGGCCGTCACCCAGACCGCCGCGCAGATGCGGGCGATGGGATCAGTGGAGGCAAGGGCTGCGGCTCAATCCTGCTTGTAGGGCTTTGGATACGGGGTTATAATAGGGTGCTGGGTGCCGTTTTCGGCGGCGTAGAGGCTCAGCGGGAGGTGTAGTCTTCGCAGCCACAGCAGCGATCAGCCCGCGGACCGGTCTATCGGGAAGTGTGCTCCTTTTGAACGCACACTACGCGGCCCTGCGCGTGATCAGCGTGCGGCGGGCGTTCGCGCTTCTGTTCAAGCTCGATCCTTACGATCAACCCGTCGCGGAGATCGTGCACATCGAGGACGGCCGCTACGTCTCCTACAACTTCCGGGATTGGACCGAGCTCAGCGCGTTCAAGCGGGAGTTCGAGCCGGCGGAACACGATTGGGTTCGGACGGTTCGGTTTGACCTGGTGGTTCCCCGCATCATCCGCGTATTGACGTTCTCTAGACTTCCCAAGCAGAACGTCAAATTCAACCGGCGGAACCTGTTCGCGAGGGATGACAACACGTGTCAGTACTGCGGGAAACGTTTCCCTTCGTCGGAGCTCAGCCTGGACCACGTCATTCCGCGTTCGCAGTCGGGTCCGACGACGTGGGAAAACGTGGTGTGCGCATGCCACAGATGCAACGTCAAGAAGGGCGGCCGAACACCCGAGCAGGCGGGGGTCCGCCTGGTCCGTCCGGCGGAAAAGCCCCGACGGAACCCGGTCATCCGAATGAAGCTCTCCGACGGTCGATACGCATCGTGGAAGCAATTCCTCGACAACGCCTACTGGGACGTCGAGTTGACGTAACCGGCTTCTTGCCGCTCCGGTTGGTCCAGGACCCGCGTGCACCGTTGATGGGCGCAGCGCGGCTATTTCGTGTCGTCTACGTTCAGTGTACAGTGCCATCGGGATCAGGGCGCGACCTAAACACCCGTCCGGAGCGTCGTTGTGGACGACCGTGGTCACCTCACAACTGAACATCGCAACGTGCGGTCCATGCAGTTGCACCGGATGACCACGCGCGAGGCGTTCGATCTGATCAATCGGGAAGACGCGACGGTGGCGGGCGCCGTGCAGGCTGCGGGCGATGATATCTGTGAGGCCGTCGAGCTGGTTGTCGCGGCGTTACGCGCAGGCGGGCGCTTATTTTATGTCGGTGCGGGTACGAGCGGTCGGCTCGGTGTGCTCGATGCCACCGAGTGTCCGCCGACGTTTCTTTCGGAGCCTAGCCAAGTGCAGGGCGTCATAGCGGGCGGGCTCGAGGCACTGACCCGAAGTGTCGAAGGGGCTGAGGACGTGCCGGAGTCCGGGGCAGCCGCCATGGACGACCGCAAGGTTGGAGCCGACGACGTCGTTGTAGCTATCGCCACTGGAGGGACCACGCCTTTCGTTCACGGCGCGCTGCGCCGTGCGGGCGAGCTGGGTGCGAGGACGGTTTTTCTGGCGTGCGTGCCGGAGGAACAGGTCGCGGACGAAGCTGATGTGTCGATCAGGGTGGTGACGGGACCCGAGGTCCTGACGGGCAGCACGCGGATGAAGGCGGGGACGGCGACCAAGATGGTCCTGAATCTGATTACGACGATCGCCATGGTTCGGACCGGGAAGGTGTACGAAAACTTGATGGTTGACGTGAATACGGTGGCCAACGCCAAACTCCGCGACCGCGGCGCGAGGATCATCGGGACGCTTACCGGGTTGTCGCGGGAGGCGTCGCTTGCCCTGTTGGACGCGGCCGGCGGACACGTGAAGACCGCACTGGTCATGCATCGGGAGACGGTGGACCGCGATGCGGCTGAGGGGCTTCTGAAAGAGGTTGGCGGGCGGGTGGGTCAAGCCATCAGTCCGCGCGAACCGATCTCGTAACAAGATAAGAGGTTCCGTCACATCGGTGACCAAGGAGGTGACCCGAGTGAGCACATCATTGAATCGATCCGGTGTGGGATTCTCGCCCGGACGCGTTCCGAGGGCATCGTATGTAACGGTTGTGGGTATTTCGATCGCGGCCTTGTGGCTGTCGAGTGGATGTCAGCCACGGGCACGCCCCGGAATCCATAAGGCGCCGGCGACCGGCCCGATCCGTGCTATCTGGGTGACCCGCTGGGACTATAAGTCACCCTCTGACATCGCCGTCATCATGGAAAACTGCAAGGCGGCGGGTTTCAACACGGTCCTGTTCCAGGTGCGGGGGAACGGTACGGCGTTCTACCGATCCAAGATCGAACCGTGGGCCGATGAACTTGGCGGGCGCGATCCCGGATTCGACCCGTTGAAAGTCGCGTGCGAAGAGGCGCACCGACGCGGGCTCGGTTTGCACGCGTGGGTGAACGTGATGCCGGGTTGGCGCGGGAAAAAGCCCCCCGCGAACCCCCGACAGCTCTACCACGCCCATCCCGATTGGTTCTGGCACGACGCTTCCGGTCGGCGCGAGCCGCTCGGATGGTACAACAGCCTGAACCCCTGCTACCCCGAGGTGCGGAGCTATATCGTGGCCGTTCTGCGGGAGATCGTAACGCGATATCCGGTCGATGGGTTGCACATGGACTACATTCGTTTCCCGAACGAGTGGAACAGTGCGTACGGTCCTACGCGCCGCGTGCCGGACTATCCGCGCGACCCGCGCACGGTGGAGCTGTTCCGCCGGGCGACCGGGCACCGTCCGTCCTCGGCTCCTGGGCTGTGGAGCGGTTGGCGGACGGAACAGGTGAACCGCCTGGTTCGCAACGTCCGTTCGATGGTTCGGAAGGTCCGCCCACAGGTCGCCTTGAGCGCTGCGGTCGGCGCGAGCCCGGACGAGGCCAAGCGCGAACACTTTCAAGACGCACGGCGCTGGATCAACGAGGGGCTGCTCGATCTCGTGTTTCCCATGAACTACACCAGTGACACGCAGGCATTCACAAAGACCCTGTCGACGTGGTCGGACGTGCGCCGAAGGGTTCCTGTGGTCGTGGGCATCATGTTCGACAAACGCGATGGGAAAACGGTCATCGCCCAGATTCGCGGTTCGTTGCGGAACACGCCGCACTTCGCGGCCTTCGCGTATAACTCGTTGTTCGAGCGGCTCGATCGGCGCGGCCGGCCCGCACCCGATGCACAAAGTGCCGACCGGACCAGGTTGAGGGAGAGCGCGATCCCGTTTCTGCGCCGACTGGCGTTCCGGTCGTCGTGATCGCGGTGCACCGGGACTGTCAGTTTGTGGCGGGGTTCCCATGTCGGCTACTGAAGGATCGATCGCGATCGGCGTTGACGTCGGCGGGACACACATCCGTGCGGCTGCCGTCAACGAGGCTGGTCGCGTGCTCG
Organism: Phycisphaerae bacterium; assembly: GCA_050050135.1. Classification (GTDB taxonomy): domain Bacteria; phylum Planctomycetota; class Phycisphaerae; order UBA1845; family UBA1845. The sequence continues at coordinate 7,138 of JASFUW010000167.1, forward strand.
CGCGCCGGCGGCGACCGACGGCCGAGGTCGATTCGGCAACGCGGCTGATTGGGTGGGTCGTGGAAGCTGCATCGCAGCTCCGGTCAGGTGCGGGGATCTCTAATGACAACTCCGTGCCACTCGGAGTTGCGGTTCCCGGTGTCCTCGATGCCAACCACATGACGCTTTTGCGCTCCGTGAACCTGCCGTTTATGGAAGGCGTTCCGATCCGCTCGACGATAACGGAGCAGACCGGTCAATCTTGCGCGCTCGTGACCGACGCCGACGCCGCCACATGGGGTGAGTATGCAACCAGGACACCGAAGCCCGGTCGTTTCGTGCACCTCCGTATCGGGACCGGGGTCGCATGTGGCGTGGTGGTTGACGGAAAGCTCCAGGAGTTCGTCCGCCACGGGGGAAAGCATCTGGACGTGATGATCGTTGACCGGACACCGAATGCGATCCCATGTCGGTGCGGGCTGACCGGTTGCCTCGAGACGTTGGCTTCCGGCGCCGCGTTCGGCGACCGCGCGAGGGAGCGCGGCCTCTCGGGCGGACTGGAAGGTTTCGTGCAAGCCTATCACCGCGGGGACAAACGGGTGGTGGAACTCGTCACGGACGGTGCCGGAGCCATCAGAGAAGCCGTTGTGAACTTGGCCGCGCGGTTCCAGCCAGACGTCATCTCGGTGGGCGGCGGCGTGGTCACGGTTCTGCCGGAACTCCTAGCGATCGTCACTGCGGGGGAGGGACCGGCCATCGAGCGCGCTCGATTGGGGGACGACGCCGGCGCCGTCGGAGCCGCGCTGCTCGGCCGCACCGCCCTTTAGTTGCAAGCCACAACGTCTGTCCTAGCCTCCGCAGTCGCGGAGTAAGCTCGATCGACCCCGGATTTGACTTCCGCAGCGAGGTGTTGTATATTTGCATAATGACGCAAATGAGCAAAAAACACGAAGCAACGACGGCGGAGGCGCGCCAGTGCTGCCGCGGCATCGACGAGCTGCTGGAGGCTCGGTTCTTCAAGGCGTTGTGCGACCCGAGCCGTATTTCGATTCTCGTGCGGTTGGCCCGATCGTGCGGCCCACAGACCGTCAGCCAGGTGGCGAGCTGTTGCCCGACCAACATCTCGGTGGTCTCCCGGCACCTGGCGACGCTGAGGGACGCCGGAATGCTCCGCGCCGAAAAACGCGGCAAGGAGGTTTACTATACGGTTCGCTACCCCGAGCTGGCATCGAAGTTGCGTGAGATGGCTGATGCGATCGAGGCGTGTTGTCCGGAATGATGGACATGCGACCGGACCGCGCGAGTGGCGGCGTGGCGGGTGCGTACGTTGAGGATCGGCGTAGCGACTCGGTTTGGCACCACGGTAAGACAACGATAAAGGGAAGTCAGTCATGAACGACAATCAGAAGGTACGTGACTCCGTGTCCAAGGCATATGCCAAGGCTGTGTCAACCGAAGCCCCGGGAAGTTGTTGTGGCGGTCCCGTTCAGAAAGGGACGGTGGTCAAGCTGGCGGGTTACACGTCAGAGGAGTTGGCCGCCTTGCCGGCGGATGCGGTGGTCAATTCGTTCGGGTGCGGCAACCCGCTCGCTTTCAGCGAGATCAGGGAGGGCGAGGTCGTGCTGGATCTCGGGTCGGGCGCCGGTATCGATATTCTCCTGGCCGCGAAGAAGGTTGGTCCGTCGGGAAAGGTGATCGGGGTCGACATGACCGACGAGATGATCGCCAAGGGCGCCGAGAACGTAGCCGCCGCGGAGCTGAACAACGTCGAGCTTCGCAAGGGGCTGATCGAGGACCTGCCCGTCGAGAACGAGTCCGTCGATTGGGTCATCTCCAATTGTGTCATCAACCTGTCGCCCGAGAAGCCGAAGGTGTTCGCCGAGATCGCCCGGGTGTTGAAACCGGGCGGGCGGATGCTCGTTTCGGACATCGTCGCGGAGGAGCTGCCCGCGTGGATTCGGACGAACGAAGCCCTGCACAACTCTTGCGTGGCGGGCGCGATCAGCGAAGCGGCCTACCTCGACGGGCTGGGGGCGGTCGGGCTTACCGACGTCGAGGTCCGCGAGCGCATCGTGTACGACGCATCTCATCTCAAAGCCTTCGTTACGACGGAGTTGCCCGACAACGAAGAATTGGCCAGTTGCTGCGGCGGTCCGGTTACGCCGGAGTCGATCGACGCGTTCGTCGAGACGATGGCGGGCAAGGTCTGGAGTGCCAAGATCTACGCAAAGAAACCGGGGCCAGCGTGTTGCAGCTAGCGACCCGGTGTGGTGAACCCAGGGAGGAGCAAAGTCGATGGCGACGAAGCTGGCGTCAAATCAGGCGGATTATGATCCGCTTTGTCCGCATTGTGAGAGGAAGATCGAGGAGGTCCACTGGCGGCAGGTTGAAGCCGTCAATGCCGAGTATCTGTTCATCTGCCCGAAATGCCGAAAGGTCCTCGGGATCGGCGTCCGCAAGGCGGCGTGGATCAACTAGTCCGGGGTAGAGATTGGTCCGGGGTAAGAATCCGGGCAGTCCTCCGGGCCGCAGGCATTAGCCTGCACGGACACTCGCAGCCGGCTCTGCAGGCATGATCATGCGCGGCGACATCGCTCACCTGCATGCGCCAGAGCCGTGTCCTGGAGCCGCGTCTGACACCCCTGTCCTGGAGGGACATCCGACGTTAGCCCAGCGATTCATCGCTGGGGAAGTGACGCGTTTGCGACACTAA
>JASFUW010000168.1:0-9781 GCA_050050135.1 Phycisphaerae bacterium
TCGTTGGCATGCGCGTGACCCTCCGGGTGACCGGTCTGGCGGCCCTCGTGTTTTTCCTCGTTTTACTCGTCAACATGATCTCACGCCTCGCCGGCACAGCCGCGCCCTTCGGCGTGGTAACCTTGTCCACATGCGCGCTCATCTTTATGGCCCATTCGTTGATCATGACGTTCGGGCTCCGCTTCAGCCGCGGGCGGTTCAAGCGCCGACTGCTCCAAAACCACTGGCGTTACTGCATCGAGTGCGGGTACGACCTTGCGGGCTTGCCCAACCGACACCAGTGTCCGGAGTGCGGCACCGGGTATGAGATCGACAGGCTCGCCCGACAATGGCAGGAGTGGCTCGACCGCAGCGTCGTCTACGGCGATAGGAGGTAGCGCCGTAGGGTGCGGCGAGTGGGCCATGTCCTCCGGACATGGGGGACCCGATGATCCGCTTCGCAATTTGCCGCGATCTGGGTACCGTCATCGATTCCCCCACCTCCGACGGAGGCGGGGCACCCGCCACAGGAGGGTTATCGCCGATGCCGAGACCACGCACAACCCGTAACCGTCAACGACCGCTCCGCGCTTGGCTTCCGCCCTTGCCCTGGGGGAATTGAGGGGGATCAAATTGTAGGGCGGCCTCCGCCCGCCGGCGGGTGAAACCCGCCCCACACACGCGAAGGCGCCGCACGGCGTGACTCTGTCACACAACTCAGCCCCGAACGGGCGCCACTAACAAAGCCCAGGGCGAAGCGAAGGGCAGCCCTGGGGAACCAACCGCCCACCGCACAAAAAGCCCTGAAAGGGCGCGATAAGCGCCGTCCCCGCACCTCCCCACCAAATCTCCAATCCGCAATCTCCAATCCCCAATCCGTGCCCCACAATCGCAATGCGCGCTCCGCGCGCCCGCGCCACGCCGAGCGCCTGTCACGTTATAACCCCCGGCGGCACGCTCCGCATGATGCGCCCGCGCCGCGCGCCGGCTCGGGGAATACGCGAAACCGCCGCGCAAAAGGAAAGCAAAGTGAAACGCAAACAAAAAGTATGCCGAGCAGACCCAACTTTCCACCCCGGCGCTATCGAAAATGCGAATCCGCGAAAAAAGCAGACCCAAACAGACCCACCGTTTTCGTTCCCAATTCTGCCCGTTCCCTGTTCCCCGTTCCCAGCGTTTCACCGCTTCGACGCTTCGACGTTCACCCTCCGACGACCTCCGCCAGCGTCGGGCAGTCTTCGCGCATGAGCCCGTATTGGACGCCGGTTACGTATTTGCCGCGGACGAACCAGTAGTTGGGGAAGGTGCCCTCGTGCTTGTACCCGCACTTTTCGGCGATACGGCGAGCGGGAACGTTCTGGTCGACGGTCAGCAGCTCGAGCCGGGGGACCGGTTTCAGGTCGAACAGGTATGCGGAGAAGATGCGGAGCGCTTCGGTGCCATAGCCGTGACCCCGATCCTCACGACGAAGAATCATGTAGCCCACTTCGAGGCCAGCGAGATACGGGGAGCGTCGGAAAAACGCCACCACACCGATCATCCGGCCCTCCTTGTCAGCCATGACCATGCAACCCTTGTCGTCGTCCCACCAGCCCTTGGACTCATCGAACTCCTTCTTGCGGGACATCTGCGAGTGAAACGTGGGGTCGAGGAACTCGCCCAGTTCGGCGTAGTCGTTCTCGAGCTCCACGTATTCCTTGACGTCTTCTTCGGTGAACAGACGCAGGATCACGTTCTTACCCTCGAGCATGGTCGATCTCCAAGTTGCGAGCGGTGGTCGACCCGGAACCAGACACGTGAGCACGGCGTACCGGGCCTACCGAACACCGGAGACTCTATCGAACGCGGGCGGTGCCGGTCAACCAACACGCCGATTGCACCCCCTGGGTTCGGCGTTCGGGCGGGCAGATCAGCGCATCACCCGCAGGTTGCGAGCTGGGCATCCGGGCTCGGTTCGACGCTGTACCGCGTGGTCCCTCGCTTGAAAACCGCGGATGCCGAGGATACACTAGCCGACCCTGCGCGTTACCGAAGGGGTGCATGCGGGGGAGTAGCTCTCGTATGGGAGGCGACCATGATTCGACGATCAGCGCCGGCGATCATTAGTGTCACAATTGTGTCAGTGTGCCTCGCGCAGCGGGGCCCCGACCGAAACCCGCCCGCCGCGAACCCCAATCTGCGCTTCGTGGCCGAGTACACCGACCAACGGAGTGGCGCGCGGGCCCAGACGGAAGCCCCCACCGTCAACGTGGTGTTCTACGGCGAACAACCCGCACCGAAGCAGGCTGAAGAGGTCGTCGGTAACTGCCTCAAGGCGGCGGCTGCCATGCGTCCGGGAAGCGGGCTGGTGGGCAAAGCGTGGTACGCGGTGTCGGTGAGCGAGACCGATCGGCAACCCATCGCCTTTGCCGAGGGTGTTGACACGCTCTCGTGCAGCGCGGAGGGCAATGTCGCTCGCGTTCAAGGCGGTGCCGGGGCGGCGGAACCCGAGTCCCAAGCCGGCCCGGAAGGACAACAGGCAACGCCGGAAGAAGAGCAGGAGGATGAGGTCGACGTCGCCGCCGCGGTCGTCGCGGACGCCGAGGTGGTCTCGACATGCAAGGACGTGCAGCCCGCGCGACTGGAAGCCCTCGTCGCCCGCGCCGTGGAGAACGTCGACGAAGAGCGGAAGCTGATCGTCAAAGCCATGCGGACATGGTGCAAGGAAAACGACGTCTCGATCTCGCGGAAGGTTCGGTCGTGCATATCTGCGATCTCGAAGGCCGTCGTCGCCGCACGTCCCGAGCCGAAGGTCGAGATCGCGGACCTCGCGGCCGCGGTCAATCGGGGGTCGAGCGTCTATCGCGCCGGCCAATGCGGGCGATGCCACCAGGCCAACGGAACCGGCGGCCCGCGCGGGCCAGACCTCACCGACAACCAGTGGCTCCACATCGACGGGAGCCTCGAATCGATCCGTGAGATCATCGTCAGCGGAGTGCCCGAAGCGAGGCTGAAGGACAACAGCCGACAGTCCGGGATGCCGCCCGCGACGGACCTCGTCACGGATGAAAACGAACTGACCGACCTCGCTGCATACGTCCACAGCCTGAGTCAAAGATAGTGACGAGTATTTGTCACGACTTGGACGGCTTGGCGGCGTTCGACTTCGCGGCCGAGAGCCAGTCGCGGACGTTCCTGGCGAGCATCTCGGGGTCAGCCCGCTTGAGGATGTGTTCGCGCAGCTCACGTGGTACGCGGAGCGATTCCATGGCCTTGCTCGCGCGCGACCAGTGGCGACTCCGCTTGGCGTCCGAATCGGCCAGGAACAGATCGGTCACGATCTCCTGCAACCGGTTGAGCAGGATCGTGTCCCTGTGATCGTAGTACCGCGAGATGAGCTCTTTCTGGTAGCGCGAGTAATCCGGCATGGCAGCAGTTTATCCCAGCGTCGGCGGGAGTAAACCCGCCCGGATGAGTTCTTCGCTCCCCTCGGCGATCGCCGAGCGCAGTTGTTCGAGGTCTTTGTACACGACATCGGCGCCCGCCCGGTACAGCCGATCGGCGTTGCAGGGACCGCCGGGTATCCCTACTGTCACCAGCCCGGCCTCTCCAGCGGCGCGGATGATGGAATCGCTGGCAGCGGCGACCAGGGTTCGCCGATCGTCGCCCGCCAGCGCACGCAGTTCGCCCGGGCGTCTGCGGGGGTCCGCGTTCAGACCCTCGGTTCGAGTCGCAAAGCGAAGCACTCTGTGTCGTTCGAGCGTGTCCCTCCGAGCCTGGACGTTCGGTCCCAGCGTGACAAAAACGATGGTCCCTCTGGTCGCGAGCGATGCCAATGAGGCGTCGACCGCGTCGTGTGGATGGCACTCGGAGAGGATCTCTTCCGCTTCGATCCGTTCGTCGAAACGCGCGAAGTACTGTTTGATCTTGACAGGCCTCGCCCCGGGTAGTGGCGTCATTTCGCGGCCGAGCTTCCGGGTCTGTCGCCAGAAGGTGCCCTGATCCAGCGTCGACCAATCCAACTCCGCCGCGACCTCGCGATGAACGCGATACCACACCGGCGCGACGTCAAGCACCGGGCCGTCGATCTCGATGATAAGCTTCATGATAGAAACCGACCCGCGGAGCGGGCCGCGCTTGTGCGCCCTCACCCGGCGAGGTGAACCATGAGCGCGTTTTGGGCGTGCATCCTGTTTTCGGCCTGGTCGAAGATGGCCGAGTTCGGCAGGCGGGACGTCGCGTGGTCGATCTCGTCACCGTAGTGAGCGGGAAGGCAGTGCAAAATGACAGCCTCCGGATCGGCGAGCTTCATCGTATCCGCGTTGATGGTGTACTTGGCGAAGACCTTCTTCCGCGCCGCCGCTTCGCTTTCCTGCCCCATCGACGCCCATACGTCGGTATAAACCACGTCGGCACCGGCGGCGGCGTCGAGGTCGTTCGCCACCGCGATCTTGGATCCGGTCGCACGGGCTGCTTCGGACGCCATTTTCTGAACCTCCGCCTTTGGTTCAAATCCCGGCGGGGTGATGACGGTCATGTGCATGCCGACGCGGGCGGCCCCGAGCATCAACGAATGGGCCACGTTGTTGCCATCGCCGATGTAGCAGGCGTTGACACCTTCGAGCGTGCCTTTGCGTTCTTGAATCGTCTGGAAGTCCGCGAGAATCTGACAGGGGTGCTCGAAGTCGCTGAGCCCGTTGATCACCGGGACGGTCGCGTATTTGGCGAGTTCTTCCACGACATCATGACCGAAGACGCGAGCCATGATCAGATCGACATAACGTGAGAGTACCAAGGCGATGTCTTCGGTCGTTTCCCGCTTGCCGAGGCTGATGTCGGTGGGGGCGAGGTAGATGGCGTGCCCGCCGAGTTTGGTCATCCCCGTCTCGAACGACACCCGCGTTCGGAGGGACGGTTTCATGAAGATCATCGCGAGGGTCTTACCGTTCAGCGGCAGTGAGCTTGTCGGATAAGTCTCGGCCTTCAGCGTGCGGGCGGTATCCACAACCTGAAGTATCTCCTCATTCGAAAAGTCCAGCATCGAGAGAAAGTGACGGCCATGAAGTTCTGCACTCACGTATCACGCTCCGTTGTAGAAGATTGTGTCCTGGCATTTGTGGCTCGATCCGATCGCTGCTCGGACGCGCGTCCGCGCGGGCTCAGGCACGCGGCTCGGGGGGGTACGGTACGCGATCTCCGCGCGTTACGCCAGCACCTTTGCCAAGCGCTCGAGGGCCCAGTCGATTTCGTCGCGGGTGATGCACAGCGGGGGTGCGAGGCGCATGGTCTGCTCGTGGGTGTCCTTGCAGAGCATGCCGTCATGCATAAGCTGCTCGCAGTAGTTTCGGGCGACGCCTGCTTCGGGCTTGAACTCTATGCCGACCCATAGCCCCCTGCCGCGAATCTCCCTGATCTTGTCGCTCTTGATCGCTCGGAGCCTGCTGAAGAGGTACTCGCCCTGGTCCCTGGCATTGGCCTGGTACTTGTCGGTTTGAAGAATCTCGATCACCTTCCGGCCGATCGCACACGCCAGCGGGTTGCCGCCGAACGTGCTGCCGTGGTCACCCGGCGTGAAGACGCTGAGAATATCGCGGCTGGAGACGACGGCCGAGAGCGGCATGATCCCGCCGCCGAGGGCTTTGCCCAGGATGAAGATGTCCGGTTTGACCCCTTCGTGATCGCAGCAGAAGGTCGTCCCGCACCGCCCCAGACCGGATTGAATCTCGTCGGCGATGAAGAGCACCTTCTTTTGCGTGCACAGCTCGCGGACTTGCTTCAGGTAACCGTCCGGCGGGACCAGGATGCCCGCCTCGCCCTGGATCGGCTCGACGAGAAATGCCACCGTGTTGTCATAGATGGCTTTCTCGAGTGCGTTGATATTTCCGTAGGGTATGATCTCGAAGCCGGGGGTGAAGGGTCCGAAGCCGGCACGGCATTGGGGGTCGGTGCTGAAGCTGACGATGGTCGTCGTCCGGCCATGGAAATTGTTCTCGCAGCAGATGATCTTGGCGTTGCCCTCCTTGACGCCCTTGTTCAGGTAGCCCCATTTGCGAGCCGTCTTGACGGCGGTCTCGACGCCCTCCGCACCGGTGTTCATGGGGAGAATCGCTTCCATCCCGCAGAGTTCGGCCAATGCCTTGGCGAGCGGGCCTAGCTGGTCATTGTGGAACGCCCTTGACGTCAGCGTGACCTTTTCGAGCTGCTCCTTCGCGACGGCGATCAGCTCTCGATTGCAGTGTCCGAAGTTGACGGCGGAGTATGCGGCCAGCATATCCATGTAGCGTTTGCCGTCGGCGTCCTCGACCCACACGCCGTCGGCTTTGGCCACCACGATGGGCAGGGGGTGGTAGTTGTGGGCGGCACACTGCTCGACCAGGTCGATGTGTTGCTTCCCCGTCATCTCCGCACGCTCAGCGGCTGTCTGTACGATCATCGCACACCTTTCTTTCCACATAAGGGTCCGTTTCGGGGTCGGTGCATTCGTGCACGGTAACCCGGATGCCAGGGGGCGAACCACATCCTCGGAGGGGCGTGGCGTGTCCGCCGACTCAACGATCATCGGCGCGCCATGGGCTACGGCGAAGCGGAGTATAGCCAATCTCGGAAGGCGATATCAAGCCCGCATCGGGGCGAGAGGCGGTCCTTCGCCGAAGTCCTCGGACCACCGGCATTTAAGTGAATTAAACCGGGGTCCGTGCCGCGCAGCCCGATGGTTGTTCTGACGCGGGAGTAGGCGCGAACTACCCTTCAGTAACCGGACCTTCACAAATCGGCACATAACTCCGCACTCTCCACGGGTTGCGCATCCGACGGGCAGCAATCGCAGAGCGTGCGTTGGCGAGAATCGACCCACTCGGGAAAGTCGGACGCCACCCATCTCAAGGAAGGCCCGATCGCAACGAATGCACGGGCGAGTACGCATGTACGATCAAGGGCGACGATGCCCGCAACACGCGGGACCGCTACCCGGATCAGTTGCGCATCGTCGCCTAGTCGGGCCCGCCGCAAGCGTGATCGTTGTTCAGAGCGATGGTGATCGCCGGAGTGCGCAGGAGGACGGGATCGTCGGTCTCCAACTGACTTACAAAACTTATGCTCGTCTCACCGTAGATCGAATCCAGATACGAGGAAGCAATACGGTCGAATTCAAAGTAGCGTGTATCGGTCGCCGGTGTTTCCGTTACGCTGGCACCGGACCCCGATTCCCACGGGGCCTGAATCAGCTTGACGACACTGTGGCCCCTCCCCGCGCGCCCCTCGGACCTTACGATCACATCGTCGAACGAGTCAACGCATACGATCGCAAAGGGACGATCGCCACCCGTCCGGCCGCTTTCATGCGCCCAGACCAATTCCAGTTCGTTCCCGGTAGATTGCTCGAGGACTCGCGTCCGCACGACAGCCTGGCAACCCCATGAAGAAAGAACGGTCGCAGAAAGCAACAAACTCAAATTGGCCCGTCTCATCATGCCTCTCCTTTGTATTCGTACTCCGCACCATCCGACTCCGGCCGATCGATCGGATTCCGCGAATCCGCGTGGCCGCGTCCGGCACCCGGTGACATCCCGTGCGTTCGCACTGCTGCCGCACCGAGCGTACCAGAACACGCCGATGTACACCAACGATGTCAGCTTTGCGGCACATGCCCCGGTTGCCGGGCGCGTAGTTCACGGGCATCCGATTTCGGCCCTGGAGCATATCGAAACGGTCCATTCTACCCAAAGTGACCGACCACTCCGGCCGCGATCCCTTCACGCGTGGCTGCTCCGCTCGGCGGTGCCGTTCCCCGGTAGCTTCCGGACGGGCGTTCCGCCCCGCTCCGCGCTCTGAACCCTCACACCGCTGGCAAGCCAGGCGACCGTTGCTCCGAGCTCGACAAGCCCCGTTCCACCCCGATCAAGGCCCAATGCGCTACCGATCTCTGCGGCACCAGGCGCGGGAGCAGGTTCCTTAGGTTGCACCCCATGGCGAACCGACGGAGGCGCGCACGGGTATCGCCTGACCCACAGGTCAGAACGCACGGTTCAGCACGTCAGGAGCAGGGCGCCCGGTGAATTCCAATCGAATCGGGTTCGCTGTGTCGCCGGGTGAAGCGGTCGCTGCGCAGAAAGCGCATACCGCCCACAGGGCGACCCGTCTCGACTTCAGACTTGTTCCACGGCCGTCACGACCGGTAGGTTCATTGCCGCCGTACGCATGTCACATTCCTGTCACATTACGAGGCGGAGACCGTTTGAAGACCATCATACGTTTGCCGGGAAACCCGCCAGCCCGCGTTACACAATCGAAGGTCTTGATACACCGCGTCCGTTTGCGGGCAGCGATGGCGTTTCTTCTTGTTCAATTTTGAACCGCGTCCGAGAACAGCGACCACGCAGTATCGCGAGGGGCAGCCCCGGGGAGCTAGGTCTCTACGGCGTGAGGCGTCCGGCCGACCAGTAGCGCGGAGACGACCGGAAGCACGTAGACCGGTGAGCCGGATTGTGGGAACCCGAACGACACTTTGGCATCTAACGTCGGTGAAGACCGGGTATACGAACCATATTGGAAAAGGAGAATGGACCATGCAAGTTCGCCGAATGATCAGAGTGGTTTCCCTGGCCGGGGCCGTGACTGCGGTCACCGCGATCGTTATGGGGCAACATGTGACCGTGACCGTAAGCTCGGACGGTACGAGCACTTCGGTAACCGTCCCTGACCCTAAGCCTGTGGAGAGCAGGCGCCCGATCGATCTGGTTATCGCGCTGGACACGTCGGGCAGCATGACGCAGTTGATCGACTCCGCGCGGGCGAAGCTGTGGGACGTGGTCAATGAACTCGCCAAGGCCAAGCCGACGCCCTTCTTGCGTGTCGGGCTGCTTACCTACGGATCGCCTAACATCTCGACGGCTGCGCGCGGTTGGGTCGTCCGCCACACCGACCTTACCTACGATCTCGATGCGGTGTACGCCAAGATGATGGGGATGAGAACGCATGGCGGAGAGGAATTCGTCGGGTGGGTGCTCAACGACGCGGTCAACACGATGAGCTGGTCGCGTGATCCTGCGGCGCTGAAGATGATCTTCGTTGCGGGCAACGAGTCGGCGGATCAGTGCTCGTCGCGGTTCAACTTTCGATACGTTGCGGAGGACGCACGAAGCCGGGGGATTCTGATCAACGCGGTCTACGCCGGGAACCACGAAGCCGGCGTCAGGGAGCAGTGGGAACAGGTTGCGATGCACGGCGGCGGGCATTACTCGTCGATCGACATGCGCGACGGGACAATCCAGATCCCTGCGCCGCAGGACAAGATTCTGATCGAGCTAAACACCGAGTTGAACGCGACCTACGTACCCTACGGCGAAGGCGGTAGGAAGGGCAAGGCGAGTCAGTCCCGGCAGGACGCGAACGCGGCGCAAGTCGGTGAGGAGTCCATCGCCAGCCGGATCGCGGCGAAAGCGAGTCAGCTCTACAACAACCTCCACTGGGACCTGGTCGACGCCGTCGAGCAGAAGCAGCTTGACGTGGCTGACCTCGATAAGAAGGACCTGCCACCCGAGATGCGGACGATGACCGTGGACGAGCAACGTACGTATGTCAAGCGGCAGGTCGTCCGGAGACGGCAAATCCAGGAGCGAATCAGGCAGGTGAACGGGGAGCGCGAGGAGTTCCTCCGCGAAGCCCGTGCGAAGTCGGGCGTCGGCGAGCGGGGCCTGGACCGGGCGATGAAGCGAACCGTCCGCAAACAGGCGGAAGGCGCGAACTTCGCGTTTCACGACTGACGTTCAGGCAGGATGAACACGTTCCCGGGTCTCGGCGGCTCTGAAAGGGCCGTCTTGGCCCG
>JASFUW010000169.1:0-9758 GCA_050050135.1 Phycisphaerae bacterium
GCGACTGATAACCGACCTTGTCCTCACACGTCGCCCACAGACGCTTGCCCGTCTTCGGGTCAAACCCCGCCAGCGCCCCGCCTTCAGCCCCGATCTGCACGACCAGCACCCCGTCCATCATCAACGGTGACGTGCCGAACCCATAGTGCGGCTTCGCCGCCATCTGATCGTCAACAAGCTGCGTGGACCACAGCAGACTCCCCGACTGGATGTCCAGCGCAAAAAGCCTCCCCCACGCCCCGAGCCCGTAGACCCGCCCGTCGGCAATGACCGGCGTGGAGATCGGACCGGTGTGCGAACCGTCATGACCGGCATACGTGTTCCCGATCGTAAATCGCCAGAGTTCGCGTCCCGTTCTGGCATCGAAGGCCGCCGCCACGTCCGACGCGCCGTCGGCGAACATCGTCACCACCCGGTTCTTCGCGACTGCCACACCCGAATAACCGCTGCCGATCGACGTCTTCCACACCACTCTCAGACCGAAAGACCCCTGCCCCGAAAGGACACCGGTCTCCTTCGATTGTCCGTTGACTTCCGGTCCGCGGAACCCAGGCCAATCAGCCGCGGTCGCAGACGCCGCCCCCACGAACAGAAACACCAGTCCGACCGCGCTTCCCAGGTGCCAATGTCCTAACACCCTCGCCCAGTTAAAGTCCATACGCCTTCCTCCTTCGCCATGGTGACGCGCGCTGACTTTCTAGCGCCGTCGTTAAAGTGTCTCGTGCTTCGCCCACCCCGGCCCGGGGTGAGTTCAATTCGAAACCTCCAAACGCCCAAACGTCGAAATCCGCGGGAAGGAGGGCTCGTCGTGCGGACCAGACCGCGATTCGCGGGACGCACCCGCCAGGAAAAGCTCCCACGGAGACGATGGTATTAATTTAATTGGAATACTCGCGACGCCTGAGATTATGGTAGGGAACTTTGGCTGTAAGCAGGGAGGCGCCGCGCATATACGATCGTCCCTGTTATCAGAATCAAGCACGCCAACGCAACCAGGCCCCAGGCGCTAACCGAGGGGACGGAAGGCGGTCTGACCGCCTCGCTGTAGACACGAACATCGTCGATGATTCCGTGGAAGTCACCCGGATCGATCACCGCCACCGTACGCCCCCCGATAACGAGGTTCGCGTTATTATTCGTACTTCCAAACGTCTCTGGAATCGAGACCATCGCCTCCTCAATGCCGTCCACAAACAGCAGGAGCTGATCCCCTTCACGGATCCCAACCAACCTATGTGGGACACCGTCGTTAACGATAGTGGTGCTGTCGATTATGACGTTCGAGCTGCCATCGGCAATGAAGAACCGAACTAAGCCGGTGTCGCGACGCACCGCCAGTGCATAGGTGGGGTCCGAGCCGGCGTTCTCCTTGGTGATTACGAGGTTCGAGGCCGGTACGGTATCCGAGTAGCTCGTCTGAATGGTTGCGGCCAGCGTAAAATCCCCGTCCCCAATGTCGAAATCGCTCTCGCTTCCCATCGGGATTACGTGGTCTCCGGCTCCGTCGAACTGCAACGCGAAACCGCCACCGAATGACGTGTACTCAGGGTCACCCAGGAGGTTGCCATTCTGGCTCGGCCCCAGAGAGCCGAGGTTTGCCGTTGGGGAGGTTTGGTCCTCGAAGTCGTAATGCAGCAAGGGCTGTTGCCCAATGGCGGTGGGTACGCTCACTCCCAGAGCAAGAATCGGAAGCATGGAAGACCAGAGTCGGTCGCGGTGGAGCCTCATTGACTGGCGCCCTCCTTTCGGCGAAGTTGCTATCCGTTTAGCGAACAGTTCCCAAATGGCCCTTGCCCGAACAGGCGAAGAACCAGCATATCGTCCTAACCTCGTCGATTCAACGGTCATGGCGGGCCGCTCGCCTCCACTGGCGGTTTTTCCCGCTCGTTTCAAGCCGGATGCGGAGACGCAAGGGGGACGAAATCCACACTTCCAGGTAGCCGAAACATACTTCGACCGCCTCCGACGGTCCCTCGGGACCTTTGTCGTCGCCATGGCGTCCCGCATCCGGACGGCACCTGTACCGCGTACGCGAGACGCCGTATTCTCGCGAGGATGCTCCAAAGAACGGTCCCCCGAACCGCGACCTCCGCGGTCTGAAACCTCACGTGTCCGGGCACGTCGCGCAATCTTGGCCCCGTCTTGATCAGCTTGTCCTGCAGCGTGGTGAGTCCCTGTGCGTCACGCCGACCCGCAAAGCAGGCCGCCGTCGCTGCCGACCGGCGCGCCATGGAACTTCAGCTTGATCGAGTGGAAACCACCCCCGCGTCAACGCTCGCCCCAGCTCCCTCCCCTGCCCGACAAAACATCACAAACGCCCCCTCTGTCGCACCCGGGAAGGGAGGACGACAGAGGGGGTTGTATCAAACGACAATCGACCTCTTATCGGTCGCGCCAAATTATGTGGGCGGCCTGAACGCCACCCCAAGCTGATCGAAGATAAACGCATACACCTGCGCGGTCTGCGTGATCCGTTCTTCCAACCGCGGACCGCCGCCATGACCCGACTCGGAGCTGGTCCGCAGCAGGATCGGCGCACTCGAACCCGTCGCCTCCTGAAGACGCGCCGTCATCTTCCGCGACTGCATCGGATCGACCCGCGGGTCATTCGCACCCGTCAGAAACAGCGTCGCCGGATACGCCACCCCGTCTCGAACGTTGTGATACGGCGAGTACGCATACAGCGCCTCGAAGTGGTCGCGGTTTTCGACCGTGCCGAACTCCGGAATGTTGAACTGCCCGTTCGGCGAAAGCTCCACCCGCAGCATGTCATAGATACCGACGAAGGACACCACGGCCTTCATCAGATCGGGATGCTGCACCATCGCCGCACCCATCAGCAACCCGCCGTTGCTCCCGCCGATGATCGCCAGCTTGTCCGGGTTCGTGTACCCCCGATCGATCATGTGCTGCAACACCGCCGCGAAATCGTCGAACACGTTCTGCTTGTTCGTCAGGTTCCCCGACAGATGCCACGCCTCTCCATACTCCCCCCCGCCGCGCAGGTTCGCCACCGCAAAGATGACGCCCTGATCCAGCGTAACCCTTCGCGTCGAACTGAACCGCGGTGACAGGCTCACCCCGTACCCGCCGTATCCGCTCACGACACACGGGTTCGACCCGTCCAGCTTCGTTCCCTTTCGCATCATGATGTTGACGGGCACCTTTGTCCCGTCCTTCGACGTCGCAAACTCCCTCACGACCTTCACATCGCTGAAGTCCACGGGCGAAACGCTCGCCAGCTTCGTCTTCGTCGTCCGGTTCCCGCGCGCCGCATAGTGATACCACGCCGGCGGGTCGATGAACGACCGGTTGTTGAACAGAATGTCGTCGCCGGTCAGCTTGGTAAGCCCGCCGACCGACGAGACCGGCAACTGCTCCGGCTTCGCCACGCCTTGTCCCTGGTGGCCGAACACCCGAATCTCGGACGGCCCGCCGAGCTGATACGTCACGTAAAGCCTCGAGTCCGTCGCCAGAATCGACGGTGATTCCATAAACGATGACACAATCGTGTCATCGCCCTCCGGAATGACCGTCTCCGGCGTGCCGTTGTTCAGCTCCGCGATCGGCGCCCGCAGAATCTTGCCCTTCGGCGCGTCCCACCGCGTCAGCAGAAACAGATCGTCGCTCACGCCGAAAACCGCCTGGATCGTCCGGTCACCGAACTCGCTGAATTGCATCCAACTCCCGTCCGTGGACCGGAGGAAATGGGCAAACTCCCCACCGTCCCCGTCCTGAACCGTCGCCAGCAACCGCCCGGAAGGCACGTCCATCGCGAGCTGTATCTCCGCGATCCGCGGCAGCCCCTCCCCCAGCTCATACCGATCCTGCTCCGTCGGCGTACCCAGCTCGTGGTAGTACACCTGCTGATAGAAGTTCATGTCCTCGTCCGACCGCTCCCCCGTGCGCGGGTACCGCGTGTAGAAGAAACCCGACCCGTCCGGTGCCCAAGCAAGGTCACCCCCGGCCGTCCCCCCGTTCACGCGGGGGATGACCTCGTACACCTGCTCGCCGGTTCCCGTCTCGTGGACATGCACGTCGCCCGACTCCGTCCCCGCCTTTGACAACGAGACAGCCACGTGTCGCCCGTCCGGCGAAGCGACATACCAGTCAATCCCTGTCAGCCCCTTCGGATCGATCACGTTCGGGTCGACCAGCACCCTCGCCGTGTCCGGCTCATTCGCCGACCGCAGCGCGATCAAGAACGCCTTGTTCTTTGGCGGCTCATACTTCATCGCGAACAGCGTCCCCCCGCGATGCGCCAAACCGTAATAGCTCACCGTCTTGGCCTTCATGATCTCCGCCACCCGCTCCCGAATATCAGAAACGTGCGGCAGGTCCTCCAACATCGCCCGCGCATGCCTGTTCTGTCCGTCGCTCCAGTTCTGAACCTTGGGATCGTCCCAGTTCTCGAGCCACTGATACGCGTCGACCACGCGTACCCCGTGGTACGTGTTCGTAACCGGTTGCTTCCCGGCAACCGGAAACTTCGTCACCGCGTACGGCCCGCACGACGGTACCACCACGGCAAAACCCACGATCCCGGTTAGCGCACCAAGTAACCTCATGGTTTCACTCCTCCGAGCAAGGCGATCTGACATAACCGACTTGTCTGCGACGCCCGCCCCGTAAGTAGGTTCGTTGGACCTCATCCGCTCAGCATAGTAGCTCCCGATCCCCAACGAAAGGACTTGGGGCCCCACCTGACGATTTCGTGCGCCAACGCACCCACCCGCCTCGACCCACAACCCGCTCCACCCTCTCCCACCACAAACCCGACCGTCAAGCTCTGCTCGAATCGACCCGACCGACCCGACCCGCAGATCGACCAACCGCCTCGGCGCCGACCCGCTCATCCCGAATGCCGCCGACCGGGCATGTTCCCTAACGGTTTCGCAACGTACCTGACGACGAACGCTCCGAATTCCGATATGATAACCATCCCATGAGCGACGAAACCACCGGCAAAACGAAGGCCCAACCACAGACCAGCCACCAGCCACCCGACCGACCTGGCCTGCTCTCCTTGATCGGCAATACGCCCGTTATCCCCATCCGCCAACTCAACCCCAACCCCGACGTCGAACTGTACGCCAAGCTCGAAAGAGCCAACCCCGGCGGTTCCGTCAAAGACCGCATCGCCCTTTACATGATCGAGCAGGCCGAGCAATCCGGCGAACTCACCAGAGGCAAGACCATCCTCGAAGCCACCTCCGGCAACACCGGCATCGGCCTGGCCATGGTCGCCGCCGTCAAAGGATACCCCATCCTCCTCGCCATGAGCGAAGGTGTCTCCGAAGAACGCCGCAAAATCCTCGCCGCCCTCGGCGCCGAGTTCCTCCTCACCCCCGCCGATCAGGGCACGGACGGCGCCATCGAGCGTGCCTACGAACTGGCCGCCGACCAACCCGACAAGTTCTTCATGCCCGATCAGTTCAACAACACTGCCAATGTAATGGCACACTACGAAACCACCGCCCGCGAAGTCTGGGAACAAACCGAAGGACGCATCACCCACTTCGTCACCACCATGGGAACGACGGGCACGCTCGTCGGCTGCTCCAAAAGGCTCAAGGAACTCAACCCCGCGATCCACGTAACCGGCGTCGAGCCCTTCCTCGGACACCGCATCCAGGGCCTCAAAAACCTCAAGGAAGCCTACGTCCCCGGAATCTACACCTCCGAAAGCATCGACGAAAAAGTCAACATCGAGGACGACGACGCCTACGAAATGGCACGAAAGCTCGCCCGCGACGAAGGTCTGCTGGTCGGCATGAGCTCCGGCGCCGCCATGCACGTAGCCTGCGAAATCGCGAAAACCATCGAATCCGGCGTGATCCTCGCCATCCTCCCCGACGGCGGCGAGCGATACCTATCGACCACCCTCTTTCAGGTCGCCGAACCCGAAGTGCCACCCGTCCGTCTCCAGTTCTTCAACACCCTCACCAGCCGCTACGAGCCCTTCGAGCCGATCTCGAAAGACGCCGCGGTCACCATGTATTCCTGCGGCCCGACCGTTCACCGCCGACCTCATCTGGGTGTGCTTCGTCGCCTCCTCGTCGACGACCTCGTTCGCCGCACCCTCGAGCTCGCCGGCCACGACGTCGAGCACGTCGTCAGCATCACCGACTTCGACGACATCACCGTCCTCGAAGCCGAAAAAACCGGCCGACCCATGGCCGAGCTGTGTGCGCAATACGAAACCGAGTTCCACAAAGACATGCAGTCACTCGGCATCAAACCCGCCCACAGCTACGTCCGCGCATCCGAATCCGTCGACGACATGATCGCACTCACCGAGTCGCTCGTCGAAAAGGGCTTCGCCTACGAAAAAAACCGCTCCGTCTACTTCAACATCAACCGCGTCGACGAGTATGGCCAGCTCTCGGGAAAGGACCTCGGCAAGATCAAGCTCGGCGCCACCGTCGACCTCGACCGCTACGACAAGGAGGACCCGCGCGACTTCACCCTCCTCAGACGCTCGACCCTCGCAGAAATGCGCAAGGGTCTGGGTCGCAAGACGAAATGGGGAAACGTTCGCCCGAGCTGGCACGTCCAGTGCTCCGCCATGGCACGCGCAAAACTCGGCGAACGCTTCGACATCCACACCGCCTCCGCCGACCTCA
The DNA here is from genome assembly GCA_050050135.1 of Phycisphaerae bacterium. GTDB lineage: Bacteria > Planctomycetota > Phycisphaerae > UBA1845 > UBA1845. The sequence continues at coordinate 6,627 of JASFUW010000169.1, forward strand.
TCTTCCCCCACAACGAAAACGAGATCGCCCAAAGCCGGGCACTCATCGGCGACCCCCAGGCACGCTTCTGGCTCCACTCCGAGTTCGTCCTCGCCCGCGGCAAGAAAATGACCTACGCCGAAGACACCTGCATGGTCCTCCCCGACCTGTTGGCCATGGGGTATTCCCCGCGCGAGATCCGCTTCTTCATGCTTCAAAGCCATTACCGGCAACCCGTCCACCTGACCGACGAACGACTCGAAGCCGCCCGAACCGCCCTCCGCCGACTCGACGATTGCGTCGCCAACCTCAACGCCGTCCGCGCAACCGGCCCGCGTGAGCCGGAGATCGAAGCGTGGATACTGACCATGAAGGAGCAAGTCCGCGAAGCCATGTTCGACGACATGAACATCTCCGCCGCCCTCGCCGCTCTGTTCCGCCTGGTCAGACAATCGAACTACCTTCTGGCACAAGGCCGACTCCACCTCGACGACGCGAGGGACGTCAAGAATGCACTGACGACCGTCGACCATCTGTTCGGCATCCTCCCACCCGACCAGAAAACGATCGACCTGCCCGGCGAGATCGTCGACCTGATGGAACAGCGCGACCACGCCCGCGCTGCGCAGGACTATACGAGAGCGGATGAGCTTCGCGACCGGTTGGCCGGCCTCGGCTACACCGTCGAAGATGTCCCCGGCGGCACACGCGTGAAACCCAAGACCTCGTCCTGACCCGGCCACCATCTTTCCCACGTTGCCAAACGGCATTCATACTGACACCATAAAGACAAGGCGCTTGACTTCCGAGCCGCGACCGTCAGGGAGCGGGCTTCCAAGCATCGCCTGGAACACGTGGCGACGATCCCTGATCTCGAACGGGCGCGTCCACCTTTTGGGATCGCCATATCGGGGTCTGGCTGCTTGACGACAGCGCATGTCCTGCTCCCGCTGTCCGCTTGCCGGCGATGCGTCGCATTTGGCATAATCCTCTACAATGTCCGAGACCAACGCCATCAAATGGATCCGAACGCAAGGCGTCGACGTCATCGTCCACCCCTACGAATTCACCGAGATCGGCGCCGACCACGCCGCCGAAGCCGTCGGCTTCCCCCTCGAAATCGTCTGCAAGACCCTGATCGTCGAAGCCGAAGGCCGACACTACTACGCCGCCGTCGTCCCCGGCGACCAGCGCTTTTGTCCCTACCTGATGGCCGCAGCCATCGGTGCCAAAGAGGTCGACCTCGCTGACCAGACCGCAGCCGAGAAGGTCACCGGCTATCGCGTCGGCGGCATCTCGCCCTTTGCGACCCGGCGACACCTCCCTGTCATCATCGAGGAGTCGCTGCTGGCCGTCGACCGCATCCTGGTCAACGGAGGCCGCCGCGGCATCCTCATCGAGCTCGCCACCGAAGACCTCGTCCGCCTCCTAAGCGCCCAACCCGCAAACATCTGCCGATAGCGCGGCACCCCGACCCCCTCTCCCCCCCCTCGTGGGGTGTGCCTTTCTCCGCTCCCCCTGCGGGCGAGAGGCCAGGGTGAGGGGGCTTCCACCTTCCCCCCTTGCCAAGGGGGGACTGAGGGGGGTCGCAGCTTCGCCCTTGATAAGGGGGGACTGAGGGGGGTCACAGCTTCTCCCCGTGACAAGGGGGGACTGAGGGGGGCGTGCCTTTCCTCCTCTCCCCCGCGGGGGAGAGGGCAGGGTGAGGGGAGCACCAACGCTCTGCATCCGCCCCATTCCCGTTGGCTCTGCTTGGCTCTGCTTTTCCGGCACACCCGCGTTTTCGATAGCGCCACGAACGAATCTTGGCTCTGCTCGGGATACTTTTTTCTTCGCTTTCACCCATCGTTCTCCCCCGCAAACCGGCTGCCCTTCACTTGCGCATGCGCGCGGCACCGGCGCACGATCCCACGCCGCCCGCGGCTCGCCCATAACCATAACGCGGAATCTGATCGGTGCATGCTGCGACGAGAACAACTGAGACTTCCCTACCCGAGTTCGAGAGGTGGAGCCGACTTTGCACGCACCCTGTTTTCCGTGTAGCCTCCAAAGAATGCCAGATTGCGACTGGTTGTGGGGCAAGATTCGCGCCGCGTCGTACGTACGATCGATCCGACTTCAGGGAATAGTGTGATGGCGAACACCGTTTTCATCCTGGGTGCTGGCGCTTCGAAGGAGGCCGGCGCCCCGCTGATGAACGAGTTCTTAGATGAAGCACATCGCCTGTGGAAGATGGGGGACGTGCACGATGCGAATGAGGACTTCAAACGGGTGTTCCAGGGGATAGGGGCGCTGCAACGCGTTCACTCCAAGGCACAACTCGATATACACAACATTGAGTCCGTCTTCGCCGCGTTTGAAATGTCGAAGACTGTCAATACGTTTCCAGGGCATGACGCTGACTGCATTGATGGGCTGATCAAATCCTTGAAGAAGCTCATTGTCCACACATTGGAACAGAATGTGCGCCTGCCCGTCAGGGAGGGTAGGCCACATCCTCCGGGTCATTACGAGGACTTCGTCGTTATGCTGAAGCACCTGATGCGCGAGGCACTTCCACGTGAGAGTGTGGCTGTATTGAGCTTCAACTACGATATGGCACTCGACTATTCCCTGCATTGGAGGAAAGTCCCGCGATCGTATGGCCTTCAGGCGTCTCCGAGTCAGGCGATCCCGCTACTCAAGCTACATGGATCTTTGAACTGGGGACACTGTACAAAGTGCCATGAGGTTGTCCCAATCGAGCTGGGCGAGTTCTTCAAGCAGTTCCGTTGGGCGGACCTGTCTGAGGAAACGACGGCCCAGCTGAAGATCGGGAGTCTTCTTGATAGGTTCGAACATTGTGACAGCCCATTAGATCCCGAGCCGGTCCTCGTCCCGCCTACTTGGCACAAAGAAGACTACCACCGTGGGATCGGACAGGTGTGGGCGCGAGCAGCCGCTGAGCTAGCGGAGGCAGAAAACATCTTTGTGATTGGATACTCGCTTCCGCTCTCGGATTCGTTTTTTCGCTATCTTTACGGGCTTGGGACCGTAGGGGAGACCCAGGGCCAGCGCACATAGATAGGTAAGATAGGAGGACTGGCGCGATGTCTCGATATCGGTTACACCTTCCGCGGACTCGCCGAATGGAGCGGCGAGAGAGTTTTGCGG
>JASFUW010000170.1:0-9697 GCA_050050135.1 Phycisphaerae bacterium
GACAGCGGAACCGACCGTGGTACGACCCGCACGCATCGGCCCGACGGACATGCACGACCAGACGGACCACAACTCATCTCCGAGACCGAACGCCTGGCTGATGACGCTCTTTGCCGTAGCGTCGTCATCCGTCGTCGCGCAGGACGTGATCCGGTCCGAACGCGTCGACTCTGCCATCCAACGCGGTGTCGATTTTCTATGGACACGGCAGATCCATGATGGGCGATGGGTCAGCCCGCAGTTCGAGAGAACTTTCCCGAACGGCCTGACGGCAATCTCACTTTACGCGCTTCAGTCCGCGGGCATTTCCCCCGCAGACCGACGCATCCGCCAGCCGGCGTTCGCTCTGTTCAACGCGACCGACGTGAACACGGTGTATGCCCGGTCCTTCCGGATTCTGTCCTGGTGCGAGATTGATCCCGGTTTCCTCGAAAAACAGATTGAAGAGGACGTCCGCTTCATGAAGCTCGACCAATCCAAGCAGGGCGGTTGGGGCTACGGGCGACTCTCCACCGCTGGGAAGGGCAGAAAGTGGCCTGACAACTCGAACTCCCAGTTGGCGTTGCTCGCACTCGACGCGGCCGCCGATGTCGGCGTGGAGGTCAACGCCGCTGTCTGGCGTCGTGCGGAGCAGAGCTGGCTGAGCAGCCAGAACCCCGACGGTGGGTGGGGCTATCCCGCGAGCACCGACCCGAGCACCCTCACCTCCCCGCGGACCTCGTACGGAAGCATGACAGCCGGAGGTTTGGCCTCGCTCTATCTTCTCTATGATCGACTTCATCTCGACGCCGAACGGGACTTCAACGGCCGGTTCAAAGCCCGCTGCGGACACGACGTGCCCGAGACCCGCCCGATTCGTCAGTCGATGTCGAGCGCCTGGCACTGGTGGGACACCAGCTTCCGCGCCGACGCCGTCCCCGCGTTCTCGCCCGACCTCACCGGTGATATCCACGACGCCTACCTGAGCTACTACCTCTTTGGAGCGGCAAGACTCGGCCTGCGCTCCGGAAAGAAGCGCTTCGGCGATCGCGTCTGGCCCGACGACCTGGCCGAACAATTGGTCCACACCCAGAGACCGGACGGTTCCTGGGGCAGCGTTGACCGGACCTGCTTCGCGATCCTCGCCTTATCGCATCTCAGGACCCCGGTGCTCATCAACAAGCTCGCCTTCGGCGCCGAAACCGACTGGAACAACGATCGCCGCGACGCCGCGAACCTGACACGTTGGGTTAGCCGAGAATGGGGCCGACGCATGACCTGGCAGGTCCTCGATCTCGCCTCGCATCCCGCGGATTCGGGCGACGCCCCGGTCGTTCTCATCACCGGTCACGAACCGCCGAGGCTCAGCGCCGCCGACCGAGCAAGACTTCGCGCGTTCGTAGACGCCGGCGGCACGATTCTGGCGGTTGCCTGTTGCTCGAGGGAACCGTTCGTCGAAGGTGCCCGCAACCTGTTCGCCGACATGTTCCCACGACTCGACCACGGTCCGCTGCCCGGAACGCATCCGGTCTGGACCATGCACCACCGCCTCGAACCGGAAGACGACTGCCTCGGGTTCAGCGACGGGTGTCGCACGAGCGTCTTCATCCTCACAAACGCCGCCTGCTGTGCGTGGCATCAGAACCTGTTCAAGACCGAGACGCGCCGTTTTCAGCTCGCCGGCAACATCCTGCGCTACGCGACGTTCGAACAACGCCCCACCCACCGCCTCATCCCCTTCATCCAGGTCAGCCGTACGACGCCCGCGCTGACGCTCGAAGTCGCGAGACTCATGCACGACGGTGACTGGTGGGTCGACCCCGGGGCGCTAACGCAACTCTCGACCGCACTCTCGACGCGCGTGGGACTCGGCGTCGTCGAGCGCGACCCCCTGCGACCGTCGGATCTGATCGACAGCGACGTCGACGCCCTGTTCGTGACCGGCCACACGTTCGAGCCGCCGGATGCCGCCGGGACGGCTCGTCTTCGCAGGCACCTCATCGCCGGTAAAACGCTCATCGCCTCGCCCTGTTGCGGGTCCAGGGAATTCGACGCGTCTTTCCGCGCGTTCGCGGGTGAGCTACTCGGCCCCGACACATGGAGACCGATTCCTGTCGACGACCCCATCAAGACCGGCGCGGTCGCACCCGGACGCGGCGTGCCGCTCGAAGACCTCGCGTTTCGCAAGCGCCACCGTGACACCGGTTCGGCACTTTGTGAGCACCCGGTGCTCTACGGCGTCTACCACGAGGGAAGGTGGGTTGTGATCTACTCCCCGTACGATCTGACCTGCGCACTCGCCAGGCACGCTTGCCTGAGCTGCGTCGGTTACACGGCACCCGACGCGCAGGCGATCATGGGGAATGTCCTGCTGTACGTCGCCGGGCAGCGCGGGAAGGGCAGATGACGCTCGATGTCGGCGCGTCTCGAGCTTACGCCTCGATCTTCTCGACCTTGACGCGAAGGTATTTCTGGCGGTGGCCCTTCTTGAGCTGGGAGTTCTTTCGCGGCCGGCGCTTGCGGATCGTGAGCTTGTCCCCCTTGACCTCACCCAGCACGGAAGCCGTGACCTTCGCCCCTTCCACGACGGGCTGCCCGACCTTCGGACCTTCCTCGCCGTCACCGATCATCAACACCCTGTCGAACTCGATCGTTGTGGTGTCCTCGGGGAGGTCCTTCCGCTCGATCTCGAGAACCTGTCCCTCCTCGACCCGATATTGGTGAGCGCCGTCGTTAATGATCGCGTACATCGTCTCTTCTCACATCACCCGTAGGGTGCGTCGCCCACGCACCAAATCGAGTCCCGCAGGGTACGTCCCCGACGCACCGGTGTAAGCCACAGAAAGGCGTTACAATCCTGGCCCGGGGCGTCAGCCCCGGGGAACGCCATCCCCAAGTCACCAAGCCCCATAGGGGCGGCACTTCGAGCCCCCGAACGCCGGGGAACCGTGCAGTTTGGCAGCCTCGGAACGACCTGTCAAGTCCCGCGTATCCACCCCCGAATTCGCGAATTCGCGGATTCGCGGATTCGCTCAAGCACGCCTCCGCACCCGACCCTTCACGTGCCCCCTCGCGGTCGTCTGGGTAAGATAGACGATGGTCCCGCGGCGCCTGAGACCGCAAGACCAAAGCGATTCACCAATGAGCCCGGCACTCGACTACGCTCAAGTGGCTGAGTTGTACGACTCCTACGCCGTATTCACGGACGATGTCCCCTTCTTCGTAAACGAGTCCCGCAACGCGGCGGGTCGGGTCCTCGAGCTGATGTCGGGTACCGGGCGGGTTTCGATCCCACTGATCGAGGCCGGCATCGACCTCACCTGCACAGACTCCTCCCCCGATATGCTTACCGTACTGCGTCGGAAGCTCGTTCAGCGCGGGCTGCAAACCACGGTGCTCGAGCGGGACGCGACCGCCCTCGGATTCGACGAAGATTTCGCCCTGGCGATCCTGCCCTTCCACTCCTTCTCTGAACTGCTGACCCGCGACGAACAGATGGCCGCGTTGCGCTCCGTCCGCGACGCGATAAAACCCGGCGGTGCCTTCATCTGTACGCTGCACAACCCGACCGTGCGACTCAAGACGATCGGCGAGGGAATGGTGACATATGGTCGACACCCTTCACCGTCCGGAGACGGTGAGCTGGTCCTCAAAGCCGACCTGACCCACGACCCCGCTACGGGGCTGGTCCGCGGGACGCAGATCATGGAGGAATGCGAGAAACGCCACCCACCTCGCGTGCTCGTCTCCCTTCCGGTCCGGTTCGCCCTGATCGAGCAAGATAACTTCGAGAAAATGGCTGAGGAGTCCGGCTTCACGCCGGAGAACTTGTATGGTGACTACCAGAACGGGTCCTTCGACCCAACCGCGAGCGCCAATATGATCTGGGTATTACGGAGACCGGCATGACCGCGTTCGACCCCCGGCGTCTGCGCACTTGCGGAGGCGAGCGCGCAGGACGATGCGCGGTACCGTCGACGAAAGGGACCACCGTGCGCTGAACGGTCGAGTCTGGTAGGGTACGTCACCAGACGCATCACCCTGCTCGGCGCCTGACGGACGGACATCGGAACGGCACAACACACAATGCAGATTCGCTCGATCAACAGCACGGATCGTAAGGAATGGCTCCGGATGCGCACGGCGCTGTGGCCGGATAGCGTCGAGGAAATGCTCGAAGCCGAAATGGCTGACGCACTCGCCGATCAACAACGCCAGTCCGTCTTCGTCGCAGTACGTCCGAGCGGCACCCTCGGCGGCTTCATCGAGATCTCGATCCATCCGCACGCCGTCGGTTGCAACACGCGCTCCGTCGGTTACCTCGAAGGCTGGTACGTCGACCCCGACCTGCGACAAACCGGCGTAGGCCGACAACTCATCGCAGCCGCCGAGTCCTGGGCCCGCGCCAGAGGCTGTCGCGAGATGGCCTCCGACTGCTACCTCGACAACGACGTCAGCCTCACCGCCCACCAGGCCTGCGGCTACACCGTCACCCGAAGGCTCATCCATTTTATGAAGAAACTCTGAGCGCCTCCCGTTCCCGGATATGCGCAGCCGATCGTGGCCGGTATGACCGCGGCCGGAGCAAATGCCTACGCGCTTGTCAACGTTTCGTCAGATTCAACTGTCCCGTGGTCTGGAAACCCTGCAAGTCGGTGACGATCAGGGTGATCGTGTGCAGCCCCGCGTCGAACGCGGCGATCCGCCACATGTAGCTTACGCCCGTCGACTGCCCGCTCACCGCTCCGGTGTGCACCGGAACGCCGTCCACGAACCACTCGACCGTCGCCAGACCGTCAGGATCACTGATCGACGCCCGGATGTTCGTATCGTAGGAGACCGACGCGCCGCTCACCGGCGACGTGAAACGGATCTCGGTAGCGCCTGTGCTCGAACTTCCGGCGGATGAAAGGAAGTTGACGTTCCTCATGATCGGCTCTGTCGCGTTGCCCGCATGATCTGTGGCCACGAACGAAACCTCATGCCGACCAGCCGGAAACCGTCGCGTATCGATCACGAAAAAATACGGCGCAAGCGTATCGGTCGCGATCTCGATGCCGTCGATCGACATCACCACGTCCGCCACACCCCAGACGTCACTGGCCGTCGCGTACACGACGTAAAAGCTCGATACCGCCGCGCCCTCCAGCGGGCGGTTGACGATCAGGGTTGGCGGTGTCGTGTCCGGCACGAACGAAACCCGCGCCGCCCGATCGACCGCCGACGCCGCGTCCACCAGACCATGACCGTACGTCGTGTCCTTCCCCACCGTTCCCAGGTCGACGGCGGACTCCGTCAGCGCCGACGCGATCGTCACAGGCCGAAGCTCGAGGTTGACCGACCAGGCGAGCGCCGCCACGCCCGCGACCACCGGCGCGGCGAACGACGTCCCGTTCGCCATGGTGTACGCGCCGCCGTCCCCCGTCGTACGGATCGCTGTCCCCGGCGCCACCAGGTCGACGAACGGCCCCCGGTCGGAGAACGGTGCAATCAGGTTGGCACTGCTGATCGCCCCCACGAAAAGCGCTTCCGAGTACCCGAACACCGTCGTCATCGCGCCGCCGTTGCCGGTACTGATCACGACCAGGCTTCCCCGATTGAACGCCTCCGTCGCCGCGGCGCGCACGACACGGTTCGACCACAGGGGGGAGAAGCTCACATTGATGACCTTCGCCCCGTGGTTTGCCGCCCAGAGGATACCGGCGGCGATATGCCTGGCCGACGCCCGACCCTCGAGATCGGACACCCGCACCGCCAGAATCGGACACCCCCACGTGACGCCCGAGACGCCCACGCCGTTGCCGCTTGTCGCCGCAACCACCCCAGCCACCTGCGTCCCGTGCCCGTGGACGTCGGCATAATCAGAGCCGCCCGTATGAGCATTCCAACCATCGAGGATTCGTTCGCTGAGGTCCGGGTGGTCGACGTCCACACCGGTATCGACGACAGCCACGATCACATTCTCGTCGCCGACGGTCGTGTCCCACGCGAGGTCGGCCCCGATCCGCGTCAGATGCGTCTGCCGCGTGTACATCGGATCGTTCGGCACCCGCGTCGGCGCAAACAGGTAGTTCTTGTGCACCCCCTCGAACACCCCGCTGTCAGCCAGTTGCCGGGCGACCACATCGCGCCGACCGGTTGGCACCTCGAGCACCGTAGCGCCGATTTCGTCCAACCGTCCGACCACCGCGGCCCCCGCGTCCGCCAGCGCCGTCGAGACCGCCTCATCGTCCGCACCGGGGAACGATCGAACCAGCAGCTCCGTCTCGACCGAGGGAAGCTCAGCCACCGCCGGGTCGTCGTCTTCGGTAAACAGCACGTCGCCTTGCCCGACGTCGGGTAGCTCGAACACGATACCGGGCCAACAACCGATCAAACCCGAAACAACCGGAACCACGACCAGAATCGACGCCACCTTTGTGCACTTGACAAACATATCGAACCACCTGCGTTTGGAACGTACGAAGTCCCCTCGACCACGGGCACGACGCGAGTCAGATCGGCCCGAAGCCCGGGAAGAATGACTTGATAGAAAGGTCGGAAGGTAACGGGCGGTGGGGTTGTCGACGCTCCCCGTCTTACCGGACCACGCGGTCGGGCCGGACCTCAATCCCCGAAGTCCAGGTCGATCATCTGCATCTCGACCGTCCGCCGCCCGTTGAACTCGTTAATCAACGGTTCGAACGCCACGCGGCATCGTCGGCGTTGCTTGAGGTCCTCGGCGTGCTTGGCCATCCCGAAACCGATCGCCTTGATCCGCGCCCCGTTCGCCTGAAACGACGCCTGCAAGTGGTCCTGACTCTTCCCCACGCACCGCGGCTCGGTCGCGAGCTCGACCCAATCCGTCGCCAGGCGCGGCCTCGGATTACCCGGTCCGAAGGGTCCGAGCCCCAGCACGGCTTCGATCGTCGGAAGGGTCAGCTCATCGAGCCCGATTTCGGCGTCGATGCGCAACGTGTTCACCAGATCACGGCCCGTCAGCCGTTGATTCGCGATCTGGACGAATTGCTCCGTGAACGCCTCGATTCGATCCTCCGCGATCCGGATACCAGCCGCCATCGCGTGCCCGCCATGCGCCAACAGGTGCTCCCCGCATTCCGAAAGCGCGCCGCTGAGGTCGAAATGGCGGATGCTCCTTCCCGATCCCTGCCCTTCACCGTCGGCAAGGGCGATCAGAATCATCGGCCGATGATACCGTTCGACCATGCGCGCCGCCACGATCCCGATGACACCGGCATGCCACTGGTCGGACGCCAGCACGATCGCGCGCCGTGCGTCGCCGGCGAGATTCGCATCCTCGACCATCTCCACCGCCTGCCGCAGAATCCTCCCCTCCACCGCACGACGCGAGCGGTTGTGCTCCTCGAGGTACAGGGCGATCTCCCGCGCCCGGTCCGCGTCGGCCCGCGTAAGCAGCTCGACCGCCAACCGCGCGTGCCCCATCCGCCCTGCCGCGTTGAGCCGGGGGGAAAGCTTGAACCCGACGGCGTAGTCATCGACCTTTGTGCCCTCCACACCCGCCGACTCCATCAGCGCCCGCAAACCCGGAATCGACGTCCTCGCCAGTGAGCGAAGCCCATGCTTCGCGATGATGCGATTCTCCCCGACCAGCGCAACTACGTCCGCCACCGTCCCCAGCGCAGCCAGCGGAAGCAGTTCCGTCAGCAGCGTGCGGTACTCCGGCTTGACCCGCTCGGCCTCGCTGAGTTCCTGCGCTATCGACCACGCCAGTTTGAACGCCACCCCCGCCCCGCACAGATCTGGATTCGGATACTCCCCCCCGATGACCGGGTGGACGATCGCGTCCGCACGAGGGAGCGGAGCCTGGACGGCGTGGTGATCGGTGATCACCAGCCCGGCGCCCGCACGCGACACCTCGTCCGCCACCTCGTGCGCCGTGATCCCGCAGTCCACGGTCACGAGAAGTCGAGCCCCCTCTTCGACCAGGCGGCGGGTGGCCTCGATGTTGAGCCCATACCCCTCCTGAATGCGGTGCGGTACGTAATACGAAACCTCGCCACCCCCCAGCGACAGCATATGCCAGAGGATCGCGACCCCGGCGATCCCGTCCACATCATAGTCGCCATAGAGGACAATCTTGTCGCCGGCCCGGACAGCCTCGACAACCAACCGCGCCGCCTCGCGAGCCCCCGGCAACGCCCCGGGCGGGCAGAGGTCCGCCAATTGCGGCGACAGAAACGACGATGCGGGTGCTTCCGGGGATAATCCGCGATTGATGAGCAATTGGCCCAGCAGCGGCGGCACCTTCCACGAAGCAGCCGCCCCGATCAGGTTCCGGGCCGGGGGCGAGATGATCCAGCGGTTCGACATACCCTTTAGTTCGTGGTCCGACGGGTTCTCGGCACGAGTCGTGCTACGCCTGGTTGCCAGCTTCGACAAACTAAATACCCGAAGCGTTTGCACCGGTAAAGGGTCGGGCGAACGTGCCCGCCGGTGCCGTGCCTCCCGGCAACGTCGGCCGAGCAAAGTCGAGGTCGCGCCCGCGTCGGGACTTCATCCCGATGGGTCGGGATGCCCTTCGACCCGCACGAATGCCGCCGGCGGGTTGCGGACAACCGGCGTACAAAAAGTGACAACTTTGACGCGACGCTCCCCGGCGGACCGGCCTAAACATTGATATTGGGCACCGGCTGCCCTATACTGACGGGGCTACGGCTCCTTTCGGGTCCGGGGTGAAGCAAGAGCGGAACGGCGCGCGTGGGTAAGCGGCGTATGATGTCCGCCGGAGGTTCAACTGTGGCTAGTGGTACATTGGAAGGCAAAACCGTCCTGCTTGTGGACGACGATCCCGACATGCTGACGGCGCTTCGCACCGTCCTCGATGTGACCGGCGCGGAAATTAAAACCGCTGTCGACGGCAACGAGGCACTCGACGTCGCTAACGAGTTCGACCCGGACTTGGTCGTGCTTGACGCCATGCTCCCCAAGCGAAGCGGCTTTCTCGTCCTCGAGAAGCTGAAAGGGCCCAAAAAGCGCAAAGGCGCTCGGCCCTACGTCATCATGATCACCGGAAACGAGGGCAAGCGCCATCAACTGTGGGCCGAGAGTCTCGGCGTCGACGGCTACCTGAACAAACCGTTCCGCATGGAGCGGCTCGTCGAGTCCATGGAAAAGCTCCTCGTCTCGGACAACTAGCGCTGCGTCAACTGTATTCTTGCGGGTAGCGAGCGGCCTCTTTCCGAGCCGCGCCCGTGAGGAAGCGGTCTTCTGGAACCCGCAAATTAAGGCGTGACCGTGCACTAGCGGCGGGTCTCACAAGTCCCGCTACACTCTGAGCCGCAATCCCGGCGCGCCGGGATTGCGCGGACTTTCGTGCAGATGAGCGTCCACACCCCGAGCCGCAAGCTTCAGCTTGCGCGGGCTCCCGCGCCGACCAGCGTCCCCGGTTTCGTGCGTGCCGGCCACCCGTGGTTGATCCGCAAGTTCGGCAGTCTCTTTGATCGCCCACAACGGCAACCGCGCGCATCACGGGACACACCGCCCCCTCCGCCCCCGTGCTCCATTCGGCGTAGCTCACCGTCCATGAGTTTCGACGGCGGGACCGCGCACGTTAACATGCGGTGGCTGACACCGCCTCGCCTCCACATCCTCATCCTGGCGATGGCACTCCCACTGCTGATGGCGCACGTTGCCTCTGGTCAGTCAAACGAACCCACCACGACCCCGACCCCCGCCGAACCCCCCACGATGGCACAGG
>JASFUW010000171.1:0-9650 GCA_050050135.1 Phycisphaerae bacterium
ACGCGGGTGGAGTCCGATGGTCGGCTCGTCGAGTACGTAAAGCACGCCCGTCAGACCCGTTCCGATCTGGGATGCCAGTTGGATGCGCTGCGACTCGCCTCCTGATAGCGTCGAAGCCGTGCGGTGCAGTGTGACGTAGTCCAGTCCGACCTCCACGAGAAATCGCAGGCGCGATGTGATCTCGTGCAGCAGTTCGCCGCTGATAGTCCGTTCCCGCGGCGAGAGCTTCAGGCTGTCAAACCAATGCAGCGATTTGGACAGAGGCCACAGACAAACCTCGTGAATGGTCGCGTTCCCGACCCGGACCGCCGCGGATTCCGTCCGTAGTCGACCACCGAGACACGCGTCGCACGGCACGTCCGTAACCAGCTCTTCGAGCCGCTTGCGGTATTGCCAGCTCGCTCTCGTGGCCCGGTCGATCGCTGGGAAAAACCCCCTCCACTTGAATCTCACACCCGCGAAGCCGCCACCGCTCTCCGAACTTGCCGACTCGCCGCGTCGCTTTCGAAACCGTGCAGCGTCAATCCACTCGTCACCGCAACCGTGAAGGACCGTCAATCGCTGGGGCTCGGTCAGGTCGTTCCACGGGCGATTCAGATCGAACCCGATGTGATCGGCGAGCGCCCTGAGCAAGGTATACAGAGAAGAGTCAGGTGCGACGACGCCCCATCCACCGATCGCGCCGTCGATGATCGACCGCGTCGGGTGAGTCACGATCGCCGCAGGTGACGCACCGCGCTGTGTGCCCAATCCTTCACAAGTGGGACACCAGCCGAGTCGGCTGTTGAACGAGAAATGATGGGGCGTCAGTTCCTCATAACTGCGTCCGCAGTCCTCACATGAGTGGTGTTGCGAGAACCGTACCTCGCGCACTTTCGTCTGACGACTTTCGCCAACCGATTGGGCGATCATCACACCTTCACCGACGGAGAGTGCCTGTTCCACACTGTCAGTGAGTCGGGCCGTCTGCTTCTTCCGAACCACGATCCGGTCCACAACCAGCTCGACCGTGTGTCGCCGTCTGCCGTCGATCGTGATGGGCTCATCGAGCGAGCAGACAGTTCCATCAATGCGTACACGGGCGTACCCGTTCTTTCGCTCGCGCTGGAAAAGATGCTCGTATGTTTCCTGGCTCGCCGGTTCCACAGGCGCCAGCAAAAGAACTCTCTGGCCCTCCCCGAACGTCATCACCTTCTCGACGATCTCGTCAGAGGTCTGCGAGGTGATGGGGACCTTGCACGACGGGCAATAAGGTCGCCCGATGCGGGCCCAGAGCACGCGCATATAGTCGTAGATTTCGGTGATCGTGCCGACTGTCGATCGTGGAGACTTGCTCGCGGCCTTCTGCTCGATGCAGATGGCCGGTGAAAGTCCGGAAACGTGGTCCACACGTGGTGGCTGCAAACGACTGAGAAACTGCCGGGCATACGCACTGAGCGACTCGACATAGCGCCGCTGTCCTTCGGTGTAGACCGTGTCGATCGCGAAGCTGCTCTTCCCACTCCCACTCGGGCCGCAACAGACGGTGGTCTTTCCCCGCGGCATTTCGACCGTAATGTCCTTGAGATTGTGCTGCTTCGCTCCTACGACGGTCACTACGTTCCGCCGGACGGCATCCGAGCGCGACGGTCTCCCAACTTGCTGTCGTGGTGTTGTGATCCCTGCGCGTCGGGAACCCGATGGCTTGGCCTTCCGCGCGGATCTCTGATCACCAGTGAGCACACTCCGGAGGACCCTCCCGGTGTGGGACCGCTTGGACTGTGCCACTTTCTCCGGCGTTCCGGTTGCGACAACCCGGCCGCCCCGTGCGCCGCCCTCCGGTCCCAGGTCGATGATCCAGTCAGCCGTCTTCACGACGTCCAGGTTGTGCTCAATGACAATAACCGTGTTTCCGGAATCGACGAACCGATGGAGAACGGCAAGCAGCTTCTTGATGTCGTCGAAGTGCAGTCCGGTCGTCGGTTCGTCAAGTAGATAGAGCGTGCGTCCGGTCGAGCGCTTGACCAGTTCGCGAGCGAGCTTGATTCGCTGGGCCTCTCCGCCCGACAGTGTGGTGGACGACTGCCCGAGTTTGATGTAGTCCAGTCCGACGTCGTGCAGCGTACGCAGCATTTCGGCAATCTTCGGAACGTTCTCGAAGTGTGTGAGTGCCTCTTGCACGTCCATCTCGAGCACGTCGGCAATGGACTTACCCTTGTACAGGACTTGCATGGTCTCGCGACTGAAACGGCGGCCACTGCAAACAGGGCAAGTGACCCACATATCAGCGAGGAAGTCCATCTCGACCTTGTTCTGGCCGTTCCCCTCACAAGCCTCGCACCGTCCGCCGCCCGCTCGCCCGGTGTGCACGTTGAAGCTGAACCGGCCCGGCTTGTATCCACGCATCTTGGAGTCCGGGAGCTTGGCGTATAACGTGCGAATCTCGTCAAAAACCTTGATGTAGGTGGCCGGGTTCGACCGGGGTGTGCGACCGATAGGGGACTGGTCGATATTGATGACCTTGTCGAGTTGCTCCAGTCCCTCAATCCGATCATGAGCACCGGGATTGACCTTGACCGCTTCGTTCAAATCGCGGTTGAGTGTCTGCCATAGTATGTCGTTGACCAGCGAACTCTTGCCCGAACCCGACACACCGGTCACACACACGAACCGGGCCAGCGGAATCTCCACAGTCAGGTCGCGCAGATTGTTCTGCCGCGCACCGACCACGGTGAGCCAGTCGACGCCATCTGAGTCGACTGCCTTGGTCGGTCGTGCTGCTGTTGTCCTCTTCCGGCCCCTCATGGTACCGTTGCCCTATTCTCCCGCCCAGTTCGGGCGCTGGGCTGAGCCCCGAAGGGGCGGAATATTGCAGCCCAGGGCAACGCCCTGGGAACATAATCCTGCACCCGAACTCAAACCCTGAAAGGGTGGAATAAACCTAGCCCCACACATACCGTTCATCGAACTCGACTCCGTGCCTCGACAAGAACGTCCGGAACTCGTCCTGGAACGTAACCGTCTGGTGGTGCATCTCCTGGTCCGCGATGTAATCACGAACCGAGGTTAACTGCGAAGCACTGACGGAGAACGCACCGTATCCGTTCTGCCACGCGAACTTGCTCAACATGCCGCCCTTGGTCTTGAGCCACTTCGACGTGCTGGTTTTGAGTTCCTGCACAACCCCAGAGAAGGCTCGATTCTTCGAGAATCGTAGAAGGGCGTGCACATGGTCCTCGACACTATTGAGCAGAATCGCAGGCGAGTCCAAGCTGGTCAGGACCGTAGCGGCGTAGGCGTGGAGTTCTGGGCGAATGGACGGAGTGAGGAACGGGTATCGCTCCTTTGTACTGAAGATCAGGTGAATCAGGATGTGCGTCAACGATTGTGCCATCGGTTCGGTCTTGTTTAGTTCGCCCTTTCAGGGCTTCATTTCGTTTCGTCCGTGCATTTCCCCAGGGCGTTGCCCTGGGCTGTATTATTGATCTTTGAATCGCAAGCTAAAGCCGTGGATACGGCCCTGGCGCTGCGAAAACCGGCCTTTTCCTCTCGGTCGGGCTTTAGTTGGGCGTTCAATCGTCAATAGTTGGCCCCTTCAGGGCCCGTTCAGACATACGGTCCCTCTCCCAGAGTCTTTGTCTTCATAATTCGATTGCACAGCCGTTCACGTAGCTGTCCTGGAGAGTTATACTCGACTCGGTTGATTCCCGTCACATCGAAATGGACCTTCTGTCCTTTTCGGGCAACAGAAGATAACCTCTCGCCCTAAGCCCTGCGCGAAACCAGCCTCGTAGTACACACCCTGGTTGTTGTTTCTCAGGTCAGCGACTACGAACGGCGCTTTCCGGATATCCGTAATGATCCGGTCGATGATGGGATCATTGTGTTCGTCGGTGTCTGCGCGCTTGACTTGCCAACCGGCATCAACGCAAGCGCGGCTGATTGTCTCGTCGAAGAGTGCTGACATTTCCTTGGACCGATCTGTTCCGCCCCCTTGCCCGGGCTTACCAAACCACATGGCCACGAAGACCGGATTCCGGCGATCTGCCCCGGCCTGAGTTAGTTCGTGGAACCTCGCCCAGCCGGCGGGCGTGATCTCAGCTTTATAGTGTCCCGTTGTGCGAATCCAGCCATATTCCGGCTGCTCCAGCGCCTTCACGAAGTAGATCAGCTCTTCCACGTCCAGCGCGAAGGGTAGAAACTCGCGCCAATTGTCTTGATTGAACTCTAGCCGTCGGCCAGCACGTGTGCCCTCACCTGCGGCGTACGCCAGGCAGCAGAATGATCGCTCAATACGCTCTGGAACAGTTCTCGGCCATGAGCGAAGGAGGTCGGAAGGTTGTACGACAACTCCTTCCTCGAAATCAGACGGGGCATCATCACCGAAAACAAGTAGAGGTACGAGGTCACCACGCAGATGCCGCTCCTTCAGCAAAGCCCGCAAACGTTCCGTATGCCACTGTGCACGTACCGCTGTATTATGTAGAAACATCGCCTCTTCCTCACGAGCGATGTAGTAAGGCCCGCAAGTATGATCTTCGCGGTGGACGACGCGGTGCCGCAACGGATGCGTGGTTTGTGGTACTTGGGTATCACAGAATGGGCATGTTACATCTTCACTCATGTGTCACCTCCTTCGGCGGGCGGAGCCTATGTCTCGTTTGGCGGTGCGGTTAGCCGAGGGTTTCCGCGATCGCGGGGGCATAACGACGGGCCGGCGTTGTTTGGGTATTTCGATTTCCTCGTCGCCGCGGAGGTACTTGCCGGTGATGGAACGTTTGGAGCGGAGGACCTTGCCGATGTCGCCCTGGACGACGATCTTACCGCCGCGGACGCCGGGGCCGGGGCCGAAGTCGACGATCTCGTCAGCCGTCCGCATGGTCAGCTCGTCGTGCTCGACGACGATCACCGTGTTGCCGAGGTCACGAAGTCGGCACAGCGAATCCAGCAGTCGCTGGTTGTCTCGGGCGTGCAACCCGATGCTCGGCTCGTCGAGGATGTACAAAACGCCCACTAATCCCGCGCCGATCTGACTGGCCAACCGAATGCGTTGCGACTCCCCGCCGGAGAGCGTCGGGGCGGTCCGGTCCAGTGCAAGATAGCCGAGCCCGACGTCCAACAAGAACCCCAGCCGACCTCGAACCTCCTTGAGCACCTCTTCCGCGATGAGCTGCTCTCTCTCGCCGAGCTTCAGCTTCTCGAAGAACGCAGCCGCATCCTCGATCGACAGGTTGGAGACCTCGTGCAACGACCGGCCACCCACCTTGACCGCCAGCGCTTGCGGGTTCAGACGAGCACCGTCACAGTCAGGGCACTGCCGCTTGCGCATGAACTTCTCATAGTACGCCCGGACGAAGTTCGCCGTAGCTTTCCGATGTTTCTCGCGCAACTCGGCGATGACGCCGCCAAAAGTGCCACCATGCCGCCACACCCCACCCGACCACCGCCACTCGTAGGTGATATGTGTGTCACCGAGCCCGTACAGCAACGCGTCCTTCGCCTTCCTGGGCAGCTTGTTCCACGGCGTCTTCAGATCGAACCCGACGTGATTGGCGACGCCCCGGTAGATGTGCCGCCGCCACCGGCCGATCCGCGTCCGCATCGGAGCGACCGCCAGGTTCAAAAAAGACTTCCTCGGGTTGGGCACCAGCAGGTTCGGGTCGAAGTCGAACGTCGTTCCAATCCCGTCGCACGTCAGGCACATACCCGTCGGCGAGTTGAAGCTGAAAAGCTGCGGCGACGGCTGTTCGAAGCTCAGGTCGCACTTGGGGCAGGCATAGTGGGATGACAGCAGCAGGTCACCGTTTTTCGAACCGGTTCGACCCTTGCGGCCTTTGACGCCGCCCTGGTTCCTCGGTTCGTAAGGGGGGGAAGGATTGCCCCGTCGACGCCTATGAGTGGCGGAGGGTCGTGCCGCATCTCCCTCATGACTGTCCGGCGCGGCTCCCCCGGGGTCGACCCTCGCGAGGATGAGCGTTCCCTCGCCGAGCTTGAGGGCGGTCTCGACAGCTTCAGCCAGCCGCGACCGCGCCTTCGGCGAGATCGCAAGCCGGTCAACGACAATCTCGATGTTGTGGCGGATGTTGCGGGACAGCGCCGGCGCGTCGGAAAGTGAAACGACCTCCCCGTCGACCCGGGCCCGCGCGTACCCCTGCCTGAGCATGTCGTCGAACAGATCGCGATACTCGCCCTTCTGCCCCCGCACCACCGGCGCCAGGACCAGGACCTTCGTCTCCGCCGGCAGCTCCATGATCCGTGCGATGATCTGCTCTCGCGTCTGTGCGCTGATCGGCTTACCGCAACCGGTGCAGTGTTGTTTCCCGACTCTGGCATACAACACCCGCAGGTAATCGTGAATCTGGGTAATCGTGCCGACCGTGCTTCGCGGGTTCCAGCCGCTGGTCTTTTGCTGGATGCAAATCGAGGGGCTCAACCCCGTGATCTGATCGACGTCCGGTTTCGCGAGCTGTCCGAGAAATTGCCGGGCGTACGAGCTGAGCGACTCGAGGTATCGCCGTTGCCCTTCGGCAAACAGGGTGTCGAACGCGAAGCTGCTCTTTCCGCTGCCCGACACACCGGTGAAGCAGATCAGCTTCCCCCGCGGAAGCTTCACCGAAACGTCTTGAAGGTTGTGCTCCCGCGCCCCTTTGACCGTGATCTTCGATGGTTCCATCGGTGAGCTACGAACACAGAGTGACGAATGCCGAATCTCGAACGGCGGAATCGGGACGTAAGATCAGCAAACACCGGCCCGAGACTTGATCTAACCGCCCCCTTGTTGCTTGGTGATCAAGTCGGAGATCGATCGCGTATGCGGGTCGAACCCCAGATGGACCACGCGCCACATCCCCTTGTCCTTGGCAAGCCACACAACCATAACGACGCGGGCGCTCGGGTCACCGCTCGGATCGTTCACCTCCATCAATACCTCGGTCTCCTCGAACCGCGCCCCGTCGCCTGCCGTCGCCTTCGAGACACGACGGATAAGCCGCGCACTGGCCTTCGACCTTTCGGTCTCGAAATCCCCCACGTAGTGGGCGACCGTCGGCGTCCAGCGATAAACCACGTTATGAACGAACTCGTCGCGATCAAAGCTCCCGCGGTTCCTCGCCTCGATCGCGTTGGCCGCACAGATGTCGAACTGCTTATCGAGCGCCGCCTCACGGGCCTCGGGTGTCTGAGCCTCGAAGTCCTCGCGGATCGCCCGCAGCAGCACGTACACGACATCCTTCGGCGTGGCGTTCTCGTCCAGCGAGACGCCGTAGAGCGTGACCGGCTTGACGGTCACGCTACGTATGTTCTTGCCCGCGAGGCGCACGTCACGGCTGCACCCCGCCGGGTTGACCATCCAGATACCAGCCACAAGCAAAGGAGCGGCCCGTCTCATTCGTTCCTGCATCATAAGAACCGGAGTCTACCCGGCGTCGCCACCCGTGGGAAGCCGGTGTTCTTGTTGTCGCCTGCGGCTGCCGATAGACTGGGATAAGAGCGAGGTTCAGACATCCATGGCTGAGTTCAACCAGAACCTCTGGGCGCCCTGGCGGATGGAGTACATCCGGTCGCTCGGAGACGAGGCCGCCGAAGACGGTTGCTTCCTGTGTCGCTACTGGGAACACCCGGCTAACGACAGAGAGGACCACATCCTCTGGCGAACAGCGACCGCCTTCGCCGTGATGAACCGCTTCCCCTACACCAACGGACACCTGCTGATCGCTCACGCAGCGCACAAGGCCGACCTCGTGGACCTGACCGACGACGAGCTCGCCGAGATGAGTCGATCGATCCGTGACGGCGTCGAGGTCCTGCGGGCCGTGCTGAACCCACACGGGTTCAACGTGGGTTACAACGTCGGACATTGCGCGGGTGCAGGCCTCCCAGGTCATCTGCACGCCCACATCGTCCCCCGCTGGACGGGTGACACGAATTTCATGGCCGTCATCGGCGATTACCGAGTCGTCCCCGAGTCCTTGGATAAGCTCTGGGCGGAGCTGGTCAAACGCGCCGACGCCGCCGGATTCCGCTAAGAACAGGCCGGAACATCGGCACCCGTGTTCCGAACCGCGCTCCCGGTGCGCCGGGAAAGCGGCCGAGATTCCGGACCGCGCCGGTCAGAGGCGGCCTATTCCGAACCGCGCCCCTCAGGAACCGACCTATTCCGAACCGCGCCCGTCAGGAAGCGGCCTATCCCAAACCGCGCCCGTCAAGAAGCGGCCCATCCCAAACCGCGCCCGTCAACCTATTCCGAACCGCGCCCGTCAGGAAGCGACCTTTTCCGCACCGCGATCCCCGCGCGGCGCGGACAGATCTTGGATTTCCGTTTGTCGTGAAGATGCGTAAGATAGGGGGATGACCGACCCGTCAGACGTGCATCTCGCGGCGTACGCGATGCGATCGTCGGATTTCGGCGGACGCAAACATCCGGAGCCGGACGATCCGCTGAGGAGCCCGTTCGAGCTGGATCGACACCGCATTGTCGAGTGTACGGCCTTCCGCCGGCTGGAGGGGAAGACACAGGTCTTCGCCCCGGCGCATCATGACCACTTTCGAACCCGCCTCACCCACACGTTAGAGGCCGCCCAGATCGCGCGGACTCTGGCCGTTGCGCTTCGCGCGAATGAATCCCTGGCGGAGGCCATCACCCTCGCCCACGACCTCGGTCATCCGCCCTTCGGCCACGCGGGCGAGGCTGCCCTAAGCGAGGCAATGTCCGACGTCGGCGGCTTCAACCATAACGCCCATTCTGTGCACGTCGTCGAGTACCTCGAGCATCCATACCCCGCGTTTCGCGGCTTGAACTTGACCGGCGCGACCCTCGCCGGGCTGCGTTCCCACGAAACCCGCTACGACAAACCGGCAACTCCCGCCCGAGCTGACGCCGCCGGAGCTGACGTCACCCGAGCTGACACGGACGGAACTGACGCCGCCGGAGCTGACGCCGCCGGAGCTGACGCCAGCGGCGGGTCCCTCAACACCTCCCCCCCTTTACAAGGGGGGGATCGAGGGGGGGTTAGTCCCCGAGCCGCAGGCTCGCGCACGCCCGCAGCTCCACCGCCTGACGGCGCATCCGTCGAAGCTCAGATCGCCTCGCTGGCGGACCGGATCGCATACGACACCCATGACCTCGAGGACGCGATCGGGGCGGAGTTAGTCGGTTTGGGCGCACTCTCGGGTGTCACGCTCTGGCAGCAGACCTTTGAGCGGGCCGTGGGCGGCGCCGAGGCCCGCGGCATACACGCTGTCCGCCGCGCCGTGCTCGACGCCATACTCGACGAGGTCCTGACCGACATCGTCGCCACATCCCGGGAGCCTCTGATGAAGTTCTCATCACCGCAAGCGGTGCGCGAGTTGGACCGTCCGTCGGTGACGCTTTCAGATCAGCTCGAACGTCGTCTCTCGGAGTTCGAAACCTTCCTCCACGAGCACATCTACGGCCACCCGACCGTCGCCGAGATGGACGCCGAAGGCCGGGACATGGTGCTCACGCTCTTTGATGCCTACCGTTCAAGCCCCGATACCCTCCCGCGTCGCTTCGCCGCTCGCATCGACGATCAAGGCCTCCACCGCGTCATCTGCGACTACATCGCCGGCATGACCGACCGGTTTTGCAGGGCGGAGCACAAGCGACGTGTCAAGCGAACTTGATCAACCGATCGACCTGTGCGTTCCGCGGC
>JASFUW010000172.1:0-9599 GCA_050050135.1 Phycisphaerae bacterium
CCGTCGCTGAGCACCACGATCGCCGCTGTCGGCGCGCCCCCCAGCGACTCGACCGACCGCCGGACCGCCCGTTCGACGTTCGTCGCCGGGCCCGCGGCCGTCGGAACGATCGAAAGCTCGTCGACCTCGTCCACAACCTCCGCACGCTCCGCCGCGTCCGCCCCCGACGACCCCGGAAGCGCGGATCTCTCGCGAGACGCCAGAATCGTCCCCTCGTGTCGCGGCTCGTCGCTGAACGCGTACCACTTGACTCGGTTGTTTTTCGCAAGCTCGCGCAAAAACCGCCGGTCGTCGCGCTGAAGCACCCGATCCACCAGCGCCGTCCGACGAACCGGACTTACCTCCTCCACCGCCAGCGCACGTTTGACGCGCTCGGCCGCCCCCGTGTCGCGGTAAGCGTCCGTCAGATCCATGCTCGAAGAGTCGTCCACCAAAACGATCGTATACGAATCCACCGACCGGCGCAGGATGCGCACCCGCACCGGTTCCAGCAGGATGGCTGCCAGTGCCAAAAGAACGGCACAACGAATCACAGCCAGCCCCATCCGCACTCGCTTCGACGCCCCGATCCGCCCCTCATGCCGATACATGGACACGACCAGCCAGCAGATGCCCGCCAGCACCGCCAGCCCGGCCACCGCCCACCACCCTTCCGGCTGATAGCGCAGCTCCGTGATAAACTCCACCTCGTCACGCGTCGCCGGCGCACCCGCCGCCGGACCGGCAACCGCCGCCAGCATGCAACTCGCAATGGATGGAACGTGTCCCGTCATGACTGATTCGGTCGCTATCCCCTTCTTCCCCACAACCACGCCAGACACTGCTCGCACATCAGCGCCACAAACGCGATCAGCAAAAACCCCCGCCAGAGCTCGATCCGCGCCGTATCCGCCACACCCGTCAACCGTTCGACTCCCTTGATGTAGTCGAAAGGAACGTCCCCCATCACCCGCCCGATCTCCTCCTCGCCCGCAGCCGCCAGGTCGCTCTCGCGCGAATCCACGTTGACCGCCACCAGCCGCACCGTCTCCCCCCCGTCGCGTCGACGCAGGATAAGCCGGTATTGTCCCGCCGATTCCGTATGCTCCCACGTCGCAACCAGACCGTGCCCTTCCGAACCCGGAATCGCCGTCAACTCCGCCTCGCGCTCGTTCGGGTATCCCGGCGTACGCAAACGCAGGTCGGCCTCGAACACCGCCGGGTCCAGAGTGAGCCGGATCGGCTGACCGACTTCATATCGCTCCGCCGCCCCACCGGAACCCACCACGTGCTGCGTCAACTCCATGATCACCGGCAGGTACGTCGGATGATCCGCCCAGTGATGCCATTCCTTGTCCGCCGCCGTCGCCACGACAACCACACGCCCCTGCCCGAACCGACGCTCGACAATCGCGGGATGTTCATCCGCATCGTTGAACCGCGCCAGCACCCGCGCGGGGACCCCGATTCCAATCGGGCTAGCGGTTCCACCTCCAGACAGAGATTCTGGCTCGGGAACCGCGGAACTTCCGCTCGACTCCGTTCCCTCGTCCCCGTTCCCTGCTCCCTCTTCCCTGCTTCCTTCATGCGGCACGCACCCCACAAACTCGAAGAAAGCAATGTTCCCGACCCCCAACGGGTCTCCCTCACCCGCCAGTCCGCGCATCACCGGATGCAGACGATCGGTGATCTTCAGCCGCACCGGACGCGGCGGACGAATCACCTCCGTCAGCTCGACCGGCAAAACTCCCTCGCCGTCCCGATACAGCGCGACGTTGTACAAATCCGGATCGACCTGATCACCGAGAAACACCAACAGCCCGCCGCCGCCCCGGACAAACTGCTCCAACCCGCCGATCGCCGCCTCACTCAACCGGTATACATTCGCCAGAACCACCACGTGAAACCGCGAGAGGCGAGCCTCCTCGAGCTGCGACTCGTCGACAACCGTGACTTCGTTTCCGCTGAAAACCTCCCCCTCCGGCCGAAGCGCCGTCACCAGAAACGTCACCTCGTCGTCGAACGAATCAGCCGACGGCTCCCCGTTGACCACCAACACCCGCACCGCATCCGCCACGTTAGCAGCCCCGTATCGCACGTTATCCAACGACAATCCGTCAGCCGGGACCTCGACCTGGATCGGCTCCCAACCGGACTGCACAAGCTCCGTCGTCAGTTCCACCGACGCGTGTTGTCGCGGTCCGAGCTCTGGAACCACCTTGGGCGATTGAGCCACGTGACCGAAACGCAGCGACACCTCCACCGCCTCTTCCGACTTCTCCGCGAAGTTCGCCACGTTCGCCCGAATCAAACCGGTCGTCGACGCCACCAGGAGTCGGCGTTGCAGTTGAATCTCCGTGACCGCCAGGTTCGCAGCCTCCGCATCCCCCACGTTGATCAGCACGAATCTCAGTCCGCGGTCATCCGCCGCCCACTCCCGCAGCGGTTTCAGCAGGTCGATCCCGACTCCGTCGGGATCCGACGTTCCACCACCTCGCGACGACTCGCGCCTGTTCCAGTCCTTGCGCTGGAAATCGCTCACCACGTACACCACCACGTTGGTCACGTCCGGATTTCGCCTCAGGATATCGCCCACCCCCTCGAACACCGCCGGCAGCTCCGCGGCGCGCTGGCTTGGCACCATCGCATGAAGGCGAGCGAGAACGTCGTCCGTCTGAATGTCGTTGAGGTAGGTACCCGACTCGACCGGTGCATCCGGCGCCGTCATCCGCACCAGCGTGATCGTGTCGTCCGGCGTCTCACGCCGAATCGACGACAACAACCGCACCACCGCCTCCTGAGCGCGGGCGAATGCCGTCGGCCGCACCGGGTCGGCCGACTCATACCCCATGCTGAACGAATCGTCCAACACCACCAGACGCTCCGTCCGCCGCGCCCCGCCCAGCAGCGACGCCGCACCCTCCGGCGTCACGAACGGCCGTGCCACCATGAAGGCAATCATCAAAACCGCAAGACACCGCAACAGAAGGAGTATCCACTCCTCCATCCGAATCCGACGCCGGTTGCGCCGTTCCGCGTCGATCAGGAAGTCCATCGCCGCCCACCGAATCCGGCGAAAGCGCCGACGCGCCAGCAGGTGAATCAGAATCGGCGCAGCCACCGCCGCCGCCCCGCCATAGAACAACGCCGGCGAAATGAAACCGGCCGCGAGAAATGGAAGCGTCATCGAAATCGTCATCTGATCAGCCAACGCTCCCCCTACGCCCTCGCACGCTGGCGCCGCATTCGCGTGGCAAGGAACGTCGTCAGCGCCACGTCAAGCGGCTCCGCCGTGCTCATCAGCGCGTAGTCAATCCGCTGATCCAGGCAGATACGCCGGAGCCTGCGGACAAAACCCTCCACCGCGCTCAGGTAACTCCGTCGCAACGATTGCGGATCGGTCAGCACCTCGAGCTCGGGAACTTCCATCCCCTCGAACAGCGTCCGGTCCGCGAAGGGGAACGTCAGCTCATCGTGATCGAGCACGTGCAGCACCAACACGTCGTGCAGCGCGTACCGCAGCCGCTGCAAGCCCAGCGCGATCTCGTCCACGTCCGTCAGCAGGTCCGACACGATCACCACCAACCCGCGCCGCGGAATGTGCCCCGCAAGGTGTTGCACGAACCGGACGTCGCTCATCTCCCGCGGCGCATGCCGCTCGACCGCCTCCGCCATCGCGTACAGCGTCGCACGATTCGTCGACAGCGGCAGCCTCTGACGAACGTCCGCATCGAACAGTGTCAATCCAACGGCATCCTGCTGACCCACCAGCAGATGCGCCAGCGAAACCGCGACCGTCGAGCCATAGTCCCACTTCGTCATCCGCCCCGTGCCCGGGTGCGCCGGGTACGCCATCGACCCCGAACAATCCAACAGAATGTGCGTCCGGAGGTTCGTCTCCTCCTCGTATTCCTTGATGAAATAACGATCCGCCTTCCCGTACACCCGCCAGTCGATGTGCCGGATGTCGTCACCCGGAACGTACGCCCGATGGTTCGCAAACTCCACGCTGAACCCCTTGTAGGGGCTCTTGTGCATCCCGCTCACGAACCCCTCGACCACACGCCGGGCTCGAAGCTCCAGCCGCGAAATCTTGCCGAGAACTTCAGGATGAAAGTACTTTGCCGATTCGCTCATGGTCGTCCAACGAGGTTCGCGTCGGGTCGATGCCCGTAACCAGTTCGTCGATAATGCGGTCCGTCGAATACCCCTCCGCCTCCGCCGAGAAGTTAGTGACAAGACGGTGTCGCAAAACGGGATGCGCCAGCGCGCGAACGTCCTCTGCCGACACGTGACGCCGCCCATTCAGCGCCGCCCGCGTCTTTCCACCCAGCAAAAGCGCCTGCACGGCGCGCGGCCCCGCCCCCCACGTCAGCAGCTTCTTCGTCAGTTCCGGGCTCTGCGGCTCGTTCGGTCTGGTCGCCCGCGCAATGTCCAACGCGTACCGAATGACGTCCGGAGCAGCCGGCACCCGGCGCACCAGTTCCTGAAACTGGATGATCGTCTCGCCCGAAAGAACCTCGTCCACACGCGCCTCCGGGCCCGCCGTCGTCTGCTCCGCAACCGCATACTCCTCTTCATACGACGGATAACCGATGAACACCTTGAACATGAACCGGTCCTGTTGAGCCTCCGGCAGTGGATACGTCCCCTCCTGTTCGATCGGGTTCTGCGTTGCCAGAACGAAAAACGGCGGCGGAAGCGCATGGCGCTCACCACCCACCGTCACCTGACGCTCCTGCATCGATTCCAAAAGCGCCGCCTGCGTCTTCGGCGGGGTCCGGTTGATCTCGTCCGCGAGGATCACGTTGGCGAACACCGGACCGCGAAGAAACTTGAACGACCGCCCACCCGTCGTGCGATCTTCCTGGATCACCTCCGTACCGGTGATGTCCGAGGGCATCAGGTCCGGCGTAAATTGAATCCGATTGAACGACAGGTTCAGGCAACGCGCCAGCGTCGAGATCATCAACGTCTTCGCCAGTCCCGGAACGCCCTCGAGCATGCAGTGCCCGCCCGCAAACAGCGCGATCAGCAGTTGATCGATCACCTCCGCCTGACCCACGATCACCTTCGCAAGCTCGTCGCGAATCTTCTGATGAGCCGCTCCGAGCTGCTTGACCGCCTCGACGTCGTTCGTCGACAGCGCCCCACCCGACCCGCCTCGTTCGTTACCACCATCCGACATATCGTGCTCCAAGAATCCTGTTCCGCGTGCTTTCAGACGTTCCGA
Organism: Phycisphaerae bacterium; assembly: GCA_050050135.1. GTDB lineage: Bacteria > Planctomycetota > Phycisphaerae > UBA1845 > UBA1845. The sequence continues at coordinate 5,213 of JASFUW010000172.1, forward strand.
CTTTCTGACGTTGCGACTCCGGCGCGCCGCTCCCCACTCGATCCCAACTCACCGTCTCACCGCTGCATGATCGGCAGTTGGTCGTAGGGCAGTTGTAGAATCACCAGTGCTACCGCTGTCCCGTATATATCGCCGATCCGATCACCCGACCATGAACCGTCCGAGCGCTGCAGCCTCAGAATGTAATCGCGCCGCCCGGCGTAGTATTTCTCCCACGACGGATCGTTCGAGATATACATAGCCTGCGCCAGATAGAAATGGGCATAGAAATCGTGCCCGCCCTCGCGCCGACCCGCCGGAAGCGTTTCTTTGCAGAATTCCAACGCCCGCAGTGCCCGAGGGTTCTTGTACTGCCCCGCGTTGAACCAACAGCACACAGCCGCCGCCGTGATCGGCGCGCGCGACTTCCCGTTGATCTGGTTGACCGCATATCGGATACCCCCGTCGCTGTTCTGCGAATCGGCGAGATATCCCATCGCGCTGTCAATCACCTCTTTCGGCACCGCGACACCCGCGTTCCGACATGACCGCAACGCCTGCACCTGCGTGATCGTCACCGACCCCTCGTCATTGCGCGACGTCGGCGTGTAGTACCACCCACCGTCAACGCTCTGCGCACGCCCCGTAAGCTGCACCGCGTCCGACAGCACCACGTGGATATCCCGAGCGCGCTCCGGGCTCTCGGTCATCCCGTAGAGCTGGCTGAGAAACAGCATCGAGAAACCGTGCCCGTACATCGGCCGGCCCTCGCCCGAATGCGGCGCGATCAGACCGCTCGGGTCAGCCATGCGCAGAAGATACCGCGTCGCCCGATCCACGTGCGGCGCGTACCGACCCTGTGTCGTCGTGTTCCCGTCCATCAAGAGCGCCAAGCCCGCAAGCGACGTCATCGCCACCGGGTAACGCCCGTACCCGCCTTGGTTCGACCACGAACCGTCCCGATCCTGGGCCCGCGCCAGGTACGCCAACCCGCGCTCGATCGCCGTCCGGGTCTCAGCCGTCACCCCGTCCGGCAATGACGTCGCCGGTTTCGGCTCGGCTCGAATAGGATCCGTCGCGGCAGCGGCAAAAAACATCACGACGCCGACCGACCACCATCCGGGTCGAACCTTCGAGGATCGTTGTAGGGTCCTTACGCAGACCATTTCATGCCCCCTCCGTCTCGATCGCGGGCTTCGCCGGCGGCTCGGCGACGTCCTCGACCCTGAGCGCATGAATCTGGGTGTCCAAACCGATCACTATCACGTCCGCTTCAGGTTGGATCGACAGGTCACCGCTGAACACGATCCGGCGCTCACGAGGCGTCAAAGCCGGCTCTTCGCCCACACGCGCACCCGTTCGTACGTCCAGCATCGTCAATAGCACCCGCTCGCGGCGACCGCGGTGAACCGTTTCTCCCCTGAGGACAACAGGAACGCGGCCACCAACTATCGGCAAGGGCGCCGTCGACGAGCCCAACGGGAACGCGTCCTCGCGCCGCCACAATTCCTCACCCGTCGCCACATCGAGTGCCGTCAGCTCGACATACCGAACACCGCTCAGCAGCGTCGCGTACTCGATGAGGAACGTGCCGTCGATCAGCGCCCCGTCAATCACGGCGTGCGCGCCCATCACACGACGTTCCAGAATCGTCTCCCCCGTGCGCGCGTCGAGTATCTGGACATCACCGCCCAACAGCCCCACGCCCACGTACCCCTCTTGCGGTTTGAACAGGGCGTACAGCGGTTTCTCGAGCCGCTTCTCCCACCGCTTCTCCCCGCTTGTCAGATCAACCGCCAGCAACCCGTCCGCGTCCGTCGTCGAAAACACCGGCCCGCACAACACGCCACCGCTGCGAACCAGTTCCACCAGGTGAATGTCCGGGCTGGGCTGTCGGTACAGTACTTGCCCGACCAGCTCGCCGTCCGACCGCCTGAGAAGGTGAACCCGCTCCATCTTCGGATCCGCCGTCAATACCCGATCGCTCGTCAGCCACACCGTCCGGACCCGCTCTCCGCGAAGGTCACGCTCCCACAGCGTCGAACCGTCAAGCATGCGCATCAGCGTCAAATGCCCCGGACGCGGCATCGCCGCCAAAAGCCCGTCACGAGACGCCATGCCCCAATCGCTTCGGACTCTTCCGCCCGTCAGTTCCGGATCGGTATACCGTCGCGCCCACAACCGCCGCCCCGTCGCAAGCCCCACCGCAAAAAGACCGTCTCCGCCGTTGAACACCGCCGTCTGCCCGTCCACCACCGCCCGCCGCGGCATGTCCACCCATGCGTCCGCCCGAGAAGGACTCCGCACGTGCAGCCGGTTCGGCAGCCGAAGCGCCGTGTGCCACAGCAGCTTTCCATCCGTCGCCCGCTGGCAGTACACCACGTCGCCCGGGGCGTGGAACACCACGCGGTTTGACGTAACCGGCGTCTCCTCCCCCGAAAACCTCACCAGCCGAGGCGGACCGTTCTGCCGCCGGACGTTCAACGCCTCGCGCAGTTCGTCGGTGCGCCCGAAATCCGCCATGATCCCGGAATAACTGCCCGACGCGAGATCCACCGACCACGCAAAGTCACCCGAAAAGACCGCATTCGTAAACGACGCCTCACGACGCGCCGAAAACCACTGGCTGAATTCCGATGCATCCCGCCCGAACTCCGCCTCACCGCGCACCTCCGCCACCCAATCCGCGACGGTTCTCGATATCGTATCGGCGCCTTCCGCCTCCTCGAACTGCCATTCCTCGGTCATGTACCGGTCGCCGAACCGACGCTCGAGTTCGCCCAGACACTGATCTAGTGCCGGAGAGACGTCACCACCACGCTCCCGGAGTCGACCGCAGAGTCGCAACAACATCGGACCGACCTCTTCCGAAATCGCGCCCGCGGCGCAAAGCCCGCCCAGCAACTGCTCCACCCGTTCGAACCGCTGACGGGCCGTCTCACGCTCGATCAGCTCCAACCGCGCCAGCTCACCCGCCGGCCCACACGGATCGAGTCCCAACGCCGCTTTCAGACGCCTCACCTCCGCGTCGCCGTCCTCACCGTCGAGCTGCTCAGCCGCACGTTCCACGTCCGACAATGCATGGCGACTCACTTCTACAGCATCCTCCTGCCGCAGAGCCTCACGAACCTCATCGAGCGCCTGCTTGATCTTCAGCCTGGCGACCCCCGTGACTTGCGGGCAAAGCGCCACCAGCGCCTCCGCATCCGACTCCACTCCGATATCCCACAACGTGAGGTACGCCTCCGTCAACTCACCCAGCGAACGAAGCACCTCAGCCACTCGAAGCCCGCACCGCAACCGGTCCCGGGCCGTACGCGCCGCCCCTCGCGCTTGCGCGAGAAGCTCCAGTTGTTTCTGTTTCGAATAAGTCGCCTCCCCCTCCGCCCCGCTCACCGCCAGAACCGCCTCCACACGGGCGTGGGCAACCTTGGCACCATCCCGCTCATCAGCCGACACAGCCGTTGCGGGAATCCCATCGAACAGCTCCAACGCCTTCTGCGGCGCTCCCGCCAACAGCTCCAGCCAGCCCAGACGCAGCGACGCCTTCACACTCGAAGGCTCGGCCTCATACGCCGCCAACGCCCGCGCACGACTGCGCGGCAGGTCCGGATACTTCCGTATCCATGAGGTGTTGATGCTGTACATCGCATCATTGAGGCAAAGAAGACTGCCCAACGGCCCATGCTCGTCCACCCCACCCGGCATCTCCCGTAGTCCCAGCTCCGCCCCGTCCTTAGCACCCAACCCAACCAGACCTTCTAGCGTGGGAACGTAAAGGACGTCATCCGACAACACCGCCCGTCCCGTCGGCACCGAGGAGAGTCTCTCCGTCCACAGCGTCTGACCGTTGCTCAATGCCACGCATTCGACACTTCTTCCGGCGAGCCAGATTCGCGCACCGTCCGACGCAACCACATAAGAGTCCTCATCTCGCGGCGCCGACCACGCGACCTCCCCCCTCGCCATCGAAAACGCCATCAGCTCGCTTCGCTCCACCGGAGCGTGCACAACCAGACCGCCCGCCACTACCGGCGCGGACGTAAGCCGCGGTCTCGACGCGCCCAGATCATCCGGCTCCTCGGGGTCGTACCTCACCGCCCATCGCACGCTGTAATCATGACTGTCGATGCAGAACAGCGCCCCGCGACCCGACGGCACGAACACCAACCCACTGCCCGACGCCGGCATCAGTGCCAGATCGGATGGATCCTCACGCCCCAACACCGAACAAAGCGACACCCGACCGACCAACCCGCCTGTCGACGGATCGAGCACCGCGACCGCCAGATTGCGATTCAGCGTATACGGAACCCATAAGCGATCACCAACCGGTATCGGAACCGACCGAAACACGGCCCCGTTCAACGGGTCCTCTCCACGACCCGTCCGGCCTCGTGTCCATACC
>JASFUW010000173.1:0-9591 GCA_050050135.1 Phycisphaerae bacterium
CAGGTTCGGGAGGGCTCGTCGGCTCGCAATCTGGACACGTTCTTGCCGCTTCTTGCTGAGAACAGGCTCGGCGATTGGTGCCTGGCGACGGATGATATCCATGTTGATGACCTGATGGACCACGGCAATCTGGACTCGATGCTGCGTCGGGTGGTCGCGGCGGGGGTCCCGGCGGCGAGGGCTGTGCGCCACGCGGCGCTCGTACCGGCTCGGCATTATGGACTCAGCGATCGTGGTGCGGTTGCGCCGGGCTATCGTGCGGACCTGTTTGTCACGAAGGACTGGACCGAGTTCGAGCCGCATGTTGCGATCAAGAACGGCGAGCTTGTTGCACGAGAGGGCAGGTTCGAGGGGACGATCGAGCGGGTGGAGGCGGCGTCGGAGAACACGGTTCGGGTGGGTGGGATGGATGAGTCGGCGTTCGTGCTCAGAATCGAGGGCGAGGAGTGCCCCGTGATCGGGCTTGTGCCGGACAACATCGTGACCAAGCGAGCGGTCCGACGGGTGCGCCGTGAGGAGGGAACGGGTCGATGGTTGTTCGATCCGGAGCATGACGTGGCGAAGGTTGCCTGCATCGAGCGACATCACGCCACCGGGCGTGTCGGTGTCGGGTTGGTGGCGGGTTTCGGGTTCCGCAGGCCGGGTGCGCTCGGTTCGTCGGTGGCGCACGACGCGCACAATCTCGTCGTGGCGGGCACGGATGCGTCGAACATGCTGGCGTGTACGCGAGCGTTGGAGGAATGCGGCGGCGGACTGGTCGCGGTGTCGGACGGCTCGGTCCTGGCGAATCTCCCGCTGCCGGTTGCGGGGCTCGTGTCCGACCTGGATTACGAGACGGTCCGACGCGATCTGGATCGAGTCACGGAAGCTGCACGATCGCTCGGGTGCCAATTGGCGGCACCGTTCGGAACATTGTCATTCCTCTGTCTCTCGGTGATTCCGGAGCTTCGCATCACGGATCGCGGGCTGTTTGACGTGTCGCGTCAAAGCCTCGTGCGGGCATAACAACCCTTCACCGACTTCCGCCGGCGGACCTCGACTACGGTCAGCTCATGGGTGGCGAATCGATTCAACGCGTTGCGGACATCAGGGCTGCAATGGTATGTTCGAGTCGACTTGCTGAAGTCCGGTCCAGGGGCGGACGAGGTAGGCGTCATGGGGCGGGTCGGTGCCGTCGGGGAGAATCTCGATCAGGTCGGGGTCGTGGTAGGCGCCGCGCCACCAACGGAAGCGTATGAGCGCGCGGCGCGGGGTCGAGCCGGCCCATGTCGCGTGGCGGAACAGGTATGCGGCCGGTTCATCCTGGATGACGCTCGGCCCTTCGTACGCCAACCAGACTTCTGAGGCGTCGACTCGGCTGGCAAGTGCGGCGACGTCATCTTTCATGCCTTCATAGCTTCTGCCGATCAGCGAACCGGGTACGCCGCCGTTCACATGGATGTAGCGCAACTGCTCGGCGAAAAACGCGAGCTCGACGACCAGGACGACAAGAAGGAACGGCGCTAACCACCGCCGCGGAGGACGGCGTGGATGTCGGCCGAAATGCGCCACCGCCCAGCCCATGATGGCGAAGGGGAGCGGATACCAGACGGGCAGGTAGGTCGGACTGGTTCGAATGCCCAAGAGGTCGAAACTCAGCAGGATCAGGATAACCAGGGCAACGGCTATCGCCAACGGCGACCGGCGGGCCTCAAGTCCGCCCTTGCGCTCGCGCCAAAGCTTGACGAATCCTGCGGCTAACGCGATCGCGAAAAGCAGGATCGGAAGTGCCATGAACGCGTCATAGGGCCAACGTCGCCATCCGAGAGCCTCGACGAAGTCGGGATACCCCGCACGGAACTCCAATTGCCATCCCAAGCCGCTGAGGCTCATGGCTGCTGATGGGACCACGCGCCAGAAGTGCTCGTAGCCGATCCTGTTGCCGCCGGGTGACGACAGATGGCCGGCGAGGATGTACGGCAGGGCGGAGAGGATCGCGATGGTCGCCCCGATCAGCAGTGGGCGCCAGGGAAGTTTCGGGCGGCACCAGATCAGCAGCAGTCCGACCGCGAGCGTCAGGACGACGCCGATCAGGTGAATCTGGACGAGAAGGGTGAGCGCGAGGACTACGCCCAACGCGGCCCACCGACGGGTGCAGGAAATCCATTGCCATAGGAAGAGGTAGACAAGCAGGGCCGTGGGGAAGAGAAGATGCTGCGCCCATATCCAGCGGCTGTAGTGGATCGCCCAGGGTGCGGCGGACAGGAATGCGGTGCCCCACCACGCGCCGGCGGAGCCGATCCAGCGCCGCATGAGCAGTCCCGAGCCCACGACGGCCAGGATGTTAGCGATCGCGGTGAAGGCGAGGAGTGCGTACGGATCGGGCTTGATCCACCAGACGCCGGCCAGCAGATACGCGAAGCCGGGAAGATTGCGGAACCCACCGCTGTTGATGAGGCCTCCGGTCTGCCAGTTTCCGGCGACGATATCCTCCGCGACCGCACAGGCGTGGGCCTGGTCCTCGCAGAAGACGGTCGCGCCGGGGTATACGACCCGTAACGCCAGGGCGACGGCGATAATCAGGAGCAACGCGGCGCGAACGGGGTGCGAAAGCCCGGGAGCCTGATCGGCGGTGGGCTGCATCGGTTCGGGCGTCGTGCTCGGGCTTACGGTCATCACGGGCTTCCGGCGAGTCGCATCGGTCAGTAGGGACTCTGTGATGTGATCGGATCGGTGCGGGTAAACGGGTCAAGCGGATTGGCAATTCCGGGCGCATGTGCTATATTCCGCCGGTTTCGGGCGGCGTGGCCGGCGCCCACGCTGAATCCGGCTCGATAAGTCTATTTGCGACAAGTGGTTACGTCCGGAGTTACCGGGCAACCCGCACAGACAAACGGTAGCAGGCAAACCGCGCATGGTGTCCTCCGTGCGGACGCACCAGAGTAACTGACTAAGGAGTATTTCGTTGAACGCCAGACGTCTCTTCCCACTGCTGACCGTCCTTAGCATCGGGGTGGTCCTCCTGACCGTGCCCGAGATGGCGAGCGGACAAGACCAACCGGCGACGACCGACCAGCCAGCCGCCACCCCCGCGACGACGCCGGCAGCGACCACGCCGTCCGTGGCGGGCGGCGAGCCGCAGATCCCCTGGCTTTGGTACCTCGCCCCGATCTGCGGGATCGTCGCGCTGGTAATGGCGCGCAAGTATTACCTCGAGGTCGTCAGCGCCGACGAGGGCGACGAGAACATGATCCGGATTGCCAGCTATGTGCGCGACGGCGCGATGGCGTATCTTTTCCGGCAGTATCGTGTCGTGGCGATCGTGTTCGTGTTGTTGATCCTGATCCTCGGGTGGATGGCGTTCTCGCTACACGTACAGCACGGGCTGGTGCCGTTCGCGTTTCTGACGGGCGGTTTCTTCAGTGGTCTGTGCGGTTACTTCGGGATGCGGACGGCCACGATTGCCGCACACCGGACGACGGCCGGTGCACGCAAGAGCCTGAACGAAGGGTTGCGGGTTTCGTTTCGTGCGGGCGCGGTGATGGGGCTGGTCGTCGTGGGTTTCGCGGTGATCGACATCACGTTCTGGTTCGCGGGTCTGAAGTTTTTCACCGAGATGCCGTTGCACGAGATCACGGTCGTGATGCTGACGTTCGGTATGGGTGCCAGTACACAGGCGCTGTTCGCTCGTGTCGGAGGCGGAATCTACACCAAGGCGGCGGACGTGGGTGCGGACCTGGTGGGGAAGGTCGAGGCGGAGATTCCCGAGGACGACCCACGCAACCCGGCGGCGATCGCGGACAACGTCGGTGATAACGTCGGCGACGTGGCGGGTATGGGTGCCGACCTGTACGAATCCTACGCCGGGTCGATCCTTGCGACGGCTGCCCTGGGGGTCGCTGCCGCGCACGCGATCGGCAACGCGGACATCGCGGCGGACGCAATACGGTTCCTAGCGGTACCGATGGTGATCGCCGGGGCGGGGATCGTGGCCAGCATCTGGGCGGGGATCAACCTCGTGAAAACGGAGGAAGGCGCCACGATGGCCCAGCTCATGGGTGCACTGAACAAGGGCCTGCTGATCTCGAGCTTCGTCATCCTGGCTGCGACATATCTTATCTGTCGCCTGCTGTTGGGCGACATCCCCGGAGTCGCGTGGTACGGCGTAGCCTCGGCGGTTGTGGTGGGTCTTGCCGCAGGTTGGGCGATCGGGCAATCGACCGAGTATTACACCAGCTATGACTACGCCCCGACTCGACGCATCTCGGAGCAGGGGATCACCGGTTCGGCGACGGTGATCATCGCCGGTGTGGGCGAGGGGATGAAGAGCACGTGGGCGTCGCTGGGCATCATTATCCTGGCGATCATTCTGTCGTTTACGTTTGCGGGCGGGCAGACGGAGTTCATGCTCGGTCTGTACGGGGTCGGGCTCGCGGCCGTCGGCATGCTGGCTACGCTGGGTTTCACGCTTGCGACCGATGCCTACGGGCCGATCGCGGACAACGCGGGCGGGAACGCCGAGATGACAGGTCAGGACCCCGAGGTGCGAAACCGCACCGACGCGCTGGACTCCTTAGGTAACACGACGGCTGCAACGGGCAAGGGATTCGCCATCGGCTCTGCCGCATTGACGGCACTGGCGCTGCTGGCTGCGTACGTCGAAGAGGTTCGGATCGGGCAGGTTCGCGAAGCGGTCGCGTACGTCAAGACTGTGAGCGCGGCTGCCGACACCGACGCCAACGCGGCGGTCGGCGAGGTCTACTATATGGGGCACGGGAAGTTCGCGGAGAAGTTCCAACCGGGGACGGCCGAGGCGAGTTTCAACGGGTATATGCTGCTGAGCAAGCGGGCGATCGCAGCCCTGAACGAAGCGTGGGACGAGGGGAAGAATCAGATACGCCTGACCGGGTTGACGCCCGCGGAACGCGAACGCGACTTCGTGCAGTCCACGACCTATACCGATCCTGACGGTGAGAGGCACCAGATTCAGGTGGTCGGCACGCGGAAGGCATCGCTCCAACAGTTCATGGATTTCTATAACGTCACGCTGATGAACCCGAAGGTGCTTTGCGGGATGTTCTCCGGCGTGCTGTTGGCGTTTTTGTTCTGCGCCTTGACCATGCAGGCTGTCGGCCGGGCGGCGTATCAGATGATGCTGGAGTGTCGCGAGCAGTTCAAGAAGGTGGCTGCGTATCTCGTGGCAGAGAAGGGTATGTCCGAAGAGGACGCGATGATGTCGGAGAATTGGCCTCGCGGACAGGTCGAGCACCGGGGCGAAAAGATCCCGGACTACGCCCGTTGCGTGGACATCTCGACCAAAGGTGCGCAGAAGGAGATGATCTTCCCGTCGCTTTTGGCGATTATCGTTCCGGTGGTCGTCGGGTTGGTGTTCGGCGTTCCGGGCGTGATGGGTCTTCTTGCGGGCGGTCTGACGAGCGGGTTCGCGGTCGCGATCTTCATGGCCAACGCCGGTGGGGCGTGGGACAACGCGAAGAAGTACGTCGAGAAGGGCCACCACGGCGGCAAGGGCAGCGACGCCCACAAGGCCACCATCGTCGGCGACACCGTCGGCGACCCGTTCAAGGACACCTCCGGTCCGAGCCTGAACATTCTGATCAAGCTGATGAGTATGGTGAGCGTGGTGTTCGCCGGGTTGGTGGTCAAGTTCGCCCCGGCGATCGGCGCGTGGCTGGGGTTGGGGTAGACTCTGGCAATCGCGAAGCGTGAACCAACTTCGGTGTGCGAGCATTGCGGGGAATGTATGCACCGAAAGCGAGTGCGGGTATATCGGTCTCGGCATGCGCACGACTTCTTCTGGTCACCTAGCCGATTGCAACCTGCTTAGCACGTTGTGGACTTGCTCGACCGAATCGGGCTCGTTGAGTGCCGCTGCGACGTCATCGGGTGAGCTTGGCGTCTCAGGCGCTGCGTCCAAGTAGCCTTGAACCTTCCGCTGTAACTCGAGCGTCTCGGAAGCGGCTTTTTTGCCGGCGTCGACGCCGGGTTGGTTGTAGGCGTTGACGTTGATGAGTTCGGCGTAGAGTCCTACGGCTCGCTCGAAGAGGGCGATCAGGGCGCCGGCGCGGTGGGGGGTCAGTTCGTCGAGGGTGATGGTGACGGATTGGCGGCCGGCGTCGTACAGGGCGTTGCGGGTGCCGAGCCAGAAGGCGTGGAGGTAGTCGCCGGAGGTGATGCCGTCTTCGACTTCGATGGCGTTTGTCACGCCGTCTTTGTGCACCGTGATGAAGGTCACGAAGAAGTCGTTGCGGCCGTCGATCAGTTGCTGGACGTACGAATGCTGGTCGTTGGTGCCCTTGTTGCCGAATACGGTCAGGCCCTGGTGGACGACATTCCCGGCGCGGTCCTTCTCTTTGCCGATCGACTCCATGACGAGCTGCTGCAGGAACCGGCTGAAGAGTTGCAGGCGGTCGCGATAGGGCAAGACGACCATGTTGCGATCGCCGCGGCCGTTTCCGGCGTAGTGCCACATTAGCGCCAGGAGTGCGGCGGGGTTGGCCGGCATGTTCTGCTCGCGGGTTGCGGTGTCGGCGTCGCGTGCGCCCGCGAGGAAGTCGTCGATGTCGATACCCTGCAATGCGGCGGGCAGGATGCCGACGGCCGAGGTCACCGAGGTTCGGCCGCCGACCCAGTCCCACATCGGGAAGCTTCGCAGCCATCCTTCGCGTGTAGCCTGTTGATGAAGAGCACTGCGCTCGCACGTGATCGCGACGGCGTGTTTGGCGAAGTCGAGGCCCGCTTGCTTGTAGCGCGTCGCGACCTCGATCATGGCGTTGCGGGTTTCGATCGTGGTGCCGGATTTGGAACTGACGATCGTAAGTGTCTGGCCGATGGCGTCGTCGAGTTCGGCCAGGGTGCGTTCGATGCCGTCGGGGTCGGTGTTGTCGATGAAGCGGACGAGCAGAAGATCGTCGGGTCCGCCGAGTGCGTCGGCGGCGAACTGGGGGCCGAGGGCCGATCCGCCGATGCCGATGACGAGGACGACGTCGAAGGTCTCGGCCTGTTGCGGCTTGATCGTGCCGCTGTGCACGTCGTAGGCGAATTGCTTGACGTCGGCGATGCACTGCTCGATCCCGGTGCGGATGGAATCATTGGGAGCCAGTTCGGGTGCGCGGAGCCAATAGTGACCGACCATGCGGTCCTCGTCGATGTTGGCTTCGGCGCCAGCTTCGAGATTGTTCATCGCGTCGAGCGCGTCAGCCATGGGCTTGCGCATTCGGTCGAGGAACGCTTCGTCGAAGTTCATCCGGCTGACGTCGAGCTGCAAGCCGATGCCGGGGACCGTACAGAGATACTTCTTGTATCGTTCCCAAAGTTGACGCTGGTTCATTCGGTGGCTCCGTGACTCCGGCTGGGCGGTCCATCGAAGGTCTGGTCGTCACGATGTTCCTGCTCCGGGCCGGGCGGGCTGGAGTCGGGCTCGGCTGATCGCGGCGCCAGGCTCTGGATGGCTGCGTAGATTTTTGCCGTCGCCGCCCGGACGGTCTCACGGTTGGACTTGTCGCCTGTGAACTCGCTCAAGTCAACCGGTTTGCCGAAGCGGAGGCGAGCCCGGTGGCGGACGAGGAGTCCTGCGACGATGCGCTCTCGATAGAAGGTGCCGCTGATATGGGCGGGGATGACGGGTGCTTTGGTCTTGAGTGCGAGCATGGCGACGCCGTCTTTGGGCCGGGCCTCTTTGCCGGGTGGCACAATGCCTCCTTCGATGAAGATTGCGACGGCTTTGCCATCGCGGAGGAGGCGCATCGCCTGTTTGGTGGCGCTGGTGTCGCGGGTTCCGCGGCGTACGGGGATGCACTCGATGAGGCGCATGAAGGTACGGATGACGGGCCAGTTGGTGTATTCGGCCGCCACCATGAACGCCATCGTCCGGTAGTACATACCGGCACTCAAAAGAAGCGGATCGGCGTAGCAGGTGTGGTTGGCGGTGACGATGACCGGCCCGGTCCGTGGGATGGTGCAAGGCCCCACGCGCTCGAAGCGCCACCAGAATCTGACCAGTAGATCGTTGACGTGCTGGGCGAGCGTCAGAGGCGTGGTCAGGAAGCTGCGCCGCAGTCGGACGCGGAGCGTGATCCACCCGGCCGTGAACATGGCGAACGCCACGACGAGGAGGATATGTCCGACATAGGGGTCGATCGGCGTGTTCTGCGGGACGCCGAGAAGTCCGGTCGCAAGAAGAAGTGACCCGGTGGCGCAGAGGTCCTTGATTCCGAAGACGCGTCCGCGACAGCGGTCCGGAACGATTCGCTGCAAAAGCGTGTTGAAGCTGACCAGTACCGCAATCCCGAACGTACCCGTGAGCACGACGCCGACAACGCCGATGACCGCCCGGGTGAAGTTAGCCACGGGAAGAAACACGGACGCCGCGAAAACGGCGATGCCCAGAGCGACTCCGAACAGTCCCCACGTGATCGCGATTTCACTTTTCAGCGCGCCGCCGAGTGTGGAAATGGTCAACGCCCCGAGTATGAACCCGACCCCGAGAAACGCGCGGTACGTGCTGATCGCCTGATAGCTGTCCACGTATCCGTACGCATCGCGCACGATCGCGGGGATTACGCATTTGACCAGAGGGCCGCAGAACCAGACCAGAGCGGCGATGGCGAGGAGTTCGAGGACACGGCGGTGGCACCACGCGTAGCGGAAGCCTGCCGCCAGGTCACGGATCGTGTGGACCACGCCATGCGTTTGGTTGCCGGCGGCGGGTTGGGGCGGTGCGTTCAGGAACCACAAGAGGATCGCGCTGGTCAGGTAGGTGGCGGCGTCGATGCGAAAGACGGCTTCGGGGTTCTGGTACTTGTCGATCAGGATGCCGCCGATCATGATCGCCACCATTGTGGCGATCACCCCGAGCCCGCTGATCATCCCGTTGGCTCTGACGAGCTGGTTCTGTCGAACGAGCGTGGGCAACAGCGCGGAACGCGCCGGGGAGAACATGGCTGCGAACAGCCCCACCAACAACAAGGGTGTGACCGGACCCCATTGTCCCAACGGCGCCGCCCACATCATCAGCGTGGCGAAAAAGAACATGACCATGCACCTGACGAGATCGGCGGTGATCATCAGTCCTCGGCGCGGGAGCCGGTCCGCAAGCCATCCGGTCAAAGGTGAGATCAAAAAGAAGGGCACGAAGAAGACGAAGGTCATGCGGGCGTCGATCTGTGTGACGGCGACGCCGGGGGATGCGGCGTTTTGCTGCTTGAGGATGGCCATTTCGGAGAGATGGTCGCCCATAGCGCTGACGCCGTACGCGCACCATAGGAGAATGAAGTCGCGGTTTCTGAGCAGGTCCCAGCGAGCGCCCGGATGTTTGGGGGTGGAGGCCGTCATGCACGTCTCGCGAATCCGCATGTTACGCATTTGTGAGGCTGTTCGAGCCCGCACGTGGGGGCATCCTAATCAAGCCCAGAACCGGTGGGTAGGGTTGCCGGTGGTGGTTGTGAGGGGGCATGGGGGGTCCGGCCGTGGGCCGGTCGGGTGCGAAACCGCCGGGATCCGGTGCGCGTCGCGGCTGTTCCCGCGGTTGCCGACGCCCCGGGGTCTGGTTATGCTACGCGGTTTTCGTGCACTCCGTGTGAGCAGTCGGCGAGG
>JASFUW010000174.1:0-9547 GCA_050050135.1 Phycisphaerae bacterium
GACGTGCGTCGCCGGTAGCGGTCCCGGATCATACTCGAATGGTTCGAGCTTCCCCTTCGGTTCATGCGCTGCGTATGCACGGATCATTTCGCTGCCCTCGTCTTTGTTCTGGGTGACGGAGCCAAACCGAGGGGGGAATGTACCCGAAAGGTCCACGCGATTCAATCGCGCCGAGCCAGCCGAAATGGGATGCCGCCCTCGGTCTGCCGAAGTCGTTGACCGCCGCCGACTATCCGAGGTCGAAGTCCGTGCAACGCGGTTGAATCTGGGGCACTTCTGTGTAACCTCGCCCCGTGTAACTTAGATCTCGGTGATTGCCATCGTCCAGCGTGTTAGGCGCCTCGCCAACCGAGGCGCTTCACTACATCCGGACGAGGGTTTCAGGAAAACAGCTTCGATACGCGAGGTCCTGCCCGAGCTGCGCGTGCCGGACTTCCGGCACGGCAGCTGAGCAGTTGAAGAAGCCCCAACGCTCCTCCTCAAACATCGTTCTTACGAAACCTCGCACACCCGATCATCCCGGCACGGGCTATCCGCGGTCGGGCCGGCTCGAACGCATGGTGTCTCGGCTCCCGTTCCCATCTTGCGTAGAGTCGTACAGGGGCCCCCCGTCTACGCAGGTTGCCGGTGTTCGCCGATCATGTGGGACACAGACCTGGACCGTGCCCGTGCATGTGCCGCCGTTGCCGTCGTCGGCTGTGAAACCGATGTGGTAGACGCGCCCGTCCCCGGGGATCTTCCGGTTTCCGTTCCGCTCGGCCCGAACCGATGCCGTTGCGCTACCTACTCCGATGCCGTCAGGCGAGGTATTACCCGATCCGCTCCCCGCCTGGACGACCTGTTCGTCCTGATAGATCGAGTCAATGGTGATAGTTATCGTGTCGCCATCGGCATCAGTAACACCGATGATGTTGATGTCGACGAATTCGCGGTTGGGCGCCCACAGCGTCCCCGGACTAGGGCTAGCCTCATCGCACTCCGGAGGGACATTGGGACGTACTTCTACGATCGTGCATGCTATGCAGTACTCACCGAAGCTATCGGTGACCTTCAGACAAGGAAAGTAACGGTTGCCCACGTCACCTACGGTAAACTCAGCATTGCACTCCGCGCCATCGTCATACTCGCCATCGCCGTCAAGATCCCACGCATAGGCAACATCGTCGCCAGGATCGAGGTCGTACGAATCGCAACCATCCAGGGTAATCGTCGTAAATGCAGAGGGTTCGTATAAACTAGAAAGATCACAGACCGGTGGATGGTTATTGCAATCGAGTTCCGTGTAGTCCACCAGACAGCACACATCGAAGCCTCCACCATCGTCGCACACACGCACACCTATGGCCCACTCGCCGGGGCCCGGACAGGTCCAATCGCACATGCACTCGGGGTGGATGCTGGTGCAGTCGTCAAACTCGCCGTCATTGTCGAGGTCCCACTCGTAGGTAGCAATGTTATCATTCGGGTCCCAGGACGCACAAGCGTCTAGATTTGTGGGAGTTCCGACCCAACCGTTGTAAGGGCCACCAGCGTCGGGTATCGGACAGTGGGGTGGTGGATGCACGTTTATGAGGCATGTATGTGTATCCGTCTGTGGCGCATCCGGGTCATCATCTGTCACACGCAGCGTCACGGGATAATACCCTGTAGATGGGAAGCCGCCGACGATAACAACGTCCTCGCCGCTGGCATCGTCATATTCGCCGTCATTGTCAAAATCCCAGTCCCACGATACGATCGTCCTGTATGGAGCCGCTGGATGGTATGAGCACGACCCATCCAGTGGGATGTCCTGATCCCAGAAGACTCCGCCGTCGTCAGCGTTCAAGTCGTCGCAGTGACAGATAAGCGCCCCGGGCACATTGCACACAACCTCCGGAAGCAGGGTCAGGATTTGCCAGCCGGTGCTAAATGCACCGGTTTGTGCGTTTTCGCCAATGCCTGTCGTATCATCCCAATGACCGTCAGCATGTTGGTTTCGGACGGCGTAGTGCGCCAGGCCTTCTCCAGAATATGCTTGGGCAGCGCCTTGCGGAGGCCCCGAGCCGGTGGCGTAATACCAGTCCAGGGTGTTTCCCGTCGGCTGGTCGTCACAATTCGAGGGCGGATCATTGTGCTCTATGATCTCCAAATCTGGAACCGGAATACGCATCGCCTTCATGACGGCGTACATGCCATAGCCGTTGCCGTGTAGCGGTTGATTCTGCCAGCTTCCCCCGTCGTCGTTCCAGTGCCTGTACAGATACCCGAGGGCGCCGGTGATCTTCGGATCCGAATCGGAAGTGCCAAGCCACTCCCAACCGATAATTCCGGTGGCTGCCTTGAGACAGTTAACATAGTTCGAGTTGTTTGAGTAGCCATAGCCGCCATAATAAGCGTCGCAAGCATTATGGCGCGTACGGTTCAAGAAGTATGGCAACTCATCGCGGACGAATTGCGGCACGGTGGATCCCATACCACAGGGTTGTTTCAATTCGGCTGCCAGCATGCCCAGAACCGGCCACTGGGTGGTCGACATGTCCGCATCGCCGGAGTTTGCGTAGTATCGCCAACCGCCGCGGTAGTTTCCCGAGTCACACTGCCCCCAGGCGAAGAAATCCACCATGTCCTGCGCGATCTCGGCAAAGGGCCTGTCATAAACGTGATCGCCACCGACTGCAGCAACCACGTTAGGCGCTCCGCTGCTTGCCAGCGCCGTCATACAGATTCCCCCAATGTAGGTCTGGCGGGGATCGCCCAGATCGCTGCTATGGTTGGTCACCAAACCGATGCCGTTCCCGTTCGTGTCCGCGTCATATAGACCATCAGGACCTTGGCCTGCGGAAATATCAAACGCGTAAGTGTTGTACAACAGGTAGTTCAACGCTCTCTGCACAGTTTCGACGTAGGGGTCACCGTCGTAATCGCCATTGGTCCTGCTGCCATGGACTTCAAACGCGTCCAGTGCGGTGCAACTCGCGGGCAACGGATAGCCTGGATCAGTCCAGTAACCGTAGGGCTGCTCATAGCCTGGGGGGCCGGGCGCATAGTCAGCGCGGACCATGGTCGTATGAACCCACCAAAGGCCTTCGTCCACAGCCATGTTGACCCGAACGTCCAGGTGGTTTGGATCGCCCAGGTCGCTGCTTTCGTATAGCCGCACCCTGTACGTGCACTGATCTTCCTCGCCCCCGCCGTCCCTGACATTCAGAGTCGCAAGAAACACTTGCCCGACGGTACCCGTGTATGCGTGTGCCGCTTCGAGACTGTACGGATCGCCGATTGGCGCCCACGCGGTGCCACCGCCATCGCCGAAGTCCCAGCGAAACTCCGTAGCTTCGCCACGAACGATACCCTTCAATCGAACTTCCGCACCGTCATACGAGTAGTGCGCAATTGACGGATCACCGGAGACCCATGGCACGCAGATCGCATCGGGGGCACCCTGGACGACGTGTGTCAATGAAAACGTAGCCACCACACAGCACATCAGACCCAACATTCGCAACCTCTTCTTGTTCATTTTCGTCACTCCTTTCATCTTGTGCTTAACCTCCATGCGCGAGGAGGCCAAAGGAGAACCCTCTACGTTCCTCCTTGTGACAGTCCTTGTTTGTGCCCTCGCGCATATCACGCATTGTCGGAAGTTTGCGAACAGAACCGTTCAGCAGTGGGTCGTGTCGGCCCGGCGCTTGCCGCGAAACGCCGGGCCGACCTTCCATGCCGTCGGCGAGCGGCATCTGCGCCCCATCTCGGGTCGCGATCCCGCCCGCGACGGCGCACGTCCGCGTTGACTTCCGAGGGTGGGGAGGGTAGAGTGGATAGGTCGGGTTACGGGCGCTTCGTGCGCTCGCTAAACGACGCTCGGGGCGGGCCGGTGTGACGTTACCCACGAAGTACCGGCTCGTCCCACCCTATTCCGCTCCGCCCTCCTCAGTTATCCAGCTTGGCGCAGACAACGGCACTTTCTGTTCATCAGGTGAAGACTACGTTCGTCACAGTACATAAGTACGGGCGTCATCTGAGGCGTTTGCGAGCGCAATCTGAAGCATCCGCCAAGAACAATAGTCCCTGCCAACGTAACACAAACGTACTTGCCCGCGTTGACGTAGCCACACACCGCGTCGAGGCCCTAGCAAGTGCCAGGCCAGTCTGACCAATCGAGTTGTGGTGCATCGGACTCCGCACTCGCCCGGGTTTTCTGCCTAAGTTGCCTCGCCGACAGAAACAGAATTGCGATTATGACGACCGACGACCGTTGGTCAACAGCAGGGCAAAAAATCGTGCAGAAGTTAAGAATCGCATTCGCCAAGTGTTCGGAAACTATACCTCCCACTTTTACGCCAGAATACGTTAAGAAGTAGAACTGGGTAGAATAAGAACCTTTCGGTTTCTTGCTTTGGTGAGATTCCCGAGTTTGGCGTTCGGGGCATAACCGGGGGCTTGGAATGAGCCGGACGTTGCGGGGCCGAGCTTCGGCGGACGTGACGAGGCAATTGAAAAAGGCTCAGGCACCTTGCCGGTGGCCACTCACGACTCCGTGGACGAGGCGTTGCTCGGGGCCAGTCCCTTTTAACGACGGACTGTTAGCGCGAGATCGCCGTTGAGTCCGTGGGACGCGGCGCGCACGCGCTGTCAGAAACTCCAAGCTGCTCGATGTGCGTTTCGCACGACGCGGGCAAGGCGTCGTGACATCGAAGCGGTGCCTACGGACCACCCGTGGTCACGTCGTAGCGGATGATCGCCGGTTCGGTGCCCTGGCCGCTGATCACCGCGGGCGAGAAGGACTGGAAGGTCAGGCCGAAACCCGCCGCGAACTTGTTGTAGTCCTGGAGGTCGACATCATCATCGTCGTCCAGTGCGAAGACGGCCCGGCAATCCTCCGGGGCCGGCGACGGGTCCGGGCCGGAGGCGTTCAGGCACGCAACCAGCGCGTCGTGGTCTTCCAGGTCGATGACGCCGTTGCGGTTCCAGTCGCCGCCGTCATCCAGACCGTTGAACGTCAGGACGCGGGCGGCTACGCCGACCAGGGCGGCGGCTTGGCTTTCCGAACCGCAGACCACGGAGCTGGGGATGCCGTCAATGCGTGCCAGTCCCGTGTCAGTGTGTATGTTGTCTCGCAGGAAGTGGTTCGGTGGATCGTACGCACTGAGCGGCGTCCGGTCCCAACAGGTGATGCACCGCTCGGTGCCCGAGAACTCGACCCCGTGGGCGTTGGTGATGTAGAACTTGGCTTTGGTAATGACCGGACCGTCACCGTCCTGTCGCAGGTCCTGGCTGGCCGGCATCAGCGTGACGTATGTATCGACGTACGCGTTGAGCCCGTCGCCGGGCAACGTCCATAGGCCCGACGTGCTGAAGTTGAGAACCAGCACGCTGTAGGGAAGCGTGTACTCGTTCCCGTCGAGGCGGAGCGTGCCCGGTTCGGGAAGCGGTTCGGTCGTCTCGCCCAACAGAGCCTGGAACGCCTGCGCGCTATACTCCCATCCCGTACCCTGCCGGTAGTCGACGATCAGTCCGCCACCGGTCAGATAGTTCCACCTGATCTCGCGGCCGAACTGATCGACCGCCCACGCGTAGATGAACCCGCGAAGCATGCGTGTTCCTTTTTCGGAGTCGGGCCGGCCGCCGGGATCGAGAACGTTGAAGGGGCAGCCGCCGGGTTGGCCGTTGGCTGCGGACCAATAGGTCGACTCGTAACGCCCGAGGCGGATCATGCAGTCGCTGTAGTTCCAGCCGGGGTGGGCTCGTTCGATCAAACGCGGCGGGTTGCCGTCGTAGACGGCGTCGAGCGGCGGATCGCCGTTGACGAAGTACATCTGGACGTACACGCCTTTAACGTATCCGTTCGCGAGCGTGATGATCGTGTCGCGGATGACGTTGCCTTCCGCGTCCCACTTGATTTCCACGTTGGGGAAGATGAGCAGGCTGCCGGGTTGACCGACATTCGCCGAGTCAGCCTGAACGAGCGGAACAACGGAAAACGCGCCGACCGCGAACGTACCGGCGACGAACAACTTGCGTACGAACATCTCTTCACCTCCGAAGGGTCTGCGGGAGTTCGTTATTGATATCCCTGCCAGCCCGGGCGGCATTGTAGCGGGAGGGGGGCGAGGTGAAAACCAGTCTGGGACCGTCCGCATCCGACCGGCCGTCTACGGCCGGTACTGTAAATCGGCGCGGGTATGGTCGGCGTCCCGGGGGGACGACACGACAATAGCCCAGCGATTCATCGTTGGGTCTACTTTGCGCCAACCGTTGTGCAAGTGCCGTAGGCACGGCTGAGCCCAAGATCAGCCGTCCCTCCGGGACTGAGTCGTAACGGCCAGAAGCTACCCCGTGTTGAAACACGGGGCTATTCCCACCACGTCCCGCCGGGACGGCCGACAACCGCGCTGACGCCGTCGCTCGGGCGCGGCGGGAGAGACCACGGCCTTGCTGCGCTGGACCGCGCCATCCGAGCCGTGCCGGCGGACTGACGATCCGCAATTCGGGTCGGGTGCTACCTGCGTGCCAGCGTGGCCCTCCAGACATGACCTCATCCCGCCATTTGTACGCAGACGGCACCGCCGCCGATCTACAGCGCGCCTCGAGCTCGCCAATAGGAGATACTAAACCATAGAGCGAGAGCCCACAGGAACACCGCCCCAACCGCCCCCGCCGCCGTCGGCACCAGCAGGCCTATACGCGCGCCTCCAGCCGCCTTTCGGATCATGGTAGTCGCCTCCAGTAGCCCGAATCGGCCGTTCTCCGTGTACCGGTTCGATGGAATAGCATAGCCACCAAGAAAGCACGGTGCCACAACGCCTCCGATATCCTTGCACGTTTTCAATTGGTGCAGTATCATAACCAACGGCCGGGACAGCGAGAGGGAGGGAAACGGTTCTTCGATCCGGAGACAAGATCATGAAGATCGTCCGTCATGCCCTTGGCACCCTTCGTTCGGCCGTGCCTGCCATCTTGACCGGCTTGGTACTCTTCACGGGATGCACCTTCGGCCCGCCGGACAATCGGCAGGACACAACCGGCGAAGACGACGGCGCCACGATCACCCAGTCCGCCAGTCCCGGTACGCTGCTCACCATCCAGGAAGACGAAGGGCTGGGCTCCACAACGGTATACGGCAGCGTGAGTCTCGTCACCGGCGAGCCGCGAGTCACCAGTTTCAGCGTCGATGCCGGTGACGAGACCATCGAGGTCTCGGTCGACGCGGAGGACCGCCCGACGGAGATAACCCTAGGATCGACCACGCTGACCATGCAGTACCTTGCCGACGGGTCGTTCGACTATCAGCTTTATCACCTTGGAGTGCTTATCGCCGAAGGCAACAGCTTCGACTCGCCGTCCCAGAAGCGCAGGTCGCAATCGGCGAAGTGGACACCGGTGACCGAGATCGACGTCATCCAATGCATCGCCGATCTGATGAACCAGTGGGCCTACTCCACGATCCGCCGTCATCAGCCGGCATACACGGGCACAGCCGACGCCCATCCGTTCACGGATTGCTTCAAAAACAGCAACGCGCTGTGGGACCTCGCCTTGACGTCGTGTGTCCTGACCCGGGCACTCCAAAGGCGGCTGAATGATGCCATCGCCCGACGAGGTGAAGAAGGAGCGCCCTCGATCGTAAGCACGCTGATCATCATCCTGGCGGTCGTTCCATTTGCCGAAGCCGGGTTCGAAAACGCCTCGGCGAGGCTCGGAGACGAACTCTGGGCCGATCCGGCGTGTCGCGGGCTGGATGAGGACACGCCGGGGTGTACGGATACCTGTCAATTCGCCTTCGACGGGACGTGTGATGACGGGGGTCCAGGCTCCTCGTATTCCCTCTGCGAGTTGGGGACGGATTGCAGCGATTGCGGACCTCGCGGTGAAGGTGACACCGGCAGCAGCGCCGAGTGCGGTGACGGCATCTGCGACGGGCCGGCGGGTGAGATGACAAGCTGTCCGGAAGATTGTCCGAACGAATGCGGCGACGACATCTGCAATCTCACCGCGGGCGAAAAGCAAAGCTGCCCGCAGGATTGCCCGGAGGTGGACTGCTGCGCGCAGACCAACGGGTGTCCGTCCGAGGGGCTGTACGATTGCCCCGGCACGTGCTGTTGCTGCGCGTACGGCGCACGCTGTGTTCTGTCGGGCGGTGCGTGGGTGTGTGGAATCTGACGTAGCGCGACGCCTGAAAAGTCATGGTCGTAATTCGGTCGACCGGGTCGGGTAGGCCACGACCATGTAGAGCTACGGCGGATTGTCACTCGCTCTCGTGCCGCACTCGGGGCACACGCCGGACTCGTTGCCGGTCAGGTCATATCCACACGATAAGCAGGTCGGTACACCTGATTGAACGAGTTCGCGCCGAAGTCCCGAACGTATACGGCGGCGCAGCATGACGGCGACCAGCGAGGGATAGCCGAAAAGCAGCGAATACAAAACGATGTGCTTCGATCGGTCCACCCACACCGCGCCGAAATGCGGGCGTATGTAGAACCTGATGGCGACGACGGCCGCGGCGAGCAGCAGAAACAACAAGCAAGCGACGTACACGAACCCCGCCGGGCGGTTCCACGACTGATCACGCGCTCGGCGCCACGCCTTCTTCCGTGCTCTCCGGGTGGGGAAGCGGTCCAGCTCGGGGAACAGGCGCATGCTGCGACTCCTGCGCGGGCAACGCTTGCGGCGAGTTCACGATCAGCCTTCGAGGGCGTTGATCAAGGCGTTCCTGGCTTTGTCACCGTCCGCCCGGCTGTCGAACGCCAGGTAGAAGACCGACCGATCGCCGAGCTTTGCGGCCGAGATGCCGCGCAGGCTGATGTCCTCGTTGGCGACCGTCCAGGCGATCAGGGCGCCGAGACCGGGCTTGTTCGGTCCCTGGATGCGGAGGGTGGCTGCGGAGGTCCACTGCGACAGACCCGCCTTCACCGCGGCCCGCGTCGCCTCGTCACCGCGGAAAGGTGCCAGAAATACGACACCTTTGCCGGGCTTCTCAGGCGCACGCCGACCGATCATGAACTCCAGGTCGACGCCGACCCGCGATAACGCTTCCAACTTCTCCGCAACACCGCCGCTCCGGTCGTCAATCTCCGCGACCCAGACATCTTCGCTGGTGATTTCATAGGCCATGCGCTGTCTCCTTGCCTTCTCGACGTGGTCACTCCGCAAAACGCCGCCGTCTTTCAACGTACGCTAGCACCAGCCACAGGCATGGTCAAATGGGGAGGGTGGGGACTCATTTACGCCGCCTTCAGTGAAGGCGTCCAACCGGCCAAGAACTGCCATGCGCTTTGGCCGCTTCTCTAGCCGGGCGAGCGGCGTCGGCGGGCAGGATCCATTGGCGGGTCGGACCCTACACGCACGAGGATGCGTGCTCGCTGGGGCGCGAGACTAGGCGCTAATCGGGTTTGACAGACGAGAGGCAGTCGCATCGGGTCGGCGCGCGTAACCGCGATCCGTCCGATTTCGTCTTAGTGCCAAGATACCGGCACTAAGTCCCAAATACACGATCAGCCCGGGCTCCGGAACGGGGTGAATGTCGATGGATTCGATCTCTGCGGTCGCCGCGAGCCAATTAACG
>JASFUW010000175.1:0-9527 GCA_050050135.1 Phycisphaerae bacterium
TCCACAGCGGCAGCACTTCCGTAAGCAGTTCCTTCGACGGCAGAAACGCAATCCGGAGGTGCTGCGTGCCCTCGCGTTGACCAAAACCGCCCCCATCGACCGTGCAGATACCCGTTGATTCCAGCAAGCTCATACAGTAATCGAAATCGTTGGTCCCGGGTGGCAGCACGTTAAGCCTGGGGAACAAATACATCGCCCCGGTGCGACCGAAACACTCGACCCCGTCCATCTGGCTGAACGCCCCGCGGATCATTCTCGCTTTGGCGTACAGGTCGCTCAGAACGGCTTCTCGCTCCTCGACGAACCGCGTATGCGGCTCACTCCCTTTAGGCGGCGGGCTGACCATCAGATACGTCAGGACCTGGCCCGGCGTGTTCGAGCACAAGCTCACCGACGCCTGCTTGAGCAGCACATCGGTAAACCGCAGATCCGTACCGGCAACGTTCGGATCGTTCCTCACCTCGAGGTATCCGCCGCGATGACCGCACTCGCCGTAGAAACCCTTGGATGTGCTGTGCAGACTGAACAGCGGTATATCTCGCCCGCCGACCACGCTGGCAAACGACACGAACGTCTCACCGTATAGATTATGCTGATAGACCTCGTCGGCGATGATGGCTAACTCCCGTTCTTCCGCGAAGTCGACCACGTCCATCACGCTCTCTTCGGGCAACACCGCCCCCGTCGGATTGGCCGGGTTGATCGCCACAATCGCCTTGACCTTCACCCCGCTTCGCGTCGCTGTTTGAAAGGCATCCTCCAGCGCCGACTTCGGAAGCGTCCACCCCGCGTCCTCGTCCGGATAATAGTTCACCTGAACCCCGCCGACTTTCTTGACCGTCGCCGAATACAGCGGGTATTGCGGGATCGGTATCATGATCCCGTCCCGCTCGTCGGCGACGAGCATCTCGATCACGTGTCTGGCGCCCTCGCTCGCCCCGTTGGTCATGTAGATCTTCTCGGGGTCCGACCGAACACCGCCGGTTCGAGCTACGTCATCGCGCTGGTCGATGTACGCGGCGATGGCTTTACGAAAGAACAAAGGACCCTTGCTCTCCGTGTACCCGCCCATCTTCCCTACACCGAGCGCCGAGAGAATCCTCTCCGCCAGCGTCAGCACGTAATCCGACGGGCAATCGTGCTCCGCCAAGCCCTCGACCACCGAGCGGTCTTCGTTGAGCAAAGCCCTGAGGTTCCGCTCTCTTTCGATGCGGGCGGGCGATTCGAGCAGACTGAGCACCTCGCGATAGAACGTAATCGGTCGTTGCCCCAGCGCCTGCGGGTTCCCGAGGTTGCAGGGGATGATGGTCCGACCCTGCCGGGCAAGCTGCGCGGCCCGCTGGGGGATCGGTCCGCGGACCGCGTACTCCATCTCGACGATGTTGCGATTGACAGTGACAGATCGAGACATTGTGGGTGCCCTCCCACCGCTCAGGCGCCGCAAACGCGCTGCCGCGGGCAGCGGTCACAGCCGAAAAACACCAACCGTTGAATAGCCATCCTAACCAACGCAGCCCCTCTCGTCCAAATCCGACGACCGCGGCGGCGCGCTCACGGTCGCCCGGGCGCAACCCGGCGGGTCGATCGCGTCGCCCACCCGTGACGCACATCCACCCGGTCCGCCCCGGCTTCCATTCGCATAAGTTTACACATTCCGCTGATAAGGCCCGACACCCAAGAGCGCCGCGCCCGGCCGATGATCCGACGTGCACCCGCTGAATTGCGTCGTTTCCGACCCGCAGGTATAGTCGCGTTTTGCTACGTTCCGGCGCGGCTCGAATGAGCTCGCGGAAACCACCGGGATCGCGTTTCTTCCCGCAAGCAAGGACAATCCGTCCGACGCTGCGGTTTGGTCATCGAGAGGCGAAGACATGAAAAATGCCGTCATCCTGATCCTGGCGCTGATCGCCCTGGTCGCCGGCTACGTCGCCGCCACAAGCAAGCTCCGCCTCTCGCTCGAAGGCCTCGAGGGCAAGACCCAGAAGCTCATCCGCGGAGACCTCACCCTCCCCATCAACGCCACCGGCGAGGTTCTTCCCCACCGCCGCATCGTCATCAAGTCCGAAGCCTCCGGCGAGGTTCTCGAAGTCTTCAAGCACCCCGGCGACCGCGTGGCGTCCGGCGATCTTTTGATCCGGCTCGAGCCGGACGAGGAAGAGCGCTTCGTCGAACGCGCCCGGCTCGACTCCGAAGTCGCCAAGGCCCGTTGGGAGGAAGCCAAGATCGCCTACAAACAGGCGCAAACCGCCGATCTCGAAGCCGCCATCGCCAGCGTCGAGCAGCTCGAAGCCGCCGCCGAGTACGCCAGGTTCCGCAAGGAGAAGCTCGAAGCGCTCCCCGAGTACCAACGCAACGATGAGGAACTCGTCGAGCGCGACACCACCTATCGGCGCCAGCTCGCCCAACTCGCCAACGCCCGAGCGGCCCTCGCCAAGGTGAAGCTGGCCGTTCCCCGCGCCGAGCAGATGGTGCTGCAAGCCGCTGCAACCTATGAATCCACCACCAACCTGTTGCGCGACGCCGAGAAGAGGCTCCGCGAGACCGACATCGTCGCACCGGTAAACGGCGTGGTCGGCGAGGTGTACACACAGGTCGGCGAAGTGATCCAGGGCGGAAAGACGACGATCACCGGCGGCACGCAGTTGGCCATCGTCTTGGATCTCGCCCGCTTGCTCGTCCGTGCAGAGGTGGACGAAGCCGACATCGGCCGCGTGCTCGACATCGCCCCGCACTGGGCTCGACCCGGCCACGCCGAGGACGCCAGAATGCCCGATGACCTTCAAGCCGCGATGATCTCCATGGAGCACCCGCCCCTCATCACCGTCGAGTCGTTCCGCGATGAAGAATTCTCGGGCATCATCGAACGCATCTATCCGGAACCCAAGAAGATTTCCGGCGTCGTCACCTACCTCGTCGACGTCGTCATCCTCAGCGAGAACGCCGACCGCCTTCTCCCCGGTATGCGGGCAGACGTCCGCTTCACCTCCGAACACGTCGAGAACGTCGTGCTCTGCCCGAACGAAGCAATCCGTGAGGGCCCGACCGGCGAGTTGGGCGTCTACATCCCGAAAGCGTCAACCGCCGAGAACGAGTGGCCGGCCGAGTTCCTCGTGTGCAAGTTCGGACTCGACAACGGAAACTACTCCGAAGTGCGTCAAGGTCTCGACGAGGGGGACACCGTCTACACCAAGCTCCCGGCCAAAAAGGACCGGGACAAGGACTAACCCACGCGCGTCCGCCGTGCGTCAAAACCGCAGCAACCGCTGAATACCTCCGTACCCTATGATCCGAGCCGTCCAACTCCGCAAAGACTACCACATGGGCACAACCGTCGTGCACGCCCTCGACGGCGTCGACGTCCAGATCGACGCGGGGGACTTCCTCAGCATCACCGGCGCCTCCGGCAGCGGAAAGAGCACGCTGATGCACATACTCGGCCTGCTCGATCGCCCGACCGCACAGCGCTTCGAGTTCCGCGATCAGGACGTAAACCGCATGTCCGAACGCATGCTCGCCCAGGTCAGGAACCAGCACGTCGGGTTCGTCTTCCAGACCTTCAACCTGATCAACCGAACCACGGCGCTGGACAACGTCTGCGTCCCCTTGATGTATACGCGCAAGGCCTTCTCGAAGAAAACCGCGCTCACCGCGCTAGAGCGCGTCGGCCTCCGCGACCGCGCCAAACACCGCCCCGGCGAGATGTCCGGCGGCGAGTGTCAGCGTGTCGCCATCGCACGGGCTATTGTCAACAACCCGGCACTGGTCCTCGCCGATGAACCGACCGGTAACCTCGACTCCCGTACCGGCGAGCAGATCATGCACACCTTCCACGAGCTGAACGCCAGCGGAATCACCATCGTCCTGGTCACCCACGAGCTCGACGTCGCCGTCCAGGCCAGACGAATGCTGCACATGAGGGACGGCAAGGTCGTCGAGGACTCCGTCGTCGACGAGAAACGACGCCGGGAGATACTTGCCCTGACCCGCGACGCCCACACCCGCCTTCATCAGACCGGCGAACACGCAACCGCGCGGTCGACGCACGACCAAACACCGGTCGAGCCCGAGAAGGTACACGACAGGAGCTGACCCCACGCCATGTTCCACCTGCGACTGGTCATGACCGCCCTCCGAGGTTTATACCAGAACCTCCTCCGTTCCATGCTCGCCACGCTCGGCGTCATCATCGGCGTCGGCGCGGTCGTCGCCGCCGTCTCCGTCCTCGAAGGCGCACAACGCGACATCCTCGAGCGCTTCGAGAGCATGGGCGCCGACCAGGTCATGATCTTCAACGGAAGTGAACGTGGACAGCACCGCACCGTCCAGATCCAATCGTTGGAGCCGGAGGACGCCAGGCTCATCGAGCACGAAAACCCCGACTTCATCATCGCCACAGCCCCCCAATGCCAAGGCGCCGGCCAAATCAAATACCTCGCCAAAAACACCGTCGCCACCGTGCTGGGCACCAGCGAAGCCTACGCAGACATCCTCTCTTACAACGTCGCCGCCGGACGCTTCATCACCAAACAGGATGTAGCCGGCAGGACCATGGTCTGCGTCCTGGGACACAAGGTCGCCGAGGAGCTCTTCGGCCCGCGACCCGCGGTCGGAAAGACCGTCAAGATCAACGGCAAGAGCCTGGTCATCGTCGGAGTCATGGAAGAACGCGGTGCGATCGGAATCGCGGACGTGGACTCTCAGGTCATCATCCCGCTGTCGACAGCCATGGAGCGAATGTTCGGACGCCGCCACCTCACCATGCTCGTCGCACAATGTGCGGATGCCCGACGCATGCCGGCATGTGTCGAGCGCATCAAGAAGACCCTGCGGATCGCCCACCGAATCAAGGCCGGCGACGACGACGACTTCATGGTCTATACCCAGGAGCAGTTCAAACAGAACCTCGCCCAGGTCACCAGGATCTTCGCCGTCGTCCTTTACGGCATCGCCGGAATCTCCATCGTTGTCGGCGCCATCGGAATCATGAACATCATGCTGGTCTCGGTCACCGAGCGGACCCGAGAGATCGGCGTCCGCATCGCCTGCGGCGCCAGACGCTTCGACATATTGAAACAGTTCCTGATCGAAGCCAGCATCATCAGCGCGTTCGGCGGCGGCTTGGGAATCGTCTGCGGATGGGCCATCGCCAACTTCATCAGCGAGTTCACCCAGGTCCTCGAAATCTACACCCCCCCCATGATCATCCTCGTCGCCCTGATCATGGCCGCCTTCGTCGGCATCATCAGCGGAATCTACCCCGCTGTCCGCGCCGCCCAACTGGACCCCGTCGAATCCCTCCGATTCGAATAGAGTTGACTCGGTGGCATGGGCCCGCCGAAGCGGGACCCGTGAACGAACGAGACGTCCCCACCGCTCATCTCCGCCGACCCGTACCGCCCCCGTCGGGCTCGTTCACTCGAACGTGCCCACCAGCGTGGCAACTTGTCCCGCCGTCAGCCCCGGCGCGGTCATCGTGATTACGTCCTTGAAATGCGCGATCTCCTGCGGTTCCGCCGGGAACCCGACGTTCCCGTTTTCGCCTTTCGAGTCCACGAGTTTCCTGCCGTTGGCGTCGGCGATGACGAAGAACGGCACGCCCGTCTCGGCGTCCCACCCATACTTCACGGCCAGCTCCTTCCCGCCGGTCGTCCGCTCGATGTCCACTTTCACCGGAACATACGCACCGCGAAGCAGTTCAGCCGTCTCGCCGGAATGAACGAACGTGTCCAGCTTCCCGCACCACGTACACCACGGCGCCGTGAAATAGACGAACACGTTCTTGGTCTCGGCTTTCGCCCGCGACAGCCCGGTTGACAGGATCGCCTGCGCCGAAACCCGCTCCGCCTGCCATTTCTTCAGAAACGCCAACACCTTGAACGGATTATGCCGGTCACCGATCTCCCACGGCTCCGTCGGCTGCGTCGTCAACTGCTTCCCGTCGGCATCGAGCACCACCAGCGTCGGCAGCCCGTTCTTCGTCGGTCGCCCGTACCGCAGATCGACGTCCGCGTTGTGCTTTTTCCCGTCCACCTCATCGATGTCGATCAAGACCAGAACGTACTCCGATTCGAGCCTCTTGCCGACCAGCGGGTCGGTCTCGAACAGATCGTGCAGCTTGTGACACCAGATGCACCAGTCCGCACCGAACTGCAGCAGCACGCGTTTGTTGTCACGCTTGGCGATCGCAAGTGCATCGGCGATTTGCTTGTCGCCGTCGGCCTTCTTGTCGTAGATCGAAGGCAGCTTGGACGCCGGTCCGGCGAAAGCCTGGTCGCCCTCCCCGTCCGTCAACGCCACCGCCGCCAGCAGTGCCGACAATACGGCACCCACGATCCTACAGTCAGTGCATCTGTGCATCCTCATCTTCTCCCGCCGTGCCGACACGCGCCCCTCGTCGGCTCGCGCTACCGGCACACATCAACCGTATCTCTCCGCCGGAATGAGTCGCATCGGGTAGGCGTTTCTGTCCAGAAGCTGCCCGGTCAGGCCCGAAACGCTCAGGGGGTCCGCAGCCATCTCATGGTATCGAACGACGATGGGTTAGCAAGCGAGGCACCGGACGTGTCACCCGTCAAGCCTAAGGCGTCGCCGGTTCATGCGACCCGGGCGACCCACTCCGCAACCGCTCCAACCATTCTTTCGCCATCGCGTCTCCGGGGTCCGCGGCGAGAGCTTCCTCGAACGCCGCAATCGCGTCGTCCGTCCGCCCGACCTCGGCGAGCAGCGTGCCGTACGCTTCGAGAAGTGCCGGCACCTTGTCGATCTCCGGATCGTCAATTCCAAGCTGAACGACGCGCAACGTATCATGCAGACTCAACAACCGCGTGACCTCGCTCTTCTCGCGCGACATACGTGCGAACCGTACGAAGTCTCGCGGGTCCCTCGGCTCCGCGCGGGCAATCTGTTTCCGTAGAATCGCAAGAAGCAGTTCGTAGCGCCCGTCCAACGCGCGAACCGGACCGCGCAAACCGGGTTTTTCCGCAACTTCGTTCTTGGCAAGACTGACGGCCGATTCCGCTTCGCGAACCGCCTCGTCCCACCGCTCGGCATCTCGAAGAAGCCGCGCCAGATGCGCAACGGTCTCGGGTGTCCTCCGCCCGTCCGCATCGACCGCTTCACGCGCAAAGCGGATCGCCTCCCCCTTCTCGCCGGACTTCGAAGCGCATTTGGAAAGCCCCAAGAGCACCTCCGGCTCATTCGCGTTCAGCGCGGCAGCCTTCTTGTAGTACCCTTCCGCAAGCTGGTGAAAGTTCTCCACGAACAGATCACCCAGCAACTGATGGGCCCGCCACTCGTTCCGCCCCTCCCGCGTCTCGACGAACCGTTTCAGCTCGAAAACAGCGTCCGACGCTCGCCCCGTCAGTCGGTATCCCCGACCCCGCAAATAGAAAAGCCACGGATTCGTCGGGTCTTGTTCCTGAATGGCCTGGACGTTTTGGGTTGCTTCGTCGAAGACTTCCTGCAGTCGTGTCGTGGCGGCCTGGTCCTGGTGGATCGCCGCCCCTTCGTCCAACAGCTCGATCGTCCCCTGAATCAGTTCCTCGACGGACCGCTCCTCTGCCACCCGCGTGTCCGCATCCCCCGCTTTGTCAACCGCCGCAGTCGAGGGTGAAGGCGCGAACGGCGCGTCACCCTCCTGCCCGCGGACGGCACCACCGCCCACCATGAGGATCATCAAGAGAAGTCGCTGACCTCTGGACATTCCGAACACTCCGGCTCTGCTTCCCCCGCCCCCATCACACGGAACCGTCGCCGGTCACAGACGTGCAGGTGACTATAGAACCGCGCCGCCGCGCCGGCAAGACCCTCCGCTCGGTGCATCCAACCCCGCCTCCGACGCGAACCGCATACCCGCGTACCGATCCAACCCTCGGGGTTTCCGGCTTCGCAACTGCGCGGTTCACCCTTCCGCCGAGAAGGCGATCGGCGCGGCACTGTCATCCGGCTCCTGCCGTCTTGCACCATCAGCCGTAGACTCCCGCGCTGTGTTCACCTTGTCGACCAGCAGTTGCCAGGTCTCACGCTCGATTCGAAGCACCTTCACGGCGTCGTCGATGGACTGAACATCGCGGTTCACCGACGCGTCCACCAGCTTGCGGTACAAAAACCCGTAGATCGCAGCCACCCGGTCGCACAGATCCGGGTTCACCTCGCGATTCAGTCCGTTCCGCATCTCGATGATGATGTGTTGGGCACGTGTCAGCTTCAGGTACGACGTCTCGTAGTCCTTGTTCGTAAGCGCGTCGCGCGCCTGCAGCGCATACCGGATGCACCCGTCATACAACATCAGTTGGAGTTGCTCGGGCGTGGCCGTCAACACCGCGTCGCGCAGATACGGATTCTCCGCCGCTTCACCCATGATGCCCGTACTATCGGCCTCAACCCGGACCGGGGTAACTCAAAACTGCCGCTGAGCCTCCGCCCGAACCCCCGTCAGCGTCCCGCCCGGCGGACAGCGGGCCGCAAACGCACATACCCGGCACCCGTGACGACAGCCGCCCTGCCGATTATGCGTCGTCAGGGCCGCGCCGCCGTCCCGCTTGCTGCTGGGGAAAAAAGGAGGACCTGTCGTCCGTGTCAGCGTCAACCTCACTGGCCAAGCTGGGCGAGAGCGCTGAGCGCAGTCTGCTGACTCTGCAACGCCGCCAGAGCCGACTCCAACGCCACGAACTCCGCCTCCAGCCGCGCCCGCTTCGCCTCCAGCAGAACGTTCAGACTGTCGATCCGGTCGTTCAGCAGCTCCTGCTGATCCGTCAGGAGTTCGTCCTTCCGCGCGATCACCCCGTCGAAGTCGCGGGTCAGCTCGTCGAGCGTGTCGCTCATAACCGCCGCAAAGCCGGTGTCCTCCGTCGTGAAGAACGCCTCGACCTGCTCCGGCGACGACTCGTACGCTTCGCGAAACTCCTCTTCGTCGAACCGCAGGCGATTCCCTTCGCCGACCCGCAGACCCACCGAGAACGCAAACGACCACGCCCGATCCAGACCCGCAAACCGGTTCACCATCGTACGGTGCAACCGGTCCCGCACGACGCTCACCGTCGGGTCTGCAAACAGCGGTCCTCGGGCGAAGTTCTCGGGATCGAAGCTCGTATCTCGCTCGATCACGTCCATCGTCCCGTTGTACGCCTGCACGAACGTCTCGATCGCGCCGACGATGCTGTCGACGTCCTGGACCACGGAGATCGTCACCCGCTCGTCGCTCGCCGACAGCAGGTTCAGCGTCACCCCCGGGATCACGTCCTCCACCGTGTTCGTAGAGCTGGTCACCAACAGCGGGTTCGACACCCCTTCGCCGCCGATCGTGATCACCGCATCCTGCGCTCGCGACAGCGTGCTCAGTCCCAGGTCCACGCCGATGGAATCCACCAGCAGCTCGCCCCGCAAACCGGACAATTCGGCGTTGATCGTCAGGTTGAACGGATTGACCGCGCCTCCGTGGTTGACCAGTGCCGCAGAGAAGTCACCGTCAGCCTCGTTGATCTTGTCGGCGATAGACGCAAGGGTGTCCGAGGCCCCCACGTCGATCC
>JASFUW010000176.1:0-9462 GCA_050050135.1 Phycisphaerae bacterium
CGTAAAGAACAGAACGACAGCCAACACCACGAAAACAACGCCCCCAACCGGGAGCATCGCCCACTTGCGCAACACGAGCGAAATCACCAAGACCACACCGACCACGTGCCAGCACGTAGCCGCGACCGCGTTCACTAACTCGAACGATGACTCGCGCCGCGCCTTCCTGACACGAGCCTTGTCCAACTCCCGCGTCACAGGTGCCCACAATCCGAACGGTCGGACCTTAAGCCAAAAGGTCCGCAGGGTCTTTGCCGCGGTCGGCGAAGTCGCGTACGAACCCACGACCGCAACCGCCAGCGACGCCGACATCGCAGCCACGAACGAAAGGTAGAACGGCATATCCGGCGCAAGCAGTTTCAACCCGATGGAAAACAGCAGTCCTGCCGCGGTCGACATCGCGAACCCATAGCCGTTCAACCGCCACCAGTACCATCGCAGAATCAACGGAACGAACAGCCCGGCCGACAGCGGTCCCGTGATCCAGCTCCAGATGTCGTTGATATTCCTGACACCGAGCGCAAGCATGACCGCTACCGCCGCGAACGCGACCGTCGCTCCGTAACTTTGCCGCATGGTCGCCCTCGAACCGGCGCTTGGCCGCAGGTAGGCCTGGTAAACATCGCGAACCCAGTACGACACACCGGCGTTGATCGTGGAGTCGAAAGTGGACATGGCGGCAGCCATCAACCCCGCAACGAGAAGCCCACGCACGCCACTCGGGATGGCATACGCGAGTACCACCGGGAGCGTCTTTTCCGGGTCTTTACTAAGCATCGCGGCAACTTCCGGCGAGGAAAGTGCGATGGACAACCCCAACACCGCGGCGCCGACAATCAGCAGCCACCGAAACTGGAGCAGGATGATCCATTCGGCGGTCAACAGCCCCGCTTCGCGTTCGTTCCGCGTGGCGTAGTATCGTTGAGGCATGTACCCGCCGGTCAAACCCCCCGCACCCTCGAAGATACCGCGCATGATCCAGAACACGATGCATAGACCGAACATCTGGTAGATGTCGGAGCTGGCCAGCCAATGCATCGGTTCGGCTGTCCACTGCGGGCTAAAGCTCGTCCACGTCTGACCGGCAAACCCGAGCACCTCCCGGTGGTTCGGCAGACTGAACGCCTTGTATCCCACGAACACCGACGCTACGAGGATCATGCACTCCTGCAAGACATCCGTGTATATCACACCGTAAAACCCCGACAGCGCCGTGTACGCGGTGGCCACGACCACCATGATCAGCGAGCACGTGTCCGGGCTGAATGGCAGGAAAACCGAAAGGAACTTCCCCGTGCCCTTCACGAAGTACACGAGAAACGCCAGGGTCACCACAATGTTCGCCACCGCGCTCAACAGTCGGGCGAGCGTCCCCTCGCGACCGGCGCCGAAGCGCAACGCCATCCATTCCGCCGTCGTCATCACGTCGGATCGCCTGAGCCACTTGCCCATATAAGCCATCAAGATGCCGAGCGGCAGACACATACCTCCACGCATCGCCACCCAGAACCCCTGCAACCCGAGGGCGTAGACAAAAGAGATGATGACCATCGTGCCGGTCATGTCGAAGTTCGACGCTGTCCCGGACATGCCCAGCGCCCACCACGGAATCCGCCGCCCGCCGAGAAAATACGAGCTGATTCCGGCCGCCGCCCGCTTGGCAAGGGCGACGCCGACGAGTACCGCGACTGCGAAGTACCCGACCACCACCATCAGGTCGACCGGGCTCAGGGTTCCGGGTTCCATGGCGCGGATGTTCTTCGCACGCGTGCAAGCTCGCGTCAAGCGCCGATCCGAACACCGGCAAAGCGCCTACCCAACTCGGCCCGAGGGTCCGCGACGGACTTGAAGAATTCGGTTGTTTTGACGAACGATCTGACAGGTTGTCGGATCGCCGCCCGTCAGATATCCTGCCCGATAGTGCGACTCGCTCTATCCGGCCAACGTCAACGCCTTAAGGAGGTTGCCATGTTGCGTCTGTGTCGTTGTTGCACGCTTGTGGGCTGCTGTGTGTTGATCGCGTCTTCGCCTCCGGTTTCTGCTCAGCAAGGGGAGCCACCGCGCGTCGTGACCGAACAGAAGAGTCACGCAACCGCCGGGTCGCCCCGGTATCGTGTCGGTCTGATGTTCCGGTCGGGTGCGACCGGTCACGAAAAAAGCGGTATCGAGGTCGCAGGGATCGCCCCCGGAAGCGCCGCAGACAAGGCGGCGCTGAGGGCGGGTGACGTCATAACACACATCAACGACCAAACGACCGGGACCAGTCCGCACGAGTTCGCGCACGTGTTCGGGGCTCCTGATCCGATCGAGCTGCGGCTCTTGCGCGCCGGCAAAGCCGTCACCGTGACCGTCGTTCCACAACGGGCTGACGCACCCACCGAGACTCCCACCCGGATGCGCCGCCCGGCAAGCGACGGTCGGTCAGCCACAACAACCCGCATACCGATGCACATGGAATACGGTAAGCCCACTGTTGACGTGAAGATCAACGGCACAGGGCCCTGGCAGCTCTTCATGGATTCGGGCGCGGGCGTGACCGTCGTCGACCGCGAACTCGTCGAGAGGCTGGGCCTCACCGTCACCGGAAAGCGGCGTATCGGGGGTCCGAGCGACCCGGAAGCCATTAACGCGGACGTCGTCAAGGTCGACTCCATCGCGGTCGGCTCGATCGAGTTACACAACGTCGAGGTCGTAAGCTGGGACCGCTCCGACCTTTATCAGCGTCCCGGCGGTCAACGTCCACAGGGTGTATTGGGGCTCGGTTTGTTCGCTGACTATCTGTTGTCGTTCGACTACCCTTCCGGGCAGATCGTGCTCGGCAAAGGCGAACTGCCCGCCGTCGACAACGAGGAGATCATTCCCTTCACGATTACCGGCTACGGCATTCCAGTCATCCGGATTTCGCTCGCCGGCAAGACGGTTCCTGCCCATTTCGACACCGGATCACCCGGTGCCTTGGGTGTTCCGGGCAGAATGGAACCTGACCTGAAGCTTAAGACCGAACCCCGACTGATGGGCAGGGCAAGAACCGTCAACGGCGAGTTCGAGATTCGGGGCGCGCAACTGGACGGCGACTTGCGAATCGGAGGGCACAGCTTCGAGAACCCGGAAGTCCTCTTCATCGACGCGCTCGACAACACGAACGCCGCGAACATCGGGTCGCGTCTCTTGCGCGAGTTCATCCTCACGTTCGATCAAAGGAACATGCGGGTGCGACTTCGTCGGCCCTGACGGCTGACGAGAACGTACGGTGAGATTCCGCCCGCAAGGGCATCGTGGAAGGGTCGAGCGATGACTCTCTCAACGGTATGCCCGCATCTCCGCCGCGCGCCAAGCACAACGACCGCGGGATTCAACGAGGCGGACGGGACTTGAACCCGCAACCACCGGATCGACAGTCCGGTACTCTATCCAATTGAGCTACCGCCCCAGGTTCGCTTTGCGCCCCCTGCGTCCGTCGGAAACGCCGCCGGGGGGGACGCCTCGCGCCATCGCGCGAGTCATGCATTCTTATCGTGTCAGCCGGATTCGTCAAGCGGCTCGGACCGCATCGCGGCGCGGCGGTGTACGAGCGTGCATTGGCAGAGTCCGCCGGCCGAGTCCCGTTATCGGCCTGCGGGCGGCGAGGTCAGCCCGCAACCGCGGAAACCGGGTCTAGCCCTGAAACGCGTTCGGGTTGAGTTGGTCGGCTTTGTCGTCGTCCTTCGCAGCGTCGTCCGCACCCTCCATCGGCTCTTTTTGCGAGTCGATGACCGGCCAATCGCACGCGTACTTGGCGTTGATCTCGAGGTACTCGTTCCACTTCTCCGGAAGGTCTTCCTCGGCGAAGATCGCGGTCGTCGGACACTCCGGCGGGCAGAGCCCGCAATCGATACACACCTCCGGATCGATAACCAGGAAGTTGATACCCTCGTGGAAGCAATCGACCGGGCAGACAGCCACACAGTCCGTGTATTTGCAGTTTATGCAGGGCTCCGCGACAACATGAGCCATAGAACAGTTCTCCGTTTCAAGAAATCAAGACCCAGCCTTCTCGATGTACCGGTTTCGTAGATTCTCTCAGCCGTTTGTCAACAGCAAAAATCCCGAATCGCCCAAATCCCGCCCCGCCTGCCCGGCATCGGCACCACAGAATCCCCAGGTTGAGTTCGCCCGGTCCCGAGCCGTTGCACCGCCGCAGGGGCACACGCGTCGGCCCGAGCCGCTGAAGCGGCACATGTCGGCGGACATCGCCATCTTGCCCACCCCTCCGACCGGGCTTATCGTGCGTCAGATGGGTAGATCAAGCCGACTCGTCAGCACCACCAGCCTGATTGCAAGCCTGACAGCCGGGTCGCGGGTCCTCGGACTTGTGCGAGAATGCGTTTTCAGCCACTACTTCGGGACCAGCGAGGTGCTCTCGGCGTTCCGCATCGCGTTCATGGCCCCCAACCTCGCCCGTCGCCTGTTCGGTGAAGGTGCGCTGTCCGCCGCGATGATTCCCGTGCTGACCGAGACGCTGCACGAGCACGGGCCGGACCGATCCAGGCGGTTCGTCGGCGGGCTGTTCGTGCTCCTGGTCGCGATGCTCGCGATCCTGGTCGTAGGGGTCGAGGTCGTGATCGCGGGCTGGCGGACTCTTCAAGACGACCTCGCGCTCAAGCTCGCCGCGATCCTCATGCCTTACATGGTTCTGATCTGCACGGTTGCGATCGCGGGCGGGGTGCTCCAGGTGCGAAATCACTTCGCCACCCCGGCGGCCCTCCCCATCCTGCTCAACATCGCGATCATCGTCACCGCGCTCGCCGGAGCGGGCTGGGCAGGCCTCGAAGGCGCCCGCCTGATCTACGCCATCTGCGGCGCCGTTCTGGTAGCCGGCGTTCTCCAGCTTGCTGCCATCGTGGCAGCACTTCGCGCCGTGCGCTTCTTTCCCCTGCTCGGGGGTCCGTGGCGCGATCCACAGGTCCGGAAGGTCCTGACCTTGATGGGCCCGATGGTGCTCGGGCTGTCGGCCGTGCAAATCAACTCCCTCGTTGATTACCTGATCGCCTACCTGTGTATTGGTGAAGTAGGCCAGCGCGAAGGGCCTGCGGTCCTGGGCTACGCCCAGTTCCTCTACCAGTTGCCGCTCGGCGTCTTCGGGATCGCACTCGCCACGGCCATCTTCCCCGTACTCTCGCGAAAGGCGACCGAGCGTGATTACCCGGGACTCGCGGATGCCGTCCACCGAGGGATGCGCCTGAGCTTGTTCATTGCCATGCCCGCGTCAGTCGGTTTGATGTTTGTGGCACACCCGCTCGTCGCGGCGCTCTATCAGCACGGCGCGTCCGACGTCACCGCCACCGGAAGAATCGCGTCCACTCTGGTCTTCTACAGCATCGGCCTGGTCGCTTACTTCTCGCAGCATATTCTGGTGCGTACGTTCTACGCCAATCACAATAGCCGCACGCCCGCCCGCGTGGCGCTTGTCATCGTGGTCGTCAACCTCGTGATGAACCTGAGCCTTGTCTCCGTGCTCCAGGAAAGGGGGTTGGCCCTCGCGACCGCGGTTTGTGCTACCATTCAAGCGGTTTGGCTTTCCTGCCTTCTCATAAGAGAGATACCAGACCTCCGCTGGAAGGCGGTTGCCGGCGGGGCGCTTCGGATGCTGGTGTCCACCTCCGCGATGGCGATCGTGCTGACCGTCTTCGTGAGCCTGACCGATGCCTGGTCAGTGTCACCCGAAAACCGTTCCAGACTACACGTCGTCACTCTCGTCGTGGGCCTGGTGCTGACGGGCGTCGTGTCGTACCTCGCCGCCTGTTACTCTCTCGGCGTCGAAGAGTTGAGGTCCGCGCTCGGACGTCGAGATCGATGAGCCCCGCCCGATGTTCGTCCTCACAATCGCAGCATTGCGCTTCAACATGTCGAGCTTGGCACGCTTCATCGCGCTTCCTCTGAGCGTGCTGCGGTAGTCATCCTCTGACCAGCCCAGCAGTTCGCGTAGCGAGGGTCGCGGTCCCGGAGGCCTGACCGCAAAGCGGGGCTCCCGGGTGACAGGGGCATGGCGGTTATGCGGGCAGACTTGCTGGCAAACGTCGCAGCCGAAAACCCACTCGCCCAGCCGCGACGCCAGCTCGGCGGGAACGTCACTTCGATGTTCGATGGTCAAATAGCTGATGCAGCGCGATGCGTCCATCTCATACGGCGCCGGAAACGCCGCAGTCGGGCAAGCGTCCAGACACGCCGTGCACGTACCGCAGTGGTCGTCTACCGGGCCGTCAGACGCAAGCGGCAGCGTGGTCGCCATGGCGCCCAGGAAGAAGTAGCTGCCCAGCTCAGGGTGCAGGACCATCGTGTTCTTTCCGATCCAGCCGACGCCGGCCGCCGCCGCCCATTCCCGTTCGAGTAGGGGGGCGGTGTCCACGCAAATCCTGCACGTGAACGCCTCGACAAGCGCCATTCGCATCCCGGCTTCCACCGCCTCGAGCTTCTCGCGAACCACTGCGTGATAATCCTCGCCCCATGCGTACATCGCGACCCGCCCCGTCGGCTCGGCGCCGGCGAGGGTCGCGGACGGCAGGTCCTGGCGATAATTAAGGGCGACCACGATGACAGATTTGGCGCCCGGAACCAGGACGCCAGGATCGACTCGGCATTCGGTGTTCCGATGCAGGTAACCCATCGATCCCGCGCGCCCTTTTTCGAGCCACGACCGGAAATACGCGCCACGCGCGACCCGCCGAGCGCTCGCGATTCCGCATCGCTCGAAACCCTGGTCGAGCGCCAGTTGTTTGACGATTTCAGCCCGGCCCCGTGGTGTCATGCACGCATGGTACGCCCTGTGAACGCCGATACAAAGGGCGGCAACTGCGATTGACGGCTATCCCGGCGGCGGCTACGGTGCCCCGCTTTGGGATTTTGCGCCCGCGCGGCGTGTGCAATGGCGACCTACTGGCCTATTGGATACAGGGCACGATATGTTCGACTACGACTGGTTCCACGGTCCTGCGTTTCACCAGCAAAAAGAAGAGGCCAAATGGCGCTGCACATGCGGACACTTTCCTGACCTCGACCCTGAGCGCATGCCCGAGCACAAGTCGGCCAGAAAGTTCCACGACGACCTGGAAGAACGCGTTTTGATCTACCTGCGGGACGGATTCAGCTACGAGGTGAAGGAGATCGCCCGAGTAGACAGCAAGTCCCACCTCGTCTTTGAATGCGTTCCCGTGGACGAGCAATACAAGGTCGGCGCGTTCGTCGTGACAGTACCCTTCGAGGAGATCGTCCGCGTCGAGGCGTTCGCCGTCCATCCCACCGAGAAACCCGAGGACTTACCGCAGATCACAGGCTTCCGCACCTTCCCCGAGCCCCCAGAGCACAAACACCCCGATCCCAAGCCCGCAAAACCAGGCGTACCGCGCTAGAATCGCGGCACATCGAACTCGACTCGCGTCCCAGACCGCCTCAATGCACCCGGGCGCGGAACGGTGGATCATCATCGTGCCGACTAATGGTGCCGTGGCGGATCCGCGTTCGGCGCACGATAATCCGCGACACGTCGACCCCATGCTCAGGCGGACAGGGTGTGCCGCATTGCGAGTCCCGGGAAAGACGGCGTGGGTCTTACGTCCATGGCTGGTAAGCGCGAGGTACCTACGACCGACCGCCTCTGGATCGAGGAAGGGGAC
The DNA here is from genome assembly GCA_050050135.1 of Phycisphaerae bacterium. Lineage (GTDB taxonomy): Bacteria > Planctomycetota > Phycisphaerae > UBA1845 > UBA1845. The sequence goes on from JASFUW010000176.1 coordinate 7,650, forward strand.
CGGCGCTTCGGGCCGGTCGCCGAGGTCGCCCCCATTCTTCGGACGGACCGAACCTACAGCTACAGCGTGCCCGAGTCGCTGGAAGCGACCTTGGACTTAGGCCAACGCGTCATGGTGCCATTCGGCCGGAGCGGCCGACTGGTCAGAGGGTTTGTCGTCGGGCTGGGACGAAGCACGTGGGAGAGCACCCTACGCCCGATCGAGTCCGTTGTGGATGACGCCAGCTTCTTGACGGCTGACCTGCTCGAGTTGGGCAAAGAGATTGCCTACCACTACGCATGCCCGCTCGGAACCACGCTCAAGGCACTGACACCCGAGTCGGTGCGCAGGTCACGAGGGCTCAAGACGGTTCGATACGCACGGCTGCTGCCCGCACCGCACGCCGACCCGCGGGCGATTCCCCCACGTGGACCGAAACGCCAGGCGCTGATGAAGGCACTGGCCGACCGGGCCGCGCCCATGCCGGTGACCGAGCTTCTCGCGCAGGTCGACGCCACGCCATCGCCGCTCCTTGCTCTCGTCAAACAGGGCCTGGTCGAGATCACCACGCGAAAAGAAGCTCCCGAGCCACCACAGCCGACCGCCAAGCCACGCTGCCCGGCGTTCGATCTCACCGACGAGCAGCGCGCCGCCGTCGCATCCGTAGAATCCCGCGTCGAATCGGGCGGGTTTTCCGTCACCCTTGTTTTCGGCGTCAGCGGAAGTGGAAAAACGGAGGTCTATATCCGCTCGATGCAGCGCGTCCTCGATGGCGGCAGGCAGGCGATTCTGCTCGTCCCCGAGATCGTGCTGACAACACAACTGGTGCAGCGGCTCGTGTCACGCTTTGCGAACGTCGCCGTCCTGCACAGCGGCCTGAGCGACGCCCAACGGTCGGTCACCTGGCGTCAGATCGCCTCCGCACAAAAGAACGTCGTCATCGGGACCCGCAGTGCCGTCTTCGCCCCGTGTCCAGACGTCGGCATCATCTGTGTCGACGAGGAACAGGAAACGAGCTACAAAAACCTCCAGGCTCCCCGGTTCAACGTTCGGGACGTGGCGATCCTGCGCGGCAAGCAGCTCGGCATCCCGGTCGTCCTCGGTTCCGCGACACCGTCCGTCGAGGTGTGGCACCACAGCGCACAACGCACAGACTACCAGCGCGTCGTCATGCGTCGCCGCGTCAAAGACCTCCCCATGCCGACGATCCACATCGTCGACATGCGTGACGAGTTCCTCGAACTGAAAAGAGCCGTCGTCCTATCCCGATCCATGGAGCGGTTGCTCGGTGAGACGTTGGAGCGTGGCGAACAGGCGCTTCTGCTGATGAATCGCCGGGGCTTTGCCCGTCGCCTCTACTGCCCGGCCTGCAACAACTCCATCACTTGTCCCAACTGTAACGTGGGCCTGGTGGTCCACAGCGCGACGGAGCAGGCAGTCTGCCACTATTGCCGCAGCCGGATCACGATCCCGAGCGTCTGCCCCAACGTGACATGCGGCGAAACGCTCGTTCAGGTCGGGTCCGGCACGCAGCGCGTCGAGGACGTCCTCGCGGAACGATTTCCCGACGCCAGAATCATGCGGGTCGACAGTGACACCATGAGGCACCGGGATCACTATCAGCAGATCGTGGATGAGTTCGATTCGCGGAAGATCGATGTCCTGGTGGGGACGCAGATGATTGCCAAGGGGCTCGATTTTCCGTTTGTCTCGTTCGTTGGCGTGGTGCACGCCGATGCGGGCGGGCTCGCGGGCGACTTTCGCGCGTCCGAGCGGCTGTTCCAACTGATCACTCAGGTGGCGGGTCGAGCGGGCCGGGCGGATGCGTCGGGGC
>JASFUW010000177.1:0-9386 GCA_050050135.1 Phycisphaerae bacterium
TATCGCTTACCGGGAGCGCCACGAAATCCCTTCGCGGCCTTGAAGATGCGCCGTTTCTTACGGTGTCGGGCAGCGCCGTAGGTTGCACGTCCCATTTGAGGTCAACTCCAGTCGTCTCAGCGTCGGTTCGATCGGTTGCGGCGTAGGCCGGGTGCGTTGCGGATCAGGCCTTCGCGCCCGCAAGGGCCACCTTGAGCCGTTCGCGGAAGGCGCTCTTGAGGATACCCGGCTTGCGAAGGCCCCGGCGGCGGCTCCCGCTCTTCCCGCTCATCAGGTGTCCCGCGTTGGCGCGTTTGTGGCGGACTTTCCCCTTGGCCGTCACGCGAACGCGTTTCTTGGTCCCTTTGTGACTCTTCATTTTCGGCATAGCACGCTCCGCTACCCGCAAGACCTCCCGCCCTCAATTCAGAGCCCCGCATTATATGTCTTGACCAGGCCATTGCAACCGGTCCTCGTGGAGGCGCCAAAAATCCAGGTTCAAACTCCGCTTCCACCCCGCCGGACCCCGAGTCCGGATCGTCGCCCCATCGCATCGTGCGTTTGGAGGGCTATACTTGGTAGGCGAGATGGACCCTTCCCCTACTACGAGCACCGAGCCCGGGCCGGAACCCGCACCGGCGATCCCACCGACAGGGTACGGCTCGGCGATTCCGAAGGACCTCCATTGCCAGGCATGTGGGTACAACCTGCGCGGGCTGACGAGCGAGCGTTGTCCTGAGTGCGGTCGGTCGCTTGCGGAGTTGCGGGGGTACATCCCACAGATTCCGTGGATCTACCGGGGGGAGATCGGCTGGTTTCGGGCGTACTGGCGGACGGTCTGGATGGCGATGGTCCGCCATCGCCGGCTGTGCGACGAAATCGCTCGGGCGGTCAGCTTCGCCGATTCGCAGCGCTTCCGGTGGGTGACGGTGGTTCATGCGTACGCACCGTTTGTGGCGGTGACGCTGGTCGCGTATCTCGTTGCGGGGGACGCACCGTTTGGCGATGAGTTGCCCGACCGGTTGTTCGCGGCGGTGTGGCCTGTGGTCGTGGTTCACGTTTGTCTGCTCCTGTTTCTGGCGGGTGCCACGGGCATTCCGAGTTACTTCTTCCATCCGCGCGGTCTGTCGGTCGACTTGCAGAACCGAGCCATCGCGTTGAGCTACTACACCTGCGGTCCCCTTGCGATCATGTGTGTGCCCGTTGCTGCGGGTATACCTGCGGTTCTTCTGGGTTGGGACAGCAATCTCGGCGTCGGCTTGGGGCTGTTCGGGTGGATCTTTCCGGGAGCCCAGTTCGCCGTCTGGTACTTCGACTTGTGCCATCTGGCCGGGCGGCTGATTCCGCACGATCGCACGCGAGGCGTTCTGGTCGCGATCTTCGTGCCGCTCCTGTGGTTTGCGCTGGCGTCGCTATTGCTGGTGTTGATCCCGGCTTCCATTCTGACGATCGCGGTCTTCGTGCTGGGTACCGGGTGAGGGCGGGACGGGTGCGTCCTCTTTTTCCTCCGGAGGCGGGGGAACGGGGCGGTCCCCATTGAGGAAAAAGACGAGGTCCAACTCGTCCCAATTCACCGTACCGTTCGATCGAAGGGCGAACCGTCCGTCGTCGTCGACCCCATCACTGTTCACGCTGTAGAGGACCGGCGGCTCGGCGAGCGGTTTGTAGCGAAGGGCTGTCTCATCGGCGGCGAACGGGTCGGGCGGAACGTAGGGCAGGTAATCCGGGATCAACTGCGCGAGGCGGTCGGGCCTGGCGCCGTGGTCGAGTTCGTACAGTCGGATCGCCAACGCGATCGCTGCCATGCGGCGTTCGGCGAGCGCGCGGTAGTGCAGGAGTATCGCGCGACCCAGAAACGGCAACAGGTTGCAGCTCATCGGGCGTCGTAACCAGTTGGACGTGGCATCACAGCGTTGTTCGAGTGGGGAGGTGGGCGCGTCGCCCGGCCACTGCGGGTTTCTCACTGACGCCGCCAGGTCTGTCAGATACTCGAATGCCCACAGCCCGTCGGTCCGGATCGCGGGAAAGAATAACGCGGTCAGTCCCCGCTCAAGCAGATCGCCGACTCCTGTGGGGCCTCCCATTGTCAGAGCGGTCACGCTGGTGCCGCCCTGCTGAAGCACATGAAGGCAATCGAGGTTGATCATCCGCTCGGACCAGATGGCGCGCACCTGGGCGTCTTGAGCATGCTGCTCGTCGACCAAATCCATGATGAGGGTCTCGACGTGCTCTCGGGCCGCTTTGCCCGGTGTCCGTTCCTCGTCCGGGCCGATCCGGGCGTGCACGTCGAGGGTGGGGGCGATCCACTCGATCTGCCGCACGGCCACGGCGCACACCGAGGTTGCGACCAGGTGGCCGATCAGTGTGGTGTGGTGGTCGAGCTTCGCCGCGTGCGCCAGTAGATCATTCAACGTCTCGATGGCATCGTCGTCGCGGCCGACCGCGTGTTGGTGACCGGCGGCGAGGCCGAGCAGTTTCGAGAGTTCCCGTTGACCGCTCAGGTTCGGGAGTAGCGTATTGATCGCGGGGCTCTTGACGCGAACGCCCCAATCGGCGTTTTCCACGGAGCGGGCTTTGTGTGCGAGGTCGAGCGAGCGGGCATTTGCCTCGATGATTGCGGCGATCGCGTCGGGGTGGTTTTCGATCCTTGCGGGTTCGGTGGGAAAGTCCCGGAGGAGTTCCCGCCGTTCGTACGCGACGTTGACGGCCGCGCTTGCTTGCAGTAGCAGCTTGGCGGCGTTCTCGGCGTCGGGGATCGTCTCGGTCGGGTTGAAATCGGCGGGGTAGATGGGTTCGTTAAGGGCGATGCGCGCGTCGATCGCTGATCGAAGTCGCCGCTTCGTGTCCCACGCCCACCAGATGCGGAGTCCGGCGAGGGCTACTACGACGATCGCGGTGACGACGACGATTCGCTTCAGCCACCAGAATCGGGGTGGGATCGGCACGACGTCGTCGTCGTCGGATGAGTGGGTCAGGTCTGGCGTGTGGTCGGTGGCCATCATTGGATTCGCCGGGGAAATCGGAAACGCCGTCCGCCAGGGATTCTAGCGTTCTGACCCTCGGCGGCGAGTGATCGTGCGAGGTCGACGGTGCGGGGGAGGCCGGTCGCGAGCTTGAGGCGGGTCCGCGCGCGGCGGCGAACCCACCATGACCCGCGTTTTCGCTAGCGCCAGTGCGGTTTTTTGGGTTCGTTTCGCAAAAAAAACATTGTTTTTCTTTTTCCTCACTCCCCTTCGGCGAGCGTGCGCGGTGCACAGTCGTCCCTGGTGAAAACGTCGGGGGCGCGCGGTACCAGGGCTGAGGTTGAGCGATCGGGCGAATCGGGAGCCGGGATCGGGGAACGGGGAACAGGGGGATTGCGGGCTGGGATTTCAAGGGGGAAGGCTGAAGGATGAGCTGGGTTGCAGGGATGCGGTGGATCGGGTTCGGCGGGTGTTCGCCAAGCGTGCCGCGTTGGGCGGTTTTGGTAGTATTGGTATGTCAAAATCACAGGTTCCGATTGATCTGGGCTTGAAAGAGGGGTCGTGGCGCGATATAGGAACGCATTCGCCCGGGTGCGGGCGAGGTCCACGCGATACGGTTGACTCCGGGTCCGGCGGTCTTGCGTTGTCGGTCCGGCGTCGGGCGGTGGCGCATGGGAGCCGTACCTTGGTCCACGGCCGTGGAGAGGATGGCGCCCAGCGACGGTATGTCCGGCTGCTTCGATCGGCGCGACGCGTCCCGGAGTCCGACTGATGCACCCGCTGCATGAAGGAGACCATCCTTGAGCATCCTGACAAAAGTGTTCATTGTCCTGCTGGTGATTTGCAGCATCGCGTTTACGTCGATGACGGTCGCGATCGTGGCACAGACGCCGAACTGGCGTGATCTGTCGGAGAAATACGAGGAGCGCGCTCGCGTGGCTGACACGGCGCTGCGGCATGAGATCGCGGCGAACGCGGCGCTGATCGCGTCGCTGCGCGACGATGTTCAAAGCAAGCTGGAGCGGATCGGCGAACTGGAGACGGATCTTCAAGCGGCTCGGAACGAAGCGGCTCAGCTTCGCGCGGAAGTGGCAAAGGCGGCTGCGGAACGGAGCAGCGCCGAGGCGATGAACCGCGGTCTGTTTGCCCAACTGCAAGCGACGGAACAAGCGCGGTCCGAGTATCTGAAGCAGCGCGACGCGTTGGAGCGTACGCAGATCGACCTGCAGCAGCGCAACATCGATTTGAGCGACCGGGTCAACGAGCTGACGACCCAGGTCGAAGTGCAGTTGGAGCAGAAGAGGCACTACGAACAGCAGATCAACATGCTTCGGAGCGACGTCGAGCGACTTTCGCAGGCGACGCGGATTCCGTCCCGTGCGTTGGCGATGGAGGCGCCGGAAGCGGCGGCCATGTCGGGTGTCACGCCCATGACGCCAGTGGCGTCGCGGACGATTCGGGGGAAGGTACTCGAGGTGGCGGGGGCGTTGGTCCGGATCAGCGTGGGCAGCGCAGACGGTGTGAAGAAGGATATGGTGTTCGTCGTTCACCGAGACGGGCAGTACGTCGGGGACGTTCGGGTGAACCTGGTTGATCCGAACCAGTCGGCGGGTCGCATGGTGCGGGGGAACCAGACGCCGCAAGCGGGCGACGATATTACCGATGCGCTGGGTCTGGAAGGTTCCGCCGGTTAACGACGCGGAGCGTCGGTTCGGCCGGCTCGAGGTTTTTCAGGACGGTTCTGCGGAGGAAAGGTGGTACGGAGGAGCGATCGATGGGTGAGCGTCCGGCAGAAGCGAAACCCGGGAACAATATTTATACCGTGCTTCTGATCATCGCGACGATCCTGGTCGCGGGAGCGACGGTTTACCTTGCGGCGCGAAGCCAGCAGTTGTTCGGCAGTTGGAACCCGTTTGCGGGCGCCTGACATCGCGCGGCGCGGGCGATGCGCGGTTCTTCGATTGAGCGATAGCGCACCGGAAAAGCGAGGCCGAGATCACGACGGCGACCAGGCAAGGCGTCGGGACTCGGGGGTGCGTGCTTGTCTGTAGTCTCAGATCAGCCGTCGTTGCGGCGGGCAGGCGGATGGGTTGGCGTGATCGATCTGACCGCGTCTAGGGGCGGTGGAAAGGGAAACCGGTGATTTTTGATCCCCTCTTTGGCATGTTCAGCGTCGACATGGGGATCGACCTGGGCACGTGCAACACGTTGGTGTGCGTCAAGGGCGAAGGGGTGGTTTTGAATGAGCCGTCCGTGGTGGCGGTGCGCCGCGGCACGAACCAGGTATTGAGAAACGGAAATGCGGTCGGTCAGGTTGCGAAAGAGATGTTGGGTCGCACGCCGGGCTCGATCAGCGCGATCCGGCCGCTGAAGGACGGGGTGATCGCGGACTTCGACATCACCGAGGCGATGCTCGGGTACTTCATTCGGAAGGTGCACGGGCGGCGGCGTTTCGTGAATCCGCGCGTGGTGATCGCCGTGCCGTCGGGGATCACGGCTGTCGAAAAGCGCGCCGTGTATAACTCGGCGGAACGTGCCGGAGCGAGGCGTGTCTACCTTGTCGAGGAACCGATGGCGGCGGGAATCGGTGCGGGGCTTCCGATCGGTGAAGCGACGGCGTCGATGATTGTCGACGTGGGCGGGGGCACGACGGAAGTCGCGATCATGTCGCTGGCGGACATCGCGGTTGTCCAGAGCATCCGGGTGGCGGGCGACGAAATGGACGCGGCCATCATCGCGTATATGAGAAGAAAGTACGACCTGATGGTGGGTCTGCAAACGGCCGAGCGGATCAAGATCGAGATCGGGTCGATCGTCGAAATGGAAGAGGAGATGACGCGCGAGGTGCGGGGTCGCGACGTCGTGGGCGGTCTGCCGCGGAAGTGCGTGGTGTCGAGCGAGGAGATTCGTGAGGCGCTGGCTGAGCCCGTGGCGCAGATCGCGGAGTGCGTCATCCGCACGCTGGAAAACGCCGAGCCCGAGCTCGCGGCGGACCTGGTCGAGAACGGGATCTTCCTGGCGGGTGGGGGAGCGTTGCTGCGCGGTCTGGACCAGAAGCTGTCGGAGGTGACCTCGCTGGACGTTCGGCTGGTTGACGACCCGCTGAGCTGCGTGGCTCGGGGCACGAGCGTGTATCTCGAGAACCTGGCGGTCTGGAAGGACACGCTCGAGTCGGATGTGGACGAGTATTGACTGTCCTTATGAGCGAGCACATTTGAACCGTGGGCTTTCACGTTCGGGGACATCCGCGCACGCTAAAGCGTGCGGCTCGGTCTTGCATCGACGCCGAGAGGTTCTCGGTCCGCTGGAATAGGTGATCGCGCCTTGGTAGAAAGCTGGGAGATGCGCAGGCGGCGATTCCGGAAGCAGCGCACGAGAAACTACGTCCTCGCGTTATTGCTCCTGTCGGTGATCGCACTGTTGCTCCCTTCCACGTGGACGCGAAAGCTCATCAGCCTTGCGCAGGTCCTTGTTCCCTTTCAACATGCCACGACGGCGGCAGTGGATTCGCTGAACGACTCGCTGGAGCCGGAGACCAAAGCGGTTTCCGGCGAGGAACATGCCGCGTTTCTGCGGGAGCGAGCCGGTCTCGAGCACCAGGTCGCGGCGCTCAGTGCCCGCGTGGAAGAGCTGGAACAGGAGGTGGACATCCTGACGGCGACGCGGCTTTGGGGCTCGCAAAGCGGTCGGATCGGTGCGCAAGGGCGGTTGATTCCCGCGAGGGTGGTGGCGAAGGACCTGCTGCCGTGGCGGTCGTCGAAGCTGCTGAACGTGGGGAGCCTGCAAGGGGTCCGGTCGGGGGCTCCGGTGTCGTCTGACGAGTTTTCGATTGATCGCGGGTCGGACGGGGGACTGCAAAGCGGGATGACCATTCTGTTGCGTGAAGCGCTGGTCGGGGTGGTCGAGCAGGTCGGTCCGTATGCATCGCGCGTGAAGCTGCTCAGCGACGTGGACGTTGCGATGAAGGTGAAGCTGGGGCGGTTCACGGATGAAGGATTCGCCGTCACCGAGCGATACTTCTGGTTGACGGGCCGCGGCGGGGGCGTGATGGAGATTCGCGACGCGAAGCGGCAGGAGGTGGACGAGGGTTTGATTCAGGTCGGTGACACTGTTCTGTCAGACCCGAACAGCGAGATGCTGCCGGCTGCGATGACGATCGGGCGGGTGACGGCGATTCAGCCGGATCATGACAATCCGTTGCTGGCGATCCTGACGGTTCGTGGTGCGGTGGCGGAGGCTGATTTGCGTCGGGTTTATGTGTTCGACCCCGGGGAGGAGAAGCCGGGCTCGGGTCGGGGTTGAGGAGGGGAAACCACGAAGGTGTCCGTGGTGCGGCGCGAGGGGCGGTTCCATCCTGCGCCGTCTCGATGACGCGTGAATTGACTTTTTCGTCCGCCCGTCGGTAGAATGCAAGCGTGAGCAGAGCACGCCACTCGATTCGATCGCATATTGCCAATGATCTCCGCGGATCGCAGCGTTCGTCATCACCGCGCGTCGGTCGAACGTCGGACGAACCGGATGCGCAGCCGGAGCGCGCGGTGCTGGTCGGGGTGCTGCTTCCGAACAGTCGGGGTGATCTGAACGACCCGCTTGGGGAGCTGGCTTCGCTGGCGGAGTCGGCGGGGTCTGCGGTCGTCGATTCGATGTTGCAGAAGCGGATGAGCCTTACGGCTGCGACCGCGCTGGGCAAGGGGAAGCTCGAGGAGCTGGTGGAGCGGGCGGCGGCGGCCGAGGCGGACGTGGTGATCTTTGACAACGATCTGACACCCCGTCAGATTCGTGGGCTGGAGAAAGCCGTCGGGCGGAAAGTGATCGATCGCAGCGAACTGATCCTGGATATTTTCGCTTCGCGGGCGAAGACGCGTGAAGCGCAGCTCCAGGTCGAACTCGCCCAGCTCCAGTATACATCGCCGCGGATTCGGGGCATGTGGACCCACCTAGAGCGGATCGCGGGCGCGGGGGGGGGGACATCGGCGGGGGCCGTCGGCGGGATCGGAACGCGCGGACCCGGCGAAAGGCAGATCGAGATCGACCGGCGGATCGTGAATGACCGGATCGCCTACCTGAAACGGGAGATTGCGCAGATCGATCGGCGGAAGCAGCGCGAGGTGCGGTCGCGCGGGGATCAGTTCACGGTATCGTTGGTCGGGTATACGAACTCGGGGAAAAGCACGCTGATGAACCGGCTCACGAACAGCGACCGGTACGCGGCCGACCAACTGTTCGCCACGCTGGACACGAAGACGGTGCGTTGGAAACTGGGCGAGGGGCAGTCAGTCCTGCTGAGTGATACGGTGGGATTCGTGCGCGATCTGCCCCACCATCTGGTTGCGTCGTTTCGCGCGACGTTGGAGGAGGCGATTCACGCGAACCTGCTGCTGCACGTGGTGGACATTTCTGCTCCGGCTGCGTGGCAGCAGACGGAGTCGGTGGATTCCGTGCTGTCGAGCCTGGGGTGCGAGGCGATTCCGCAGATCACACTGCTGAACAAGGTGGATATTGCCAATGACACGTCGACGGCAGAGCTGCTTTCGTCGCACAGGCTGAAGGTCATGCGTATTTCCGCGAAAACCGGTGCGGGGTTGAGTGAACTGGGAGCGGCGGTGGCGGATCGGATGCGCGGGGACTCGGTCGAGGCGGTTCTGCTGATCCCGCATAGCGAGGGGAAGGTGCTCAGCGAGATCGACCGCCTGGGGGAGGTTCAGGGTCGGAGTTATCAAGCGGAGGGGGTCGAGCTCGAGGTGCGGATGGATCGGACGCAGCTCTCGCAGCTTGTGGGGAGGCATCCGGCGGTTACGTTGCTTCGTTCAGCGTCGGATCAGAAGGAAATTCTCGACGACGAGATCGGTTCATGAGTTCGGTTCGACCACTCCTTACCAGTCGCAAGCACAAGCCGTGCCGCGTGCATATGAGGTGGGCGCTCGCGGCGGGGCGAGGTCGGGGCGTCGTATGGATGGTGTGCGGACTCGCGATCGCGGGTGGGGCGGTTGCACGGGCGGACGGTCAGACGCAGACCATTCGGGTGGACCTGAAGCTGCGAACCGGCGGGGCGCTGAGCGGTGCGGTGCTCGATCATACGGAGCACGGGTTAGTCGTTGTTCACGAACAGACGCCCTATGTCTTTGCCTGGGAGGAGCTGGAGGGTGTCAATGCTTGTCAGACGAAGCGCGCACTGTTGGTGTTCGATCGAGGTGGGGAAGACCGTCTGACAGCCGAGGATTACTTTCAGCTCGGGCTGTTCATGTTGGCACAAGACCGCCACGATCTTGCGGCGCGGGAGTTCGGTCGTGCGCAGGATCTGGATCCTACATTCGGGACGGCGACGCGTAAGGCGACGAGCGCGCATCGCGCGCGGCAACAGGCGTGGCGCAGAGAGCAGACCGTGCCGCCTCTCGATGATGGGGCGGTTTTCGAGGCTCGCGAGTCGGATGGGGATGTGACGGG
>JASFUW010000178.1:0-9383 GCA_050050135.1 Phycisphaerae bacterium
GTTCAGGTTGGCGCGGCGAACCTTGTCCCCTCCCCATTCGGTCCAGTAGAACTTGCCGGCATTCGAGTCGAGCGCGATGCCCCGCGGCTCTTCAAGTCCCGATCGGATGACATCCCGAACGTTCGATCCGTCCAACGCGGCGCAACGGATGGCGAAGCGTTCGACCCAGTACATCGTGTCCGTCGAGTGGTCGAGGGCGATCCCTCTCGCGGCCGATTCGCTTGCTACGATATCCTTGGCGTTGGTTCCGTCCAGATCGGCACGCCGGATTGCATCGGCCACCCAATCATACCAGTAGAGCTTCCCTGCCACCGAATCGACGGCGACTCCCTGTGGAGCACCGCTGCCGATAGCCTCGATCAACTCGAGACCGGAACCGTCGAGATTCGAGCGACAGAGTCGCGTGACGTGGTGGAGTACGTCATGCCAATACATTTTCCCGCGCGGGATATCCAGGGCGATGGGTATGCGCCCGGTGAGCTGGGCTTCGACCAGGACTTCGATGTTCGCGCCATCCACGTCGGCACGCTGGATTCTGCCGGTTCCCTCGTCAGCCCAGTACAGTTTCCCGGCATCGAGGTCCAGTGCCACTCCACCGGGACATGACACGTCACCAAGTTGGAGGTCTTTGATGTTGGTACCATCCAGGTCGGCCCGACGGATTCGCCCGGTTCCCGACTCAGCCCAGTACATGTGGCCATGGCCGGGGTCGACGGCGATGCCCGAAGGATGGAGGATTGTCGGGGCGAGTAGGGGCTGAATGTTGGTTCCATCGGCGCAGGCTCGGTAGATACCCTGTATCTGCGGGCGGTGCGACCCGGATTCGACCCAGTAGATCCACTGAGCGGTACCGACTTGGCTTAGAGACCCGAGACCAATCGTGCAGACGACAACGCAAACCCTGATCTTCCTCTCGACGCTCACGACTTGACTCCTTTCACGCGATGGTGTTCCACGGTGCGCGGACGTCTCCCATTTTCCCATAAACTCGTCCGATTCGGGGCGACAAATCTCACACCGCGGCGACTTTTTTTTCCGGGACACGGCGTGGACGACGTGAGTCCGTGGGCCCGACACCCCGGACCGGGCGTTCTGCCCCCAGGCCCGGATTCGAGCGTTCGAGGGCGCCGACGCCCCTTGACGCCGTCGGCGGACCTGTTACAGTACCCGATTCCTGTGAGTTTCTAGCGGTTGACTATCGAGCGTAAGTCTATGTCAAAGCGGAAGTTAGCGAGTTTCATGGCCCGGCCGGGCAACGTCGAGCAGAACTGGTTCGTCGTCGACGCCAGCGACCAAATCCTCGGTCGGCTGGCCGTCAAGATCGCCACCGTCCTGATGGGCAAGCACAAGCCGACCTACACGCCCCACGTCGACACCGGCGATTTCGTGGTCGTCACCAACGCCCACAAGTTCCGCCTGACCGGTACCAAAGACGAGGAAATGGTCTACCCGCGGTACTCCTACCACCCCGGCGGGTACAAGGAGACGCCGTTCAAGCGAATGCTGCGGCGTCATCCGGAGCGGATCATTCAGGAAGCCGTCCGCCGGATGCTGCCGAAGAATGCCCTCGGCCGCAAGATGCTCAAGAAGTTGAAGGTTTACGCGTCGGACACGCACCCGCACACGGCCCAACAACCGGCCGAGTTTGTTCTGTGACGTCGAGCCGCGGGCGAAAGGCGATCCCGATCCCTCGGGAGCCCGCGCAGAGATACAATGACGCGATGAGGCCAATTACTGTCGTTGGCATGGCACACGGAGACGAAAGAGTATGACGGACGAGCCGACACCGACACCCGAGTCGACCGAGCCGCAATCGGCACAACCCGAAACGCCGCCCGCATCACCGACGCCTGAACAACCTGCACCACCGGCGGCGGCTGCCCAACCGGAACCTGCCGCGTCCGAAACGCCTGACGCGTCCGAAACGCCTGACGCGTCCGAAACGCCTGACGCGCCTCCGACAGCCGAAGAATCCGCAACCGCGTTTACGTTCAAGAAACCGGAGACAGCTTCAAAGTCCGGCGTAGCCAACCCTTTCGTCTGGGGCACCGGCCGACGCAAAGCCTCGGTCGCTCGCGTTCGCATCAAACCCGGTAACGGCAAGTTCCTCATCAACAAGGCCGAGGTCGACAAGTACTTCAAGCTCGACAAGGACCGCGGCGCGGTCTGCACCCCCCTGGAGGTCACCGACACGCGCAAGTCCGTCGATGTGTTCGTCAACGTCGGTGGGGGCGGAACCAGCGGTCAGGCCGGTGCGGTGTTGTTGGGGCTCGCCCGCGCGCTCGCCAAGGCCGATCCCTCCTGCGAACCCAAACTGCGTGAGCATCACCTGTTGACGCGCGATCCGCGCAGGGTCGAGCGGAAGAAGTACGGCCGGCGCGGTGCACGCCGCCGCTTCCAGTTCTCGAAGCGCTAGTCGGTTCGGTCCAAAAGACCGCGGGCGAACGCCCGGTGTGCTCCGGCTTGCAGTGTCATACTGTTGACACTCTCACGATGCGTCGAACACGAATTGCAGTCCGATCAGGTATTCCCCGCCCATCTCCGTGCAGTGCCGAACGGTCCCACGACCGTGAAAGCTGATTTCCGGTTCATGAACCGCCAGCGCCAGCTCGAGTCCCGGCGACAGTGGTTCGTCACAGCGGATACCCACACCCCCGAGGCCCAGGTTGAGCGACGTCGCCAGCGTATATCGCTCCCGCCCCTGCTGGTCCGGTATCCAGAGCTCGACGGTCCCGGGGAAGGGCCAGCGGGCGACCTTTCGTCGGGCCTTGTGCTCGGTGTCGGGCTCTCGCGCGTTCCTCCCCGCGAGAAGCTGTGCGACCGCCTCTTCGCTAAGCGGGCAAATCTCCGTAATCTCCATGGCGTAACTCCGCGTCGTGGTGCCGGACTGACCACTCGTGTATCGGCGTCGGTGATCGCAGCCTCGACTTCGCGGGTTGAATCCCGCCACATGCATGGCAGTACGCGGACGCGCGTCGGCATCGCGTCGAGTCACCGCGAAGGCGCAAACAGCCACTTGGAGCGTACGATATATTGGCCGCTATCGATAACCGCCGTTCAATCGGACGCGGCCGAGGCGCGGTCCGATAGACACGCTTCGATGCTTCGCAGTGAGGAGCAGAGCGGTCGACCGCTCAATGCCTGCTTGTCGGTTGTTCACGGCCGGGCGATGTAAGGGGACACCGCCACGTGATTAGGGATCGTTCCGAGAACATTCAGAGCTCGGTTATTATCCCCACATGCGGATGGCGTCGTTGAGCGTGACCAGCACGAACAACCCGATAATCAGAAACAGCCCGATCATCTGGGTGGCAATCTGCACGCGGAGGCTCACCGGGCTGCCCTTGATCTTCTCGATGATCAGAAACACCATGAGCCCGCCGTCGACGATCGGCAGCGGCAGGAAGTTGATCACCGCGAGGTTGGCGGAGATGATCGCCAGAAAGAAGATGAACTCGACGAATCCGGTCCGGGCGACCTTCCCCCCGAGATCGATGATGCCCAGCGGGCCGGAGACGTTCTCGATACCGACGCTGCGCGTAAACAGCATTCGCTCCAGCATCTTGTAGACGGTCATGATGAAGTAGTACGTCTTGTGCACACCGATCCAAACCGCGTCGAGCGCGTTCTTTCCCTTCAGCAGCTTCATCTCCGCGTTGACTTCGATGTTCGACGCGTAGGTGATTCGCCCGAGCCACGGATCGACCATGTCTTCCGTAACGTCGATGTAGTCCGTTTCCACCTCGGCGAGCGGGTTCCTGCGAAACTCGACGGGTACGTGTGTGCTGCCGACGAGTTCGGTCAGAAGGGTGCGGGTTCCCTCACGATAGCCTGCGGAGACGGATTGCGTTCCCTTTCCGGTCTGCACGTCGACGTACCGCTTGCCGTTGATGGATACGATGTAGGCTTCCGGACCGACGCCGAGGCGCGTTCGCAGCGAGTGTGGTACGTCAAACGAGGCGATATGCTGTTCGCCGTCGGTGCCGATGTATCCGAGCTTGATGGTTGTTCCGGCGTTATCGCGAAACGCGTCGATCAGTTCGCGCCATTGCGAAACGGGTGTTTCGTTGACGGACGTGATCTTGATTCCCTTCTCGAGACCCGCCCTCGCGGCCGGGCTGGGTCGGCCGTTGATCTCGGGGATGATCTCGCTGACGCGCAGCAGATCGTCGGCGACGAGCGAATAGCTCGCGTCGATCGAGCCGGAGGCCCGAGGTTCTACAATCGTAGACAGAACGGTGCCGTCCTGCTTTCGCACCGTGAGGGCGACCGGATTCCCGCGATTCGTCCTAACGGCTGTGTTCACTTCCGTCGCGGTCGGGTTCTGCTTCCCGCCACACGACAGGATCACGTCACCCGTCGCGATTCCGACCTCGTCCGCCTGTCCGAGCTTGCGGACGTCGGTAAACCGGGCACGCGGTTCGTCGAGCAGGCGCTCGTCGTCGGGTATGGGCTCGCAGATCGCCTGAATCGTGGCCGCCCCGCGCCGGTTGGCTTTGGGCCGGACGAACCCACGGTAGAGTTCGCCAGACTGCCGCCGGACCAGGAAGGGGATGTCCCATTCCGCGGACTCGTGGATCGCGCGGCGGATGTCGATTTGCGTGGGGTAGGGGATGTCGTCCCAGTTGAGGACCGTGTCGCCCTCCTTGATGCCGGCCAAACGCGCGCGCCCTCGCGGGTGGACGGTCGAGAACTTTACGAGCGGCGACAGGCCGAGCACACTGATGTCACCATGCTTGCCGTCCCCGCTGGGGTAAAGCTGAAGCATCGGAGGCATCTCGACCTTGACCCGCTTCGGCGCTGCATCGGGATTGTCGGGGTCGGGTCGTTCGACGTAGATGTCCCCCTTGGTGTAGGCCAGCATGGGGCGCACCTCGCTGGCGTTGTCGTCGGTGACTTCGATCCCGTTCACCTCGACCAGGTAATCACCGACGTGCGGATGATCGGGGCGGGATTCGTCGATCTCCGGACCAACGAAGATGATCTCGCGGGTGATGCCGGGTCTGATGCCGATGATCTGGCGGCGCCCTTGCCGGCTGCTCTCGGGCCGGAGGTATTCCGGCTTGACCGAGAACGCCTTTCGCTTGCCGTCACGGTCGACGACGACGTCGATGGGTTCGTGAAGCGGTGCCAGCATGATGGCCATCATCACTTCGTTGTAGCCCAAGACGCGTTCACCGTTGATCCGCTGGATTTCATCGCCGGGCAGGAGCCCGGCGCGGTCGGCGGGGCTGTCCGCCTCGACGTAGGCGATTCGCGTGCCCATGGTTTCCATGCCGATCATGAAGACGATCATGAACAACAGGCAGGCGAAGAGGATGTTCATGATCACGCCGGCGGAGACGATCGCCATGCGATGACCGACGGGCTTGTTCGCGAAGGAGCCGGGGTCGTCCTTGAATTTCAGCTCGAGGGCCTTGTCGTCGAAGTCCTCCTGTCCGAGCATTTTCACGTATCCGCCGAGCGGGAGTACGTTGAACGAGTACCGCGTTTCTCCTTTGGTGACGCCGAACAGCTCGCGCCCGAAGCCGACGGCGAACCGTTCAACGCGCACGCCGGCCCACTTGGCGACGGCGAAGTGCCCGAGCTCGTGAACGAAGACGATGAGCGAGAAGCCCAAGAGCATCATCAGGTAAGGCCAGGCAACGGACCAAATCCCCGACAGGGATGCGGCGGCGGTTGCCCAGATGTCCGGCTGCGCTAACACGCTATGCATCGAGTCACCTCTTCTCGGGCCCACCGATCGGCCTTGAGCAGATCCGCGAAGGTGGGCGACGGATCAAACTCGTGCCGGGACAGCGCCCACTCGGTGTGACGGGCAATGTCGGGGTATGGGATCGCGCCTTCGCGAAACAGCTCGACAGCAGCCTCGTTCGCGGCGTTGAGGACCGCCCCGCAGGTTCCGCCGCGCTTGGCGACCTCGTGGCCCAAGCGCAACGCGGGGAAACGGTCGAGGTCGGGCGGGTGGAAGTTGAACTGCTGGACGGCGGTGAAGTCCAACCGCTCGGCGGGGCAGGTCTTGCGTTGTGGATGGGTGAGTGCGTATTGAATCGGCGTACGCATATCGGGCATTCCGAGCTGGGCCATAACGGACCCGTCGCGGAACTCCACCAACGAGTGTATCACGGATTCGGGGTGGATGACCACGCCGATCTGTTCGGGACGAAGATCAAAGAGCCACCGTGCCTCGACGATTTCCAATGCTTTGTTCATCATGGTGGCTGAGTCGATGGTTATTTTTGGCCCCATGTTCCACGTGGGATGCTTCAGGGCCTCGGCGACGGTCGCGCGGTCCAGCTTTTCCCGGGTCCAGGTCCTAAATGGTCCGCCCGAGGCGGTCAGGTAGACTTTTTGGACGTCGGCAGGGTGCCCCGCCTGCATGGCCTGGAAGATGCCTGAATGCTCGCTGTCGATAGGGATGATGGACGCCCCGGTGCGATGGGCCAACGGCATCAAGACCGCCCCCGCGATGACCATGGCCTCTTTGCTTGCGAGGGCGATGCGACGCCCCAGTTCGACCGCGCGTAGGGTGGCTCGCAATCCGCCCGCTCCTACGACGGCGCTTACTACGTAATCGCACTCAACCGTGCTAATCAAATCGGCGAGGGCGGTTTCTCCGGTCAGGATGGTTGGCGCATAGCCCAGCGCGGAGCGTTGATCAAGCGTTCCGTTCGGTCGGGCGACGGCCACCGCGTTTGGGCGACATTGTGCGGCCTGTCTGAACAATTGGTCGACGCGCGAACCGGCAGCGAGCCCCACGACGGTCCAGTCAGGCTCTAATCGCGCGAGGACGTCCAGCGTGCTGCGTCCGATCGATCCGGTCGAACCCAATATGATGACCCGTTTTTTCATTGGTTTCCGAGGATGCCCGGTGGTTTCCGAAGAACGCGCGGGACTCATCCGAGATCATACGTGTGTCACCACCGCTCGACAACCTCCTAACGATGTCGCGTGTTGCCTGCACGGGGTGACGCGGTCACACAGATTGTCGCAGACCGGCTGTCGACCTATAATGCATCAGCCGCCGTGCGGCAGGGCTCGGCCGTTTTCAACCGCGCGTGGGCGCCGTCGCGTCGTGCTGCCCGTTGGCGGGTCGTCCGACCGACCGCATCGTTTCGTACCTGTGGGGCCAACATGCAAGAAACGCTGCTCACCACCCGTCTGTTCGCAGTGGAGCACAGGGTCTATACGACGCCTGAGGGGCAATCGGTCGCCCGAGACGTCGTGGTGCACCCGGGGGCGGTCGTGGTGGTGCCGGTCCTGGGCGATGATCGGCTGGTCATGATCCGGAACTATCGCTACACCGTCGAGCAGGAGGTTTGGGAGCTGCCGGCGGGTACTCGCGAACCGGGGGAGACGCCGATGGAGACCGCCCGTCGCGAACTGGAGGAGGAGACCGGTTATCGTGCGAGCAAACTCGCCCCGCTGATGGCGTTTTATACGTCGCCGGGTTTCTGCACGGAGTGGATGCACGCCTTTGTAGCGAAGGACTTGGCGCCGGTCGGACAGAACCTCCAGGGGCACGAGCGCATCGTCACCGAGACGGTAGCGGTTTCCGAAGCTCGCCGCCGACTGCTCGCGGGCGAGTTCATCGACGGGAAGACGATCGCGGTTCTCGGACGATACCTGCTGGAACCGGGCGAATGACGAGTTCCACCGGTCCGCGGCGTGCAGATGTTCAGGCGGCTCGGATCTCTGAAGTCGTGGCGTTCCGGGCCGGCGGGTGGGAACTCGAGGCGACAGCAGTGGGCTGTTGCGTGGACCGATATTAGAACTACGAGACACGATGGGTTGGCAGGATCGAGATTACGCAAGAGGTCGCGGGCACCACGGACAGGTCTACCGTCCGATGGGCGGCATGGGTGCGTCGGGGGGACGCAGTGTCGTCACGATCCTGATCATCATCAACGCCGCGGTTTTCGTTCTGTGCTCGATCACCGGCGACCGCGGGTTCGTCGGGGCGAGCCCCCTGTTCCAACTCGGCGAGATGAAGGGTTCATTGGTGCTGCGTGGCCAGATTTGGCGCCTGGTTACTTCGGACTATCTGCATTGGAGCTTCAGCCACATTCTGATCAACATGATCGTGCTGCACTTTCTGGGGCGTCCGCTCGAGCGCGATTGGGGCCCGAAGAAGCTGTTGGCGGTTTATACGATTGCCGGTTTGCTGGGGAGCGTCTTTTATCTGGCACTGACGCTGTTCGGTTGGCTGCCGATGGAAGGGCGCGCGGCCGGGGCATCGGGTTGTGTTTTGGGTCTGCTCGGCGCGTGTGCGGTGCGCTATCCGCACGCACAACTGTGGATCTACTTTCTGTTCCCGGTCAAGATTCGGACGGCGACGCTGATCTTCGCGGGGTTGTACGCGCTGAACGTGTTTACCGGCGGGCCAAACGCGGGGGGCGACGCCTGTCACCTGGCCGGGTTGGCTTTCGGCGCGTGGTGGGCGTTTAGGGGTGACGCGTGGTGGTCACTCAGCGGAAGGTCCATGTGGACACGTCTGAAGTCGAAGCTGTCGTCACGCGCAAGCCGGCCTCGCCCCGAAGAACCGAAACGAGGTTTCGGGCGAGGTGAAGGGGTCTTTGCTGAAAGACTTGCCCAGCGGCGGGAAGACGAGGAAACGATCGATCGCATCTTACGGAAGGTGTACGAAAAGGGGATTCATTGCCTGACAGACGAGGAGAAAGCGGCGCTGAAGGCTGCTACGGCGCGTCAAAAGCAGCGTGAGTCGCAAGCCGGTCGTGTTGACCGGCTTTGACAATCACATGCGCTGACTCCGCGTCGTGCGAAGCTCGAAATGCGAGGTTGAACTCGGCGTCCGTCGTGGATGGCGCGCGAGCGTCGATCGCGTCGAGGGAAGGAACCGATGGCACCCGGCGACAGACCGCTGGACAACCCGATCAACTGGTCGTTCAAGGTCATACGGCTGTTCGACATCGACGTCCGCGTACACATCGCGTTCGTCCTTTGTGCGGTCGTCATGGTCTGGATGGAGCTGCCCGAGCGCGGGTCCGGCGAGACGGTGGTCCTCGGTCGCGTGCTGATCAACGCACTCGGGACGTACGCACTTTTGTTTCTCATTGTTCTCGCTCACGAGTTCGGGCACTGTTTCGGCGCCCGCTACACGGGGGGCGAAGCGGACGAGATTCTCATGTGGCCGCTCGGGGGTCTGGCGTATGTGAACCCGCCCCACGATGCGTCCGCACACCTGGTGACGACGGTCGCGGGCCCGATGGTAAACGTGGTCATTTGTGCGTTGTGCTCGGTGACCCTGGCGTGTTGGATGGGCAGCTTGGGTGCGGTGCCCTGGAACCCGCTGCACCCGTTCGTTTCGGTCGATCAGTCACTCTGGGTCTCTGCGAATGCGGCGCAGCATTGGATCATGCGGT
>JASFUW010000179.1:0-9382 GCA_050050135.1 Phycisphaerae bacterium
TCCAGGGAGCCGGCCGCCGCTGCGAGGACCAGCCAGACGCGACCCGCCGGCCAACGCGCAGTGACATGCACTTGACAACGCAACGCCTGACCCCCTTGATGACACCCTCGCGACCGGTAAGCGTCTGTGTACGGCGAGTTGCGCGAATCATTGCGACCGTCGTGCGCGCGCTTCCTGGCTCCGGTGCCCTTACGGTCAACAGTATCAAGACGGACATGCCGGGGTCAAGTGACGTCCCAAACGTCGAAAAAGGCGTGCAAGTGCTGCGTCTAGCGGATGCGAGCGTGCTCCGGAAGGCGGCGCGCAAAAACGGCGAGGCCATCCGTCACAGATCACCTCGCCGTTTTGGACTACCCTGCGTTACCCCTGTGTGCTTACTTGGGGAAGCAGAACGGCTTGCCCTTGTAGATCGGGGAGGTGGCGACCATAAAGGAGCCACTCTTCGTGCGGGCAACCGCCTTGATGGTGCTCTTTCCGAACTTCTTGAAGAGCACACTCTTGCAGCTCGTCGGCGTCGCGGTGCGGGTGTTGAAGCTGTGTTTCGTCATCTTCGCCCACTTGGCGACCTGCGTCGGAGTGCAGATCTGAACGATGGCACCCTTGTTGATCCAGTTGGTGAAGGTGTTCAGGGTGGCGACGCTCGGGCGCGAGTACTTCGCCGGGCCCCAGGTCTGGTTGTACAACGTCCGGAACGAGGTGATCTTGTTCTGGAAGTTGTTGTTCCAGTTCCTGTAGGCGGGCGGGACGTTCGTGCCCGTCTTGCCTACACCGCGGTTCACCTTGCTCTGCGTTGTCCTGCCGGTCTTGCCCCACCGGGTCTGACTGGTGCGGCCCGAGAAGCGGGTCGTTCGACCCGAGGTCGTCCTCGTGCCCGTGCGTCCTCTTACATTCGTCCTCATCGTCAATACCTCCAAAAGGTACAGGGTTTACGTAAACTCTGACGCGTTCCCGACGTGCTTTAATCGGAGCGCCCGACGGCGTGCTTGAGATAGCGCCGCGTTGTCGACGGGCCGTCGAGCCGTGGTTCGGTAGGGCGACGTACCGATGTCAGCCCGGTGGGGGAAGTACGATCCGAGGTTCAACGGTGGTCGAACCCTCGTTTTTTTGGAGGGAAACCGCGTTTTTTGCGGTGTCGGGCTTCGGCACCGGTCGGGTTGATTCGCGCGGGCTTCACCCTTTCGAACCGGACCCACTCACCGCACGGGTCGAGAAATTTCTCAGTTTTTTTGCCGGAAAAAGTCAGCAGGTGGAACTCGCATTCGTGAAGGCGTGGAGCCCGACGAAACGCAGTGCGAACGCAATTGCCGTTTACCGCGCCGTGGTTCCGAAAACCAAAACCGGGCCGCCTTGCTGTTGCCGCGTCGCCCGGCCGTTTGGCGAGCGTGTGAACGTGAAGGGGCACGTGTCGACACCGTGCTACGATGCTCAGGATTGGTCCGCGACGTCATCGACCGAGGCTCGAAGTCGCCTCAGACCCTCAAAAAGGCGCGATTTTGCTACGCTTTGCGGGATCTCCAGGATTTCGGCGATTTCGGCGCGCGGAAGCTCCTCGACATACCGCAAGCGCAACACTTCCTGCTGTTCGGCCGAGAGGCTCCGCACCAATTCATCCACTTTCGAGCGTTGCTCATCCTGCACGAGCCGCGTCAGTTGTCCAGTGAGCAGCTCGTGGATTTGCGAGGCGGGGGGCAGGGCGTGCCCTTCCGCCTGGCGTCGCGTGCGTCGACGGAGGAGCGTGAGACAATGGTTCCTGGCGATTCGGTAAATCCATGCCCGAAAATGCTCAGGCGTCGTTTTGGTGCTCAGTACACGGCAGCAGACATCCTGTGCGGCGTCCTCGGCTTCGTCCATGCGGCCGAGGTATCCCCAACAGAATCGGACGATCCGCTCGCGGTATAGCGAATCGAGCAGATCGCCGGCTCGGGGATCCGAATCGCGTAGCCGCGTGCGCAGCTCCGTCGTTAACGCGTCTGGGCCGTCCTCTGGGGGTGGCTTTTCGTTATGGCGTGGCGTCTTCAAACCAACTCTCCACTTATCCGCTCTCTCCGGCCGGGGGGCAGGCTGCCGTGCATTGCGTTATAAGGCCCGGGACGAGTTGAGACTAGCGGGGTAGCATGTTCTACCGACTGGGCGGTAGCGGCTCCCCGGCATCGTGTCGTTGAGCCGCGTCAAGCCGCTCCAACTCGGCGTCAATGGCGGCAACCTCGTCCGGTATGTCGAAGACGTCCGGGCCGTATAGGACCCGGAGAACCTGAAGCGCCTTGCGCCGTTCGGGCTGCCAGCGTAAGGGGTGACGACGGATGATCTCGAGGGCGTCGAGAATGAAGGTCTCTGCGTCGTCGTAGTCCTTGTTTGAAGGAGAATCCCGTTCGGTCAGCAGCGTCGCCAGGTTTAAAAGGACGGGCAGGGCTCGATCCTGCTCTCCTTGACGAAGGAAGGTCGCGAGTGCGTTTCGGTATTTGGGCTCGGCGGCGTCAGGTTTTCCGTTCTGGTAGAGGAGTTCCGCCAGTTGACGTTGCGTGATGGCTTCCGCCAGTTCGTTCTTCTCGAAGAGCTCCCGCCTAATGGCCTCCTGACGTTGCTGGATCGTGCGATCGACCCAAATGCGAACCGAGCTGACGACGATGATGGAGGCGACGGCGAAACCGACGAACAGGTGGTGTCGAATGATGAACTTGCGAAACTGGTACAACGCGCTCGCCCGACGGGCGAGAATCGGCTGATTGGTGAGGTGGCGTTCGATGTCTTCGGAAAGCAGGGCCGCGGTCTGATAACGCCGGTCCGGGTTCTTGTCGAGCGTCTTTAGGACGATCGTTTCCAGCTCACCCGGTAGTGCTCGATTGACGGACCGGGGTCGGCGCGGTGGCTCTGTGCTGATCGTGTGGATCGCCTCCGGAAGGGCGGTACGCTTTACCGCATGCGGGCGCTGTCCGGTCAACAGTTCGTAGAGGATGACGCCCAGGCTGTATACGTCACTGCGAACGTCGATCGCGTCGGGATCGCCCCGTGCCTCCTCCGGGCTCATGTAGGGCAAGGTCCCCATGAGCCTGCCTACGTCATGGAGCGTGCTCATCAAGGACATTTCCGCGTCTGAGATCCTCGCGAGCCCGAAATCGAGGATCTTGGGGCTGCCATCGGGATCGACGAGGATATTCGTGGGCTTGAGATCGCGATGTATGACTCCTCGCTGATGGGCGTAGTTAATCGCGTCGCAAACCTTGCGAAAGAGCTGAAGTCGGTCCGGAATGCTGAGGGCATGATCGCGTGCGTAGTCGGTAAGCGGAATTCCATGGACGAGTTCCATGGCGAAGAAGTGCTGGCCGGCGTCGGTCCGGCCGGCTTCATAGATCGCGGCGATGGCGGGATGCTTAAGCCGTGCCAGGGTCTGCGCCTCGCGTTCGAAGAGGCGGACGCGGAACTCGTCGACGAACTCCCCGCCACGGATGACCTTGATGGCAACCGGACGTTTCGGGCTTTGTTGCTCCGCCTCGTAGACGATCCCCATGCCGCCTTCGCCGAGGCGTTTGTGCACCAGGTAGGGGCCGATCGTTGCCGGAAGCGGTGGGTCCGGGGGGCTGAGCGCTTGGGAGACGGCGGCGACGCCGGCGCTGAACCGTGCGGCGCGCGCTTGGCATCGTGTGCAATGCGCAACATGGTCGGCAACTTCGGGAGCGTTGCGGTCCAAGCCGCTCCACAATTCCTCTTCCGATAGGTTGCAGACCATGGTCCGTATCACCCCAACGCTGTAGCGTGGCCGGATTCGCGCGCTCGCGAGAGGGCGCGACATCGGTTGTACCACTCATAATATCGCGTGTTCCGGGTGGATTTTACGCCAATTGCAATTAAACGGGGATTTTTCCCCGTCACTTCTGCATGCGCGTGGTCTCTAGAAGTAGTGTGGGCGTTTGCCGTCACCGGTCTGGCGCTTAGGCGCAGCGGGAAGTGGGGGCACGCCGGCAGTGAAGACCGAGGCGGGGTTGATCTGAGGTCGGCCCGGCCTACGGCTCCGTTGAGCGTTTTCGTGAGCGGCGGTATGCTTTATGCTGTGAGAAATGCCCGTAGCGCGTGGTTTTTGGCATGAAACGTGCGTAAGCATGCGGCGCGTACTAGTGGAGGATAGCTGAAGATGTCAAAACAGTATGGCAAATGTTGGGCGAGTCGCTCGCGACCGGCGTTCACGCTGATCGAGTTGCTCGTGGTCATCGCGATCATCGCCTTGCTTATCGCGATCCTGCTTCCGTCGCTCGAAGCGGCGCGACGGCAATCCAAGAACTCGGCATGCCTGTCGCACATCAAGAACATCGCAACGAGCAGCCGTGTGTATGAGGCTGACGACCCGAACGGGTGGGGGATTCCGGTTCACCCGCTCCAGTTCTGCCAGTGCCCTGGCCAGCCGTGCAATCAGCCGTGCAATGAGCCTCAGTACATCGGTGCGTACGAGTGGGGCGGCAAGTCGGGAATCGGGAGTCCGGGTCACCAATTCGCCGTGGATCGTGGTGCGCCGGCTGACACAGCGTATGCGTGGATGAGTAGTCGCTACGGGACGGCGGCGGGGTTCGGTCCGGCCACGCGGCCGATGAACGACGTGCTTTACAAAGGTGGATTCAAGGACAACACCGACCACCGTGACTTGTGGGACAAGGATACCCAGCTCGAGCTCGATCTTTTCAAATGCCCGGCCGATAACGGACCCCCGCGTGGTGCGCACTGTGAAGATTGGCTGCTGCATAGTGAGCGCTCTTCGTTCGACCATTTCGGAAACAGCTACGCAGCAAACATCTTCATGATCGCGCCTTCGGGCGGCGGGTATATGCAATCGAACTCGCCGTATATGAGACCGGTATCGCGCGTTCCCACGCCGTCGCGAACCTTGTACTACGAGGAAAACATCGGTCGGTGGGCATGGTCGTGCAAGCGGGAGCTTCCCGCGTGTGTTTCGGGGCTTGGCCTGGAAGGGGTCGATCCCGGTCCGACGAAGTCGATTCGTGGTTGGCATGGACGGGATTGGACTTTCAACCGGGCGTTTGTGGATGCCCATGCCGACACCCAGAAGATCTACATCGAGGGCACAGAGGACCAGGATGGGTACGCGTTGCATTATCGTAACGAGAGGGTCTACAAGGAAGGCGACGGCTATACAGCCCCAAGCGGGCAAGGCCATGAGTGCATTATCGTGCGTGGTGACGGTTGGCAGAAAGACACGCTGCCGGCAGACCTGATCGAGACAGGCCTGTGGCACAGCGGCGCCGGGCGTCCTTCGTACGAAGGTTGTGTGGAGTAGCGGACCGCCGCCGGTTTCGTGCGTATGCCGTAGGTCGGCGCGCTCGACGGGGCCGGCTGCTCGGCCGCAGCGGATCGTTTCGAAGTTATGGACGCCGCCATGTTCCTTCGAGGAGTGGCGGCGTCCTTCGTTTTCGGGCCTACTCGCCGTCCGCAAGGGTCGGTTCGTCGGTCGGTGGGCACCCGGAAGGAGAGGGGGCCGCGGGGCGTGCGGTAGGCGCCCAGTTGCCGGGCGCGCACGAAAGAAGCCCCTTCGTTTTGGCTGCGCGCACGCCAATTTGGGGGGCTTCTCTCGTATTGTGAGTCCCGAATCGCGAGTCGGGACCAGGCCTAACGACCTTCACTTATAGTATGCGCCATCGGCAGTCGCGGGGCAAGTTGAATCTTGACATGGGGCGGGTGGAACCCGCGCTCCGCAACTCCGCGGATATCGGCGGGGCCGGAGTCAGGGGGGTTGGGGGGCGCCCTGTGGCGGAACGGGGTCTTGGGACAATCCGGTGTGGGGTCGTGCAGGCAATTCTCGCACCCATCTGCGGATGTGCCTCGGAGCTCGGGCTATCCGCCATTCGTCATGCTCCCGAACCAGCATAAGGACCACGTCACGCTCAGCCTCGTGCCTGGCGGCGCGATGCGTCGGATCGAGCGTGACATGCAGGGCCAGCACATACGCCGGTTCGGGATCGGATGGCGTTTCGTCGGCACTACGGTCGAGCAGGATCTCTTGGAGACGGCGGATCTCGACGCGCGTGACGGCCTGCCAGCCTTCTTCATATTCGCTGCGCGGGAGTGGTTCGTCACGTGCGCTCCACAGGAGGCGGAATGCATCGTAATCCCCATGAGCTGAGTCGTCGATCAACTGACGGACAAACGCGTTTACGGTCGAGTCCTCCGCCTGTAACGCCTCGGGAAACAGGACCTCGAACCGCTGCGGGTCAACCGTGGCGGGTGGCAGGCCTCCGTCGCTCTGTTCGGGCTCCTGCCGGCACGCGACGCAGAAACCGCAGAGCGTGGCTGTGAGGACGAGTCGTGCCACGCTTGTGGCGGCGGAGCGTATGCGGCTCGTCATCCGAGACCTCGTTCCTGATGTGAACGCGGCGGCATCGCGTATCTCCCGAGCGGCTACAGACCGAACTCCGTCCACCGGCGCGCGATCCGGTCGATGACGGATTGGCTCATTTTCAGCTCGTCGGGCCAATCTCGAACGGGGCCCTCGCCGGGGATTTTTCGCGTGGCGTCAATCCCGATCTTTGCCCCCGTCCCGTAGTAGGGGGTCGAGTGGTCGAGAATGTCACAAGGGCCGTCCACGACCATGATATCCCGACGCCAATCCACGTTGGCCCCGACGTGAAACAGGACATCCTGCTCGTTATGCACGTCGACCTCTGCATCTACGACCACGATCATCTTGGAGAACATCATCTGACCCGCACCCCAGATGCTGTTCATCACCTTGCGGGCCTGCATGGGGTATTCCTTCCGAATCTTGATGAACGCACCGTTGTGAAACGCTCCGAACATCGGCAGATGATAGTCCATGAGGTCGGGGACGATGGTCTGCAACAGAGGCAGGAAGATCCGCTCGGTCGCCTTGCCAAGGTAGTAGTCCTCCTGCGGCGGGAATCCCACGATTGTCGTCGGATAGACGGGACTCTCCCGGTGCGTAATGGCGCTTACATGAAAGGCGGGGTAATGGTCGGCGGCGGAGTAAAACCCGGTGTGATCGCCGAACGGTCCCTCGATCAGAGTTTGCTCGGGGTCGACCCAGCCCTCGATGACGATCTCCGCATTGGCTGGAACCTCCATAGGGATCGTCTTACACGGCACGAGGCCGATCCCGCCGTCGTTCAAGAAGCCCGCGAACAACAGTTCGCTGATGTCCGGCGGCAATGGGCACGTCGACGCGAAGGGCAGCACGGATTCGCCGCCGAACACGATCGCCAGCGGCATCTTCGCACCGCGGGCTTTGTAGGCGCGAAAGTGACGGGCACCGTCGTGGTGCATGTGCCAATGGACCGCTGCGAGCTTGTTGTCGAAGACCTGGACGCGATACATTCCGAGGTTGTATGCGCCGCGGTCGGGGTCCTGCGTCTGTACCGCGGCAAACGTGATATACCGCCCGGTTCCGGCGGTTACGTCCGCGGGCTTGCCCGTGAAGCCCGGTCTGCCGTCGTGAGGCCAGCACTGGATGATGGGGAGGTCGAAAAGGTTCGCACCGTCCGTGTGGACCACCTGCTGGCAGAGGCCACGCTTGACCGACTTCGGTGCGAACGTCGCCAGCTTCGCCAACTGGGGGAGCTTCTTGATCTTGTCGACGAGCGTGGCAGGTATCTCGGGCTTGATGAGTTGACGGACACGGTCCGCGAGATCTTCGAGACTCGACACGCCGAGCGCGAGCCGCATCCGTTCGTAGCTGCCGAACAGGTTGATCCCGACCGGGAAGGCGGACCCGGTCACCTTCTCGAAAAGCAATGCGTGGCCGCCGTAGCCTCCGTGCACGGGATCGGTCGGTGGGGGGGGGGCGTCTCCCGCCGCGGGGAGCTTCGAGACCCGATCGGCAACGGCCGAAATCTCCAGGATCGGGTCGACCTCGGTGGTGATACGCTTGAGCTGCCCACGCCGGTCAAGGTCTGCGATGAAGCTTTGAAGATCGGGATACGGCAACGTCGTGCACTCCGATTGAAAGCAGCCCGGCAGTGTATACCAGTTGAGCCCGACCGGCGATAGACCTTACGAGGCAACCGTGGCTATAAGGCGATCCGCCACCTCCAACTGTTCAGTTGCCGAACGCAGATCAGATTCGCAGCGCGAACCGAAGGCGGAGAACTCCTCCGAGGCTGAGCGGAGCAGGCCGCGGGCCTCGGTGAGGATCGTCGCGGTCTGGGCGCCGCCTGAGTGCGCGGCCTCACCCAGCCTGAGAAGTGCCGACCCGAGTCGGAATCGAGCCCGTGCGGCGTCGAGGGAACCGGCGTCGTGCGCGTCCAACAACCTCGCCGCCGTGCGGGCGGCGTCGACGGCGTCAGGATGCTGTCCATCCTGCCCGAGCGACGTGGCCAGATGCGTCCACGCGAGAGCGTGTAGCGGGACGGCGTCTCCGATGATTTGATCGGCATGCTCAACCGCGGTCCGGTGCCACCGCTGCGCATGCTCGTGTCGGCCGGCGACGTCGCAGTCCAACCCGAGTTCGACGGCCGTCCTACAGAGTTCCTCCGATGACCCGTGTTTCTCGCGCAGTCGGTACGCAGCCAGATGCGTTTGATAGGCCTGGTCCGCCGCGTCCTGCCGCCGTCGGACCCGGCCGGCGTGATGCAACGCATGAGCGCACAGACGCATCGATTCCGATTCGGGCCAGTTGTCGTGCGACATAGCCTGGGTGACCGCCAGACCCGCGGCCTGCAAGAACAGGGCGAGCGACTCCGAGAGCTGCAGTCGCTGGAGGGCTACCAGGCCGCGGATGCAGGTCTTCCAGGCGAGAAGGTTCGCCGGTGAATCGGGGATTGTGTCCAGGCGGGTCTCGACCTCGCCGAGTCGTCCACCGGTCAGTGCACCCAAGGCATGAGCGATCTTCTCGTCCTGCGGAAGAATCTCGCCAACCGGGCGGTCGCCGTCGGTCTGAACGTCGGTTAGGCAGGGTCCGGTCATTTCCCTACCTCGCCCTTCAGCGCAGCCTCGACGGTCTGTTCGAGGGTTGCGCCCATGAGGTCAGACGCGGCCAATCTCCCGTCCGGGCCGATAAGGAAAACCGCCGGTATTGCCGAAACGCCGTATCGCTGAATTATGGTCTGCCCGGCGGGTGTTTCCCCGAACACCTGCGGCCAAGTCATCTTTCGTTCGTCGATGAACTTCCGCAGCAGTTTCTCATCCCAGTCAAGGCTGACGCTCACGATCACGAAGTCGTCCCGGTGGCCGTGTTTCTTGTGGAGTTTGGCGATCAGAGGGAGTTCCGCGACACACGGGGCACACCATGTGGCCCAGAAATCCAGCAGGACGAGCTTACCCTGGAGTGATGAGAGCGTGAAGCGTTCCCCTTTCATCGGAACCAACTCGACGTCAGGCGCGGGCTCGCCGATCTTCGGTCGCGAAGAGACGGCTTCGGGCGCCGATG
>JASFUW010000180.1:0-9339 GCA_050050135.1 Phycisphaerae bacterium
AAGTGCACGGAAGAGGGCCACCAGGAGATTCGAGGGCGTTATCAGGTCTCCAGTGAAGTGCCCGTGGATTACCAGCGCCAGGTGGTTAGCGTCAACCGTATCCTTAATGGGGAGGAAACACGAACACGTCCGTTTACCGTGTTCGACGTGCGCTGAGAAACCGACGCGCACCGATTGGGCAGACCGTTTCTGTGCAGGCTGTTCACCGGCCTCCACATGAGACCTTGCGAATCAAGGCCCACCGGGGCCGGATCGCCCAACTCCTGGAATCCGAGGTCACTCTACGGTAACGCCCCGTGGAACTTCGGTAACATCTGAGCCGGCGCATGGTTGTGGAATCGTCAAGACGGCCTGCTTCTGGCAACGTCAGGTGGCGCGGGTGTTGCCGTAGAGGCGGATTTGGATTCGGGGGCAGTAGCGGAAGCCTCGCTGTTTGCAGATGTCGACGATCCAGGGGCCTCGCTCGTTCAAGTCCTCACGAGTGACACCTTGTGGCATCAACAAGACGTTCGAGCTTTCATAGTGCCCGATCTGGGCCAGGACGGTGTCGATCTCGGCCAGGTCCTCGGGTTTGTCGACGACGAACTTGAGCTGGTGGTGGGGGAACTTCATGAAGCGACGAATGACGTCGACGTTGATGCGGGCGTCTTCGTGCTTTTCGGCATGGCGGCCGTGGTCGCGGACCCAGGGGGTGGAGTTGCCGAGCTTGGGGCTGATGCTTGCGAGGTCGCACAGGACATCCTGCCAGACGGTGGCTGCGGTCTCGATGGTGATGTGGTAGCCCTCCTCTTCGAGTCGGCGGGTCAGGTCGCCGATGTCGGGGGCGATCATGGGTTCGCCGCCGGTGATCACGACGTAGATGGTGGCGAAGTCGGAGACGCGATCGAGGATCTGATCGACGGTCAACGATCGGCCTGCCTCGGGCAGCCAGGAGGTGTAGGGGCTGTCACACCAGGTGCAGCGAAGGTTGCAGCCGGTGGTGCGGATGAAGACGCTGGGGACGCCGGCGAGCTTACCCTCCCCCTGGATGCTGAAG
The DNA here is from genome assembly GCA_050050135.1 of Phycisphaerae bacterium. GTDB lineage: Bacteria > Planctomycetota > Phycisphaerae > UBA1845 > UBA1845. The sequence goes on from JASFUW010000180.1 coordinate 1,037, forward strand.
TATATCTCGCTGACCTTCATGGTGAAGCTCTTTGCCAGGGCGGTTGTAGCCGCGTGTTTGGTATTTGGCAAGCATCGGACGGGCTTGGCGGACACAGGCGGGTGAACCGCGGAGTGCGCCGGTACGGAGAGACCGCGCGGGCTGAAGCCCGCGGCTCGGGGGGGGTGGCCGCTTCACGGTCTCCGTGCTTGGCACTCCGGTCTTCAGGCGTTCTCTGCTCCCTCCTCCGTCACAGCGCACCCCTGGTCGCCTTCAGCGGGCGGCTCGGAATGTCTCGTACCGCGTTTCACAACTCCTGCGACTATGCCGCGCGGCCGGGCATCGCTTTCACGTCGCACACGGCCTGGGTTCGCCAGACCGTGGCACCGGCCGCTTCCTGACGGGCGCGGTTCGGAATGTCTACAGCAGGTCGGCGTAGGCGTCCTCGTTGAAGCCGACGAAGAGGCGCTTGCCCTTTCTGATGACGGGGGCACGGAGGTTCCCGGTGGGCCCGAGCATGTGCCGGAGCAGGGTGTCATCGTCGGGTCGGTCTTTGCCCATCGAGAAGGTGACGACTTTTTTGCCCTTTGCGATCGTGACCTTCGAGGCTTTCGAAGCTAATTCGAGTGCGTCTTCGCGTCCGCGCCTGGCGTTCGCGTCGACGGTCTCCTTCGCGTCGAGCTTATTCTTGGCAAGGAACCCCTGCGCGTTCGTGCAGGAGGTTCAGCCCTTGCGGTGGTAGTACCAGTCAACGGTTTTGGGCATGTCGGGTTCTCTCCTCAGGTTCAGCCGCTTGCGGCGCTCAAGAGGCTGTTGAAAAAGGGTACAGGCACCTCGCCAGCGGCCGCTCACGACTCCGGGACGGGATGTTGCTCGGAGCCAAGCCCCTTCTTTAACGGACGGTTAAGGTCGAGAGCAGGATAGTCGGTGAAGGGACCGATGTCGAGGCGCGTTCTTGTCTTGCGACCCAATGCGCCCGACACGACGGGTACAAGTTCAAGCTCCTACGCCATGGAAGAACGAACAATGCAGTTCACACGGTTCCTGCTGACGGGCGCGGTTCGGAGTCAGCTTACGCCGCGCGGGGAGCGGGGGTCGGTGTTGAGGAACCGCTCCCTGACGGTCGCGGCTCGGTGCTTATAGATCGGGCCCCCGGAGCGCCGGAATCGCGGGTGGGATCGGGTGGGGCGCGAGTCGGTTACTCCGATAACCGAGTGACGGGGGGCCCGGAGTCGATTCCGGGCAACGGGTCGATGTTGCGTCGGGTCAACGGTGGTTGGAAACCGGATGCGCAGATGCCGATGATTCCTGACGCAGAGGCCATTCTTGAAGCGGTCCGCGTCGGGGCTTCCGCGCGGTCGTGGTATCAGTAGAGGGTGAGCGACGTGGCGATCGAAAGGACGATGAAAACCGGCACACAGTCGGCACCGTTGATATCGGGCAACACCGAGGGATCGGGCATCGGGCCGGAGCGCATCCTGGACAGCGTGGGCGCGGCTGTGATGGTCGTGCGCCGGGATCAGACGATCCGGTATCGAAACGCGTTGGCGCGATCGTGGTTACCGGACGGTGCCGACATTGAGACTGTTCTGGCCGGGGCGCGATTCCTGGGACGGTTCGAGGGGTGGCCGGCAGTGCTCGCTCGGGTGACCGACGCGAAGGAAACGGTGCGGTTGGATTGCGCACTTGTCGTCCCCGGGTCTTCTCGGGCGATGCTCGCGAGGATGCGGTGCGAGCCGCTTCGGGGGCCCGATGAACAACCCACGAGCGATGCGGTGTTGCTCATCGAAGAGGGTGGTCAGCAGGATGCGGTGGAAGCGCAAGTCGAAGTGTCGGCGCGGTTGGCATCGTTGGGGAAGCTGGCTGCTCGCGTGGCGCACGAGCTGAACAACCCGTTGGATGGAATCCTGAGGTACATCAACCTGGCGACGCGGGTGGCGGACGAGAACGTGAACCCGCGTCTGAAGTCGTATCTTTCGGAGTCGCGGACGGGGTTGATCCGGATGGTGCAGATCATCAGCGATCTGCTGGAGTTTTCGCGGACGTCGGACGGTGAGTTCGACGAGATGAACCTGAACGAGGTGGTGGAGCAGGCGATCAAGAGCACGGCTGTTCGGCTGAAGGACCACGGCGTGGTGGTGGCTGCGGACTTCCAATGCCAGGAAATGCCTTCGGTCTGCGGGAGTCGTATCTACCAGGTTTGCTGCAACCTGATCATAAATGCGATCGACGCGATGCCGGACGGGGGTCGTCTTGCGATCACGACGGGGGTGGTGGAGGGGGATGTGGTGATCCGGGTGGCTGATTCCGGTGTGGGGCTACCGGACCCGCCGGGGCGTGTGTTCGAGCCGTTCTTTACGACGAAGGAGGCGGGGAAGGGGACGGGGCTGGGGCTGGCAATCTGCCGGGATTTTATCGAAGACATGAACGGGACGATTGTGGCGGAAGCGGGTGCGGAGGGGGGTGCGGTCTTTACGGTTCGCATACCGCTGGGCAGTTTCCGGCGGCCGTCGCCGTTGACGTCGCCGCGCGGGGAGGCGAACCGGGAGCGTCGGGACAGGCAGGCACGATGACGCAACAGGCTCTTGAGAAACCGACGCGAGCGGCAACCGCGACGAAGGCGCGGATCATGGTCGTGGACGACGACCAGATCATTCTGGATTCGCTGGGGGAGTTTCTGCGGCTGGAGGGTTATGAGGTCGAGGCGGCGTTGAATCTGGCTGAGGCGATGCGGGTTTGCGAGCGCGACGCGGTCGACCTGGTGATCAGCGACGTGAATATGCCGGGGGGAAGCGGGTTCGAGCTGCTCCACGTGCTGCGCAAACGGGCACCCGAGACCGTGGTCATCATGATGACAGCGTATGGCACGATCGAGAGCGCAGTCGAATCGATCAAGATGGGTGCGTTCGACTATCTGACGAAGCCGATCATCGACGAAGAACTGAAGGTGAGCATCGAACGAGCGCTGGCGCAGCAAGCGATTCTGCGGGAGAATCGCGAGCTGAAGGACCGGCTCGATCAACGATTCGGTCTCGGGCACGTCGTGGGCCAGGACTATCGGATGATCAAGGTGTTCGATCTGGTGGAGGCGGTGGCGGACTCGAAGGTGACGGTGTTGATTAACGGTGGATCGGGGACGGGCAAGAGCCTGATCGCCCGGGTGATCCATCAGCAGAGCGATCGGCGCGACAAGCCGTTCGTCGAGGTGAGCTGCGGTGCCATACCAGAGACGCTGCTGGAAAGCGAGCTTTTCGGGCACGTTCGGGGCGCGTTCACCGGGGCGGTGGGGAACAAGACGGGGAAATTCAAGGCGGCGAACAAGGGGACGATCTTCCTGGATGAGATTTCCGCGGCGTCGGCGGGGCTGCAGGTGAAGCTGCTGCGGGTTCTGCAATCACACCAGTTCGAGCCGGTGGGGAGCAACAAGACGGAGACGATCGACGCGCGGGTTATCCTGGCGACGAACGTGGATTTGGAGGAGGAAGTGAAGGCCGGTCGGTTTCGGGAAGACCTGTATTATCGCGTGAACGTGGTGAACATCGAGATGCCTTCGCTGGCGGACCGGGTTGGAGACATCCCCCTGCTGGCGAGACACTTTCTGGATCATTTCGGGGCGGAGTCGAAGCGGGAGATTCTCGGGTTTGATGATGATGCGGTGCAGGCGCTGCAACGGTACGGTTGGCCGGGGAATGTGCGCGAACTCGAGAACGTGGTCGAGCGGGCGGTGGTGTTGTGCAAGGGAGGGCGGATCGGCACGCGCGATCTGCCGCCGAAGCTGATTGAAGCGGCTGCGGGGATGGCCGACGAGATCGAGGCTAGTGAGCCGATGTCGCTTCGTGAGGCGTTGGAGGGGCCGGAGCGTCGGATCATAGAAGCGGCGCTGCGGGCCAACGGGTGGAATCGGCAGGCGACGGCCGAGCAACTTCAGATCAACCGCACGACGCTCTACAAGAAGATGAAACGACACGGGCTGGACCGCGAGCCGCTGGGGATGTCGTCCGGCTGGCACTAGCAGGTCGTGGGGTGTCACCGCGCATTGTGTCCGTCCCCCACCCTTCGCCCCGGCGAGTGATACAGTGCGGTGGGACACGGCCGGCGGGGCGAAGGATGGGGCACCCGCCTTCACAGGTGCCGTCGTCACAGAACTCGTCATCTGCGCAGGTGGCACCGGCCATCGAACCGCCAACGCACGTGGGATTCAAGAGGACCGGCCTGATCGAGAATGTGGTGGGCTGTGCGGTTGGGCTCAGGGCCATCGTTAAACATCCTACGCAGAGACTTGTGCCGAGCTGACGTTCCGCCGTCATGGCTCACCCTTTCACTGACATGAGACCCGATTCGGGGCCGATAGCGGGAGCAGTACTCGCCGCAACCGTAATATTATGGACGCGGGCTTGTATGGATGGAATTGCAGGTTCAGAAGATGAAGTTACAGAATTCGTGCTGTGGCGGAATGGGCGGGGACAGGGCGGTTGGCAGGAATTGCCGCTTCCTGACAGGCGCGGGTCATCTGCCGCTTCCTCACGGGCGCGGCTCAAAAGGAGGAACGGGGCGGAATGATGGGCGGCGGAGGTTAGAAAGCGATTCTGCATCGGAGGCCGCCGACGATGGCGTCTCTGCCGTCTTTGGTTCCACCGGGGTTGGTGATGAATTGGATGTCGGGGGAGATGATGCACCAGGGCGTCAGATGATAGGCGTAGTAGATTTCGTAGAGCGTTTCGCGATCGGCGCGAGTGTCAACATGGTGACGGTAGGTCTTTGATAGAATGCTCTGGGCCATTCCGAAGGCGAGGACGTCGTTGTCGCGGCCGGGGATGAGCCCTTCGTATTGGGCGCCGAGGGACCAGAAGTGGTTGATCTTGTTGACTTCGGGGTGGGCGAAGCTGTATCGGAAGAACGCACCGAGCCCCTGCTTGTCGGCGGGGTCGTCGTTTTCCTTCCACACGAACTGGTCAAAGGTCAGGTACCAACCGACGTCGTCATTTCGCCACTCGCTTAGTCGGGTGCCGTCCGGTTTTGTCCTGAAAAGCTGTTTGCTGCGGCCGTTGTACCACCAACCGAAGCGGTAATGGCCGGGGAGCGAGCCGTTGGCGGTTTCGAACTTCGGGGTCCAGACGAGTTCCCAGATGCCGATGTAGTTGGCTTCGCCGTGCAGGGCGTTTTCGACATCCGCCGGAAGTTTCGCGTCGGTCTGGTCCGCATCGACGCCGACCATCTGGAGATGCAGCGCGTCGTTGAAGTTGATCCTCAGGTAGGCACCGAGCGACTTGCGGTGGGGCACGATGGGGGATTTATTGAGGTTGGCGTTCATGAACTGGTCCCAGGGGTACTTGGCGTAGGCTGCGATGTCGAAGAGGTCGGCGGGACAGAGGAGCTTGCCGAAACGGAACTCGAAGCGGTTGTCGAGGAAACGCTGGCCATACCACCATTTGTCGATGTAGAACTCCTCGTCACCGCCGCTTCCGAAGACCCAGTGGATGGGCGAGAGCGAGCCGACATTGGAGTCGACCCCGGCGTTCCAACTGGATTTTCCACGGATGAAGAAGAAGGCGCCCGGGATGAGGTTCATTTCGTCGAGATCGAGAGTGAGATTCATGCGCCAGTCGCCGGAGACTGCGAAGGCGTTGCTGGTGTTCAGACCGCCGGAGAAGTTCTGGGCGAACGAGGTGGTCAGGATGAACGAGGTCTTGATTCCCTCGTCGGTCCACCGTTGGCGAAGCCCGCCCCAGTCGCCGGCGAGCCACTTGGTGGTCCGGATGTTGTACGGCTCGCGCGGTTTTTCGGACTGAGCGGCGACGGCAGGCTGTGCGGCCGCGTCGAGGCGGAGGGAAAGAGAGGTCGAGGAACGGGATGCGGAGTCACCGCCGGTTTCATCGGCTCGGGCTTCTGTGCCGGAAAGCACTGGAAGGGCGAGAACCACAGCGGCTGCAAAGACGGGGCCTGAGGCACAACTCTTCCGTTCCATGCACGGGGCTCCTCTTCTGTTCTCGTGAGGTTCACCAGCCGGGTCCCCGCACCTCCGCGTCGTTAGGCGCGGGCGGGACCGGATCGGGTCGGTTAATCCGCTTGATGACTTCGTCGCTTTTCCTTTCAAGAACGGCTGGGCAAGACGGATGCCACGCGGCGCAGATTCGTAGGCGGAGCGACGAACGGACGCTGCGGCGCGTGCACGCGGCAAGGAGTCACGTGGACACCGTTTTGGATGAGGGTTCGTTCGATCGAACGTTCGAGCGTGGCCACGTTGCGGGCGGTCGTCGGCGTTGACCGGTCGGTGAGGCGGTTACTATACTCTCGGCTCGTCGTCCGGGCGCGGTCGCCCTCGATTGGGACCGGAACTTGCATGGGATTGCAGGGCCGGAGCTACCCGTTGGCCAAGTTTGTTCGGAGGATCCGCAGTTCCTTATGCCGCTAGCCCCGAAACACGTTGAGCTGAGCGAGGATGACGCCACGTTTGTCGAGGCGACACGCGATTTCGCGCGGAATGAGTTGCTCCCGCTCGACCGGAAATGGGACACCGGAGAATCGTCGATCGAGGAGATCCTGCCTACACTGGGCGAAATGGGTTTTCTGAACATGGTGATCCCCGAGGCGCTTGGCGGGCTGGGGTGCTCGTATCGGACGTACGCGGCGATTCTGCACGAAATCGGGGTGTATTCGGCATCGGTTGCGGTGGCGATTTCCGTCCACAGCATGGTGGGCTCGATCCTCGCCCGGTGCGCCAGCGACGACGTTCGGCAGGAGTGCTTGCCATCGTGGGGAACGGGCGAGAGCTTCGCTGCGTTTGCGCTGTCAGAGGCCGGCGCGGGAAGTGACGCCAAGGCTGCGACGCTCTGTGCGCGCAAGGTGGACGGCGGGTATCGGCTCGACGGGGAGAAGATGTGGATCTCCAACGGTCTTCATGCACGTTGGTTCCTGACGCTGGCTCGGTTGGAGGGTGCGGACGCGGAGGCATCGTTGTGCGCGTTCCTGGTTGACGGGCGGGAGTCGGGGCTCGAACGCACAAAGATTCACGGGAAGATGGGGATCCGGGGAAGCGACCTGGCGGTGGTCAACTACACCAACGTGTCCGTCCCGGATCGGTTCCTGATCGGGGCCGTCGGTGACGGGCTGGAAGTCTTCCTTACGAGCCTGAATCTCGGCCGGATCGGGATCGGTGTCCAGGCTACGGGCATCTCCGAGGCGTGCCTGGAAGAGATGGTGAGCTACGCACGTCAGCGTGAGCAGTTCGGACGTCCGATCGGGTCCTTTCAAGCGGTACAGAACATGATTGCGGAGAGTGCGGTGGAGCTGGAGGCGTCGAAGGCGCTGATCTGGCGTGCGGCTGCGGAGGTGGACGGAGGTAGTCCGGACCGGGTTGCGAGTTCGATGGCGAAGCTGTATGCGACGGAGGCGGCGAACCGGATCGCGTATCGTGCGGTGCAGGTGCACGGGGGTACGGGATACGTGCAGGAATGCCGCGTAGAACAGCTCTATCGCGACGCACGGGTGACGACCATCTACGAAGGAACCAGCGAGGTTCAGCGTGTTGTGATCGCGCGCGGTTTGAAGTGACGGATGGCTTTTTGCGCGGGAATTGGTCCCTTGCGCAAAGGTTCGCTAAGGGACTGATTCGGGTGTTTAACCGTGGTACGGGAATTGAATGTGCTTGAATGCAGGCGAGGTGGCGACGGGCATGGTTCGTTCTGCGATGCGGGCCACGTGTCGCACCTCGGTAAGTCATTGGATCGGCGTCGCGACGGCTGACGCCAGGATGGGTAGCCTATGGATTTCGAACTTCCTGAAGATCTCGTCGCCCTCCAGGACATGGCACGGCGGTTTGCCGCGGAGGAGATCGCCCCTCACGCCCGAACCTGGGATCGGGAACAGGACATTCCGCGGGAGCTGATCGCCAAACTGGGGGAAGCGGGGTTTCTCGGTATCTTCATCCCTCCGGAGTTCGGCGGGGCGGGGCTGGGCGATCTGGGTGCGGCGGTCATCATGGAAGAGATCGCGCGACGCTGCGGCGGGACGGCGCTGATGCTCGACGCGCATAACGCATTGTGCTGCGCCCATCTGATCATTGGAGCCAACGAGGCTCAGCGAGCTGAGTACTTCCCGCCGCTTGCGAGGGGGGAGTTTCTGGGGGCGTGGTGTTTGTCGGAGCCGGGTTGCGGAAGCGATGCGGCTGCCTTGACCACGACGGCGGAACTTGACGGCGACTCGTGGGTATTGAACGGGGCTAAGCATTGGATCACGAACGGGCATTACGCGGGGGTATTCGTGGTTACGGCCAAGACGACGCCGGAGGGCGGTCCCAAGGGGATCAGCGCGTTTATCGTGGATCG
>JASFUW010000181.1:0-9331 GCA_050050135.1 Phycisphaerae bacterium
ACGCGAGTCCCTGTTGTCCTGCGTTTTGGGTGCGTGGCGGTGCTGTTTCTCGGCTCGATCGGCTATTGCGCGGCCATGAACCTGGAACTCGGTAGCGACACCAGGTATCGCGCCGAGCAGTGGCTCGAAGCCAACGTCGATCGCGACGAATGGATCGGCGTCTTCGCGCACCCGCAATACCTTCCACGATTTCTCGTGACCGGCCACCGCGCCCGTCCGCTGCCCATGACGCGAGATGCCATCACCGCGTCACGGCCTCGATACTTGCTGCTGACCAGCCAAAACTACGACGACTTCGACGAGAATCAGCGTGCCTGCATGGTGGATTTGCTTGCCGGCACCCTCGGGTACGCCAAGGAGGCGGCCGCTTCGTTTTCCAAGCTTTACCTTCCACCCGCACGCTCACCGTTGGCCATCGCCGGCTTCGGCACTCGCGGCCCCGGAAAAATGAGCCCCGAAATCATCATCCTGAAGCGCACGGAGTGACTGCGACCCATCCCAGCGGCGGGCGGTGTTTCTACTTATCGGCAGCGCCGGCCTTGCGCGTAGCGGATGTTTGAGCCGACGCGGTGACCGCCAGACCCGTCGCTTCGTCGACGTCGATCGGGGAGGCGTCGAGGCGGGCTTTCATGACCCGGCCGACCTTGAACTTGACCGTTCGTTTTGCGGGGACCGGGACCTTGGCCATCGTCTTCGGGTTTTGCGCCTGGCGGGCCGCGCGAACCTTCGACTCGAACACGCCGAAGTCGCGGAACTCCAGGCGGTTCCCGTTGCTGAGTTCGTCCACGATCGCATCCAGGAATCCCTGAACAATCTGCTTAACCAACACCCGCTTGCAGCCCAGGTCGTCGGCGATTCGGTCGATGAGCTCTTTCTTTGTCACGGTAGCCATGCCGTCATCCTGCCGGAATGGAATGGTTTTTCTTGCACCGCAAGCAGCGGGAACAGGCTGTCACAACGCCGAAGCGACCGGCCAGGGGCGCAACGTTAAGGCGTGCTTCTGTCACGTGGCCGACCAAGCCACAGCCCTTCACGAAACTGCTCTAAGTAATGCTAATGTAAAGACTTGCGCCCAGCAACACAACGATTTCTTGATCCGCCGGCCCGACGAAAAGTAGATGTACTACTGGAAATAATGACGTGACAATCTACCGAATCCGCCGCTGCCCCTCCCTGACGGAGTCAAAACGCCGGTACAAACGGTCTCGGCTGAACCCGAAATCACCCTGCCGGTCGATGATCGTCTCACGATACGCGACGTGTTCGCCGCCGTCTGCATAGGCCGGCGTGGAAGGCCAATCACTCCGCGAGATCACCCCGGTCGAGCTTCCGGTCCATTCCGCATTGAACAGCAGATGCTCAGACAGGCGCTCGGCGGGCCGGCGATCGCACTGAGATGAAGCGCACCCCGCAATGCTGAGACACAAGCAGCCCGCAATACCCAAGACCATGCACGAACGCACGACGCTTCTCCTCCCGCCCCTTAAATGCAGCATCCCGCTGCCCATTGTAGGCGGCTCTACCAGGCTATGTCTGCGCACGGATCTGCGTCCGATACGCACGCGCGACGGTCCGTTCGAGCGGGCTTTGGCCAGGCCACCCGCCCGCTGCGCCGGTTTGCCGTCACGAGGGTCCTCTAATACCATGGCGTCGGTCTCGGCCCGTGTCTTCGCGCTTGACCATGTTCAACTTGAGGAACCGTCGTTTTGAATGAGACGATCTTCGTTCTGATCGGTCTTCTGATCGGTGCAGCCGTGGTGCTGCTCGTGGTAACACTGCGGCGGCGCCAGGAGGCGATCGTCGCGCAACACCTGCTCGAAGAAACGCAACGACAGAAGACGGAAGAGCTGGCCGCCCTGACACAAGAGCTGAAGACCGCCTTTTCCGCTTTGTCGCGCGAGGCATTGTCCGCCAACACGGATGACTTCCTCAAGCTCGCCAAAGAACGACTCCAGCACCAGACCACCCAGGGCGAACAGTCGCTCGAATCCAAGAAGAAGCTCATCGACGCCCGCGTCGAGGAGATGAGCACCAAGCTCACCCAGTTAAACGACCTGATCCAGAGCGTCGAAAAGCAGCGCGTCGAAAGCCACGGCTCACTCAAGGCGCAGCTCGAAAAAGCCACCCAGACCACGACCCAACTCCAACAGACCACAGCCCAGCTCCGCGAAGCCTTAGCCAACCCCCAACGACGAGGACAATGGGGTGAGCGGATGGCCGAGGACGTGCTCCGGCTGGCCGGGTTTGTCGAAGGCGTCAACTACCAGAAACAGCAACAGATCGGGCAGGGGACGCGCCCGGACTATACGTTCATCCTTCCCGGCGACCGTCGCGTACACATGGACGTCAAGTTTCCCCTGGTGAACTACCTCAAGATGCTCGACGCGAAGGACGACGCAGAACGGGCAGCCGGGCGGTCGCAGTTTCTGAAGGACGTCCGTTCCCGCGTCAAAGAGGTCACCACGCGCGACTACATCGACCCCGCGTCCGGTACGGTGGATTACGTTCTCGTGTTCATACCCAACGAGCACGTCTACGGTTTCATTCACGAGGCCGATAGCAACCTGCTCGACGACGCCCTGAGAAACAAGGTCGTTCTGTGTTCACCAATGACGCTCTACGCGATCCTGGCTGTCATCCGCCAGGCCATCGACACGTTCCGCCTGGAACAAAGCTCCCGACAGATTCTGGAACTCTTGGCTGAATTCAAGAAGCAGTGGGGCAAATACGTCGATGGCATGGACGCGATGGGCAAACGGCTCGAAGACGCCACGAAAAAATATCAAGAGTTGGTCGGCACGCGCACGCGCCAGCTCGAACGCCAGCTCGACAAGATCGACGACCTCCGCGCAGCCCGCTCATCACACACGGAAGACCTGCTGCCACCGTCCGACCGCTCGGTGCGTTCCGAGAATTCGGAGAGTGCCCGGTAGGGTGGGCTCCGCCCCCCGGTGGGTGAAACCCGCCCTGCACCGCCGCCGCCGTGCGCGGAACGCGACCCTCCGGAGCTGCGTGCAATTTCGCGAGCTACGAATAGAGTAGTACCCTGGCCGTCATGGTCGTCTGACCTGCGGCACGGAGTCATCCGTATGTCGAGCGGAACGTCGCACAACGGGCAAGCCATCCTGCGGGTCGAGCAGGCCAGTCGCATCTTCCGCATGGGCGACGTCGAGGTCCCCGCGGTCGTCAACGCCGACCTGATCATCACCGAGGGCGAGTTCCTCACCATCCTCGGTCCGTCGGGATCGGGCAAGAGCACACTGCTGAACCTGATCGGCGGGACCGATCGACCGACGACCGGCCGCGTGTGGTACCGTGATCGCGAGCTTTCCGCCCTCAGCGACGACCAACTCACCGAGTATCGCCGCGTCGCGGTTGGCTTCATCTTCCAGTTCTACAACCTGGTACCCACGCTGACAGCGTATGAAAACGTGCAGGTCGCGACTGAACTGGTTGACAACCCGCTGTCAGTCGGCGAAGCCTTGGAGATGGTCAGTCTGACCGACCGGAGCGACCATTTCCCCGCTCAACTTTCCGGCGGCGAGCAGCAACGCGTCGCCATCGCCCGGGCCCTCGCAAAGCGCCCGCAACTCGTCCTGGCGGATGAACCGACCGGAGCGCTCGACCTTCCCAGCGCGCGGAACGTGTTGGGAATACTCCAACGTCTCAACCGCGATCGCCGCCTGACCATCGTCCTGATCACGCACAACCCGGCGCTGGCGAAAGTCACCGATCGCGTCCTACGGTTGGTCAGCGGAAGAATCACCGAGGATCGCCCGAACGAAACCCCGATCGCCGCCGAGGACGTAAGCTGGTAACGGAGCCGACCCTGTGCGCGCACTGCACCGAAAGCTCATGCGAGACCTGCTCGGCAGCGTCGGCACCCTGCTCTCAGTCGTCGTGATTATCGCCGTCGGCACCGGCTCGTTCATCGGCCTGCGCTCGGCTCAACACATTCTGGAAGCCTCCCAGGCCGCCTACTACCGCGACTACCGCTTCGCCGACTTCTGGATCGACGTCAAGAAAGCGCCGCTAAGCGCCGTCGAGCGCGTCGCCGCACTACCCGACATCTCGACCGTCGAATCGCGCGTCGTCTTCGACGTCATCCTCGACCTTCCCGACAAGATCAGGCCTCTCGCCGGCCGACTCATCTCGACGCCCCCGCGCGGCTTCGACCGAACCCTGAACGGCGTCTGCCTCCTTCGCGGGTCAGGCTTCTCCGACAACCGCGACGAGGAGGTGATCCTCGGCGACGCCTTCGCCAAAGCCCACAACCTTCAGGTCGGCGATCGCATCGGCCTGATCCTGAATCGCAAGCGCGAGTCGTTCGTCATCGTGGGCACCGCCATAAGCCCCGAATACGTCTACATGGTACGCGGCGTGGGCGACCTCATCCCCGACGCCGAGCATTTCGGAATTCTGTACATCAAGGAGGAATACGCCCGCGAGGTGCTGGATTTCAAGGACGCATGCAATCGGATCGTCGGCCGCGTCATCCCGACGGCGCAGATGCGCATCGACACGATCCTCGATCGCATCGACCGCATGTTGACACCCTACGGTGTCTTGGAGGTGACACCGCGTCGCCGTCAGGCGTCGCACCGGTTCCTTTCGGATGAGATCGCCGGGCTGGCAGCGACGGCCGCGGTCATGCCCACGATTTTTCTCGGTGTCGCGGCGCTCGTGCTGAACATCCTGATGATCCGCCTGGCTCAGCGCCAACGGGCCACGATCGGGACCTTAAAGGCGCTCGGTCATTCCAACCGCAGCATCATGGCACACTACATCTCGTTCGGCGTCGCCGTAGGCGTCGCTGGCGGGATCGGCGGCATCATCCTCGGTCTCTTTCTAGCCTACGCCATGATCGACGTGTACAAGGGCTTCTTCGAGTTCCCCGGATTCGTCTGGAAGGCGTATCCGAATCTGATGGTCCTCGGCGTGCTCATCAGCGTCGCCTTCGCCATCGCCGGCACCATCCGCGGCGTCCTGGAAGCGATCCGCCTGCAACCCGCGGAAGCGATGCGCGAAAAGCCGCCCGAAAGCGGCGGTGCCATCATCCTGGAACGATGGCCCTGGTTGTGGCGGGCGTTCGGATTCCGCACGCACATGGCCCTTCGCGCCCTGTTCCGCAACCGCATCCGAAGCGTGACCGCAATCATTGCGGTAGCCATGTCGTCCGCCATCGTCTTCAACGGCCTGGCGATGTACGATTCGTTCATGTATCTCGTCGACTACCAGTTTGATCGCGTCGCCCACAGTGACGTGGACATCGGCATGCGCGACGAGGCAACGCTCCCCGCACTTTATGAAAGTCGCGAGCTGCCCGGCGTCGACCGCGCGGAGGGCGTCCTCGGACTGCGCTGTGACCTGCGCCACGGCCCCATCGCCCGACGCATGAGCATCACCGGCCTCTCACCCGGACACCGCCTGACCACGCCCATGACCGCCGGCGGGCACCGCATCGCCATCCCCGACGACGGCCTCGTCTTCACCCGGAAGCTGGCGCAAGTCCTCGACGTCCGCGTCGGCGACCACTTGGAACTCACGCCCGTGCGCGGACGTCAGGAGACCAAACGTGTCCGCGTGGCGTCCATCGTGGACAGTTTCATAGGTCTGGATTGCTACGCCGACGCGCGCTACCTCAGCAGTGTCGTCGGCGAGTCACTGGCGTTCAACGGCGTCCAGCTCGCGGTCGATACGCAGGCCATGCCCGCCCTGTTCCGGCGAATCAAGGAGCTGCCGAACGCACAAGGCCTCGCCGTCCGCGCCGACGTCAAGGAAAACATCCAGACCACCCTGATCGACACCAGCCTCTTTTCCATCGGGCTGATGGTTCTTTTCGCGGGCATCATCTCTTTCGGCAGCACGGTGAGCAACGCCCTCATCGAGATCGGCGACCGAACCCGCGAGATTTCGACGCTGCGCGTACTCGGCTACAGACCGCGTCAGATCGCCGGCATCATGTTTCGACAGACCATCGCCACCTTCAGTGTCGGGCTTCTTATCGCCTTTCCGCTCGGGTACTCGCTCACCCGGTTGGTCTCCGCAGCCTACGACTCCGAGCTTTACCGCATGCCGGTCATCATCAGACCGAGCGTCGTTATCGCCACGGCCGTCCTGGCGCTCGCGTTCGTGCTGATCGCCCACGCGGTCGTCTACGCACAGATCAGAAAGTTGGACTGGCTGGAAGGCATCAAGGTCAAAGAGTAGGATCATTCGCGATGAAAAAGGGTTGGCTTGTCGTTCTGGCGTCGTTGTTGCTGGTCGTTGTGCTCGTGGTGGTAAGTGCCACGGGGCCCGACGCCACAGTCAGCGTTCTCGAGCCGAAGGTGCAATCAATCCGGGCGTTTGTCGAGGAGCAGGCGGTCACCGAGCTGCCGCATGACTACCTCATCTCCATGCCCATCTCCGGTTGGCTCGAACCCATCGATCTCCGCGAAGGCGATCCGGTCGAGAAGGGTCAGATCGTCGCCCGCCTCGAGACGGACGACCTGCGTGGCCGTGTGCTCCAGGCCGAGCAGCGCATCGCCGTCCTCGAAACGCAGATCGCCGAAGCGTCCGACCACCGCCTCGAGGACAACGCCCTGATCGAGACGGAAGCCACCGTCAAAGCCATCGACGAAACGGTCAAGGCCTCTGACGCCAAGCTCGAAGCGACCAAAGCGCTGCTCGACTTCACCGAGACCGAGCTCAATCGAATCAAGCGTCTGGTCGAAACCGATTCGGCCGCGGAACGCGAACTGCGCAAAGCCGAGATGGAGTTCATCCAGGCCCGCGCCGAATATCGGAGCGACACGCTCGAACACGCCGCCCTGAAGACCCTCGCAGCCGTCAGCTACATCGGCCCCAAGTTCATCCGGGACTACACCGACCGCAAGACTTTCACGGTCCAGCAGCGACAGAAGGAACTCGTGGAAGCCAAGACCCAACTCGAAATCGAGCGGCGCAACCTCGAGCGGGCCGAGATGCGCTCCCCCGTCGACGGCGTCGTTCTCAGGCGACACCAGACCCGCCGCCAGTTTCTTTCCGCGGGCACGCCCTTGCTCACTATGGGTCACCTCGAGGACATGGAAGTTATTGCCGAGGTCTTGACACAGCGCGCCACGCACATCGAACGCGACGATCCCGTCGAGGTGTTCGGCCAGGCCCTCGGCGATGCGCCGATCCAGGGCAGGGTCCTTCGCGTATACCCAGCCGGCTTCAAGAAAATCAGCTCGCTCGGCGTCGAGCAGCAGCGTGTCAAGGTCGCCGTCCGGCTAAACGAGCGACCGGAACGACTCGGCGTGGGTTTTCGCGTGCACGTTCGAATTGTCTACGATCAAGCCGAGGGCGCCGTGACCGTTCCTCGAACCGCGATGTTCCGCAACGACGACGGCGGCTGGGACGTCATGCTCGTCCAAGACGGACGCACGGTGCTTCGCCCGATCACCATCGGTCTGATGAACGACGACCTCGTCCAGGTCACGTCGGGCCTGACCCCCGCCGACGCCCTCGTGGCCCACCCCTCGCGCGAGATCGTCCCCGGCATGCGTGTTGAAACGACCGCCGACTGATCTTGCTACTGCCACGCTGATGTCACGCAAACCATCCCCGCATCCTCGACGACGAGACCCGAGCGCGTTCCGCCCCCCGGGATGTAGGGTCCGCCGGGCGGACCATCCTCCTTCATTGCGGAGGGGAGACTGCGGGAAGTCACCTCGCCCGCCCGCTTCAAACCCACATCGGTCGTAGGAACCACCTCGATCCCCGTGTCAGCCAGATCGGCCTTGGATACATGCGTCGAAACCAGTTCTACATAAACGCCCCGGCACGCCGGGTCCATCAGGTACCGCAGCTTGACCGCCTTGTGATCACCGAGGCGATACCCCTCCGCATCCACCAATGAAGTAGCTTCCGCATAACTGTTTGACCGGCGCAGCAGCCTCATGAACGCATCCGGTCCGATCCCCTCGTCGCACTCGGCTTCCAGCAGAATCGCGCCGCCGTCGCGGACGGCCAGGTGATTGTTTTTGAGCGCCTTGTCGGCCTGATACAGACTCCGACCCAGCGGTGGCGGCACCCGCAAACGCAGGACGTCCACCGGTCGCTCGATCGTCCGCACGTAGGTTTGCCGCGCCGTCGGAAGCAGCTCGTCGGTCACCTCGATCGGGTCGCCCACCGCCGCTGCCACAACCGCGTCATCACACACGACCTCGCCGATCGCACAGATTCGCCGACCCTCTTCCGACAGACCGCCCAGGACCTGCACGATCCCGTCATACACCGGATTGCCGCGCAGGCGCAACAGGTCCGAGGCCGGGCTCAGGGCACCGGCGTGGTTCTGCTCAATGTCGTCCCGCGAAAGACACCCGATGGTCACCGTTTTGTGAGGCCCCGTCGCACCGCCGAAGTAGTGAGGCTCGACACTGCCGACGGGGAGAATGAACCGGCTCTCGCCGATCAACCGGTGCATCCGAGCGCCACCGACGCTGACCAGGTTGCGCTCCTCGGTTGCGTCGTGCCACGTAACGGTCTCTGCGTTCAGCTCCGTATCCGCGAGCGTCTCGCGTTCAAACGTCGAACGCCCCGCTTCACTGAAGCGATGCGTGCCCGTTGCGAACAAAACTCGAAACCGGGGAAACGAACGCCGTCCGCGCCACCCCCCGTCATGTTCCCGCAGTTGTCCGATGAACTTGATCAACGCACGCAGCGCCGGCTTCGTCTGCGTGGACCGGTGCGAGTCGTTCACGCAGAGCAGAATCGGCTGGTCCGCATCGACCGCGGCTTCCAGAAAACCGCGCAGCGGACGGCTGTTCACAACCGCCTCTGTCAGCACCTGCTCGCTATCGCCCTTCGCCGACTTGCGCTCAGGCCGGATCGTGTGCCATTCGATGGTCATTCAAGCACCGGTTCGAGAGCTCCTGCCTGCACCGTACGTCCGTCCATCCGGTCCGCACCGGAACGGCGCATCTCGCGGTTACGCACCGACCAGACCGCGCGGGACGGTCAATCCGCGCCACATACTCTAATCGGACGATCCACGCAACATCGCAACTTCGGGCATGGACGCGCCGGGACCCGGTACCACACGGCAAACGCTCCCCGCGAAGACACGACGGACGGCCCGCGCCCTCGACATGCCGGTTCGCGACGCCCCGCGCGCACCGACAAGCGATCCAACGGAAATACCGGACTATCCAGGCCGTGACAACCTTCAATCGAGTCCGTCGTCCCGTCGAAGTACGATGACAGGAGCGCTCGCCCACTCGCGTAACAGGTACGCACACCGGCTTGCGTTTGCCCCGCGTCGCCAACATACTGCCGCCTCGATGCGGTTTAGTCGGAACGGGAG
>JASFUW010000182.1:0-9317 GCA_050050135.1 Phycisphaerae bacterium
ACACCGTCGGCATTCTCACGCAAACGAACTTCACCGGCATACTGACGATAGGCGGCGCGCCGGTCGGCAAAGCGCTCGGACGATACTATCTCCGCGACATCGATCGTAACCAAAAGCAAGAGGGCGGCTCCTGTGTCATCGTACTTGCGACCGATGCCCCGTTGGACGCCCGTCAATTGGAACGCCTCGCCAAGCGGGCCTTGTCGGGTCTGGCAGCCGTCGGCTCATCCATGACGCACGGCAGCGGCGATTACGTCATCGCCTTCTCGACCGCCGACGCCGTCCGCCGCCCGAACACTTCCGACACGCGCGAACGCCGGCCCCGCGTCCTCCGCGACGACGCGCTCTCGCCCCTCTTCCAGGCCGCCCGGGAAGCCACTGAGGAGGCGATCCTTAACAGTTTGTTCCAGGCGACCGCAATCACCGGGTTCGCCGGACGCACCGCCGATGCGATCCCCATGGACCGCGTCACGGACATCTGCAAGCGCCACCGCGTGATTGATCCCTGATTTTCGCCCAAGCGGGTCCGTGCACCATCCCCCTAATCCTGTTAGAATCCCTCTCAACGGACGGGTTCGAAGCTTGCCCGCCGGTGGAGGAACGTCAACCGGTCAGGAGGGGCATCGCACATTCCCTCGATCGGTTCGTCAAAGCTCGGTGCAGTGTCCGGAAAGCCCGACCTCGCACCGCAAACGGAGGAGCCAGCAACCATGACATGTCGGACCGCAAGACCACGCCGCGTCGTCTATTGCCAGTTGGGTGTCACCTTGGTCTGGTCGCTCATGCTGACCGGCTCGGTATCGGCCGGCGAGGCGACGGCTGAACGCCAGGTCATCGTCGACGCGTCGCGAACGCCGCCTGCAGACGCTGTGAATCGGCCGAATCCGCCCGGCAGAACGCCGGAACTTCCCAACGATCCGCCTCCGATCATGTCCATGCCCAAGCGCCGCGGGGCGGAGCCTGCCCAAGACTGGACGAGGGGCCCCTTCACCAGCGTCCAGGTGAACGTGGACGAATTCGGGAACAACATCCCGGGCGACGCCGCGAACGAGCCATCGATCGCGATCGACGCCACGGACCCGAGCCGCATCGTAATCGGCTGGCGGCAGTTCGACACGATCGAGTCGGACTTTCGCACCTCCGGCTACGGATACAGCCAGGACGCCGGACAAACCTGGACGTTCCCCGGCGTCCTCGAGCCCAACGTCTTTTCCAGTGACCCGGTTCTCGCGTCCGACCCGTTCGGAAATATCTACTACTACGCGTTGCAGCCGGACCGCGGACCGGGACCCTGGGCCTGCTACATGTACAAGACCGGTGACGGCGGTGTGACATGGATGCCGGAAGCCTACGCCCGCGGCGGCGACAAGGCCTGGATCACCGTCGACAACACCGCCGGGCTCGGCAGCGGAAACATCTACATGTCCTGGACCCGATGGTACTCTTGCTGCGACCCGGGGTTCTTCACATGGTCGACCGACGGCGGTTCGACGTTCGCGCCGCCGATCGAGGTCCCCGCATCGCCGCTCCACGGCACCCTCACCGTCGACCCCGGCGGAGACGTCTTCATCGGCGCGAGGACCTTCGACGAAGGGGCCGACTTCGCCGTCATCAAGGCGACGGTCTCTTGGAGTGCCGGTCAGCCCACGCCGACCTTCGGCGATCCGGTATACGTCTACCTCGACGGGTTCCTCGCCGGGGGCGAGCCGAATCCCGGCGGGCTTAACGGGCAGGTATGGATCGCGTCGGATCACTCCGGCGGCCCGACACACGGCAATCTGTATCTGCTCGCCTCGGTCGCTCGCTATTCCGCGTTTGATCCGATGGACGTGATGTTCTCGCGAAGTACCGACGGCGGCCAGACCTGGTCCGATCCCGTTCGCATCAACGACGACGCGACGGATAACTTCGCCTATCAGTGGTTCAGCACGTTGTCCGTCGCTCCCAACGGCCGCATCGACGTCGTATGGAACGACACCCGCAACACCGGCCTGCCCAATTTCTCCGAACTCTTCTACGCCTTCTCCGAGGACGGCGGGCTGACCTGGTCCGCAAACTTCCCCGTCAGCCCCGTCTTCGACAGTTGGATTGGCTGGCCGCAGCAAAACAAGCTCGGTGACTATTACCACATGGTCTCGGACAACGAGGGCGCCAACCTCGCCTACGCAGCCACCTTCAACAGCGAGCAGGACGTCTACTTCTTACGAATCGAGCGCGACTGCAACAACAACGGCATCGACGACGACTGCGATGTCGACTGCGGACCTCCGGGCGGACGCTGTGACGTCACCGGCTGCGGCACCTTCGCGGACTGCAACGCCAACAACCTCCCCGACGTGTGTGACACCTTCACCGACTGTAACGGGAACAAGATTCGCGACGTGTGCGACATTGCCGCACAGACCAGCAACGACTGCAACTTCAACGACCTGCCCGACGAGTGCGAGCTGGTCGGCAACGACTGCAACGAAAACTCTTTCCTTGACGTGTGTGATCTCAGGTTCGGGATCAGCCCGGACTGCAACGAAAACAGCGTGCCCGACGAGTGCGACGTCGACGCCCAAAGCAGTGAAGACTGCCAGCCCGATGGCGTTCCGGACGAGTGTCAGCTTTCCAGCTTCGTCATCTTCCCCGACATCGGTCCTTGCTCGCCCGACGCCAATCTCGGCGCCACCTGGTGTGAGGACTTCGAGAGCTACGACGTCGGCTCCATCCAGGGTATCAACAACTGGCAGGGGTGGGGCTTCGGCGACGGTGATCCGTTCTCCGCCGCCGACGTCTCCACCGAACGCAACCACACACCCGGCGGAACGAAGTCGCTGAAGTTCGAGATTCACGATTCCGTCCGTCTGTTCGAGGGGTACGACCTGTCCGCGTCGCCGGTCTGGGTCTTACGTGCCTGGGCGTACATCCCGAGCACCATGAACGGCACCGCGCTGTTCATAGCCCTGACCGACTACGACGGCGGCGGCGCCGGCACCGCGTGGGCGGTTCAGCTCGAGATGGACCCGTTCTTCGGCGTCGTGTTCAGCAACGAAACGGGGGCCGGGTTGCCGCTCGTCACCGACGCCTGGGCCGAAATTCGCCTTGACATCAACTTTCAGGCGGATTTGGTGACGATCTTCTATGACAACCAGTTCCTGACGCAGCATCCGTGGAGCATCCTCGGCGGCTCGATGAACCTGGGGGCGATCGATCTATTCAGCCCGTTCTCCGACGGGTTCTACTTCGATGATCTGTCGCTGTTTGTGCCGCTGACGACCGACTGCAACGCCAATGAAATCCCGGACACCTGCGACGTCGCGGATCAAACGAGCGCGGACTGCACCGTCAACGACGTCCCGGACGAGTGCGAAACCGTGGACACGGGCGACTTCGACCATGACGGAACCACGTCACTGATGGACTGGGCGGCGTTCATCGAGTGCATGGGCGGCCCGAGTCTTGACGCGAGCCCCTCCTCGCCGGAGTGCAGTCAGATTTGCCTCGACGCGTTCGACCTGGACGACGATGACGACGTCGATCTGGCAGACGCAGTATTGATCGAACAACTGCTGACAGCGGAGTGACACGACCACCGAAAGCGTTTTCCGTACGCAAGCGGTGTCTCCGTGACTAGCGGAGTCGCCCGACGAGCGTCTTGAGAAAACCCTGCACGACCGGCGGCGGAACGTTCGGAATGTCTGGTAGCTGCTCCTCTGCGATCATCTGCTTGACGCGCTGTCGGGCCTCGGCCATGCGTCCCTTGAGCCGGTCCGTCACCGCGTCCGCATCGTCGAGCTGCGAGTCGCGCATCGCGATAACGAACGCCTGGATGTCGGCGTCGATATCCTCGCTCGGCGCATCTGCGACGGGTGCCGGACCGCCGGCATCTCCCCCCTCGGTTCCATGGCCGACGGCGGCCGCGAACTCGCTGGACTCACGCCTGAGATTCTTGATCCGCTCTTCCTCCGAGTCGTCAACAGGAGCCAGACCGATGGCGTCGGACTCGTCGACGGGCGTCGGAATGTACACCGACGCGCCGCAATAGGGACACTTGCCGCGTCGGCCGCCGGCGTTATCCGGCGCCCGGATCAGCTTCTGGCACTGCGGGCAATGTAGATCGATGCTCATGACCGTTACCCTTCAACCGCGGTCCCATACTCCTCACCGTTCACTTTCCGTCTTGCACGCGTCACCTTTGGCGCAAGCAGCCGTCGGCCCTCTCATCCTTCAGCATTTATCCTTCGTGCTCTGCCTTCCTCTCTGCGGGCTCTGAATGCCAATCGTATCGGAATCTCGTCGAACGGCAACGTCTCCCGGAACCGGTTGAGCAGGAATCGCTTGTAGTTGGTCGTCACCAGCTCCGGACCGTTCACAAACAGCACGATCGTCGGCGGCTGACCGGAGACCTGGGTTGCGTAGAAGAACTTCGGCGGTTTTTTCCCGCGCTTCCCGCGTGGGGTGTTGGCTTTCAGGGCGTGTTGCAGTGCCTGATTCAGGGTTCCAGTCCCGACCCGCGTACGCGACTGCTTGAAGAGCTCGGTTGCGAGATCGATGGTCGAGTCCAGGTTTCGTCCGGTGATGGCGGACGTGAAAGCGATCGGTGCATAATCCATCTCGGGCAGCACCTTCCCGAGATACTCCCCGTACGATTCGGTGGACGCCCGGTCCTTTGCCAGGTCCCACTTGTTCACCACCAACACGCAGGGCTTGTACTCGGTTGCAATGAACGCCGCCAGCCGCTTGTCCACTTGCCCCACCGGCACCGTCGAGTCGATCAGCAGCAGCACGACGTCGGCCCGACGGATCGACCGCGCGGCGCGGGAGTAAGCGTAAAACTCGATGTCGTCCGCCAGCTTACTTTTCTTGCGCACCCCGGCCGTGTCGATGGCGACGAGCGCCCGCCCGTCTTTTTCGAAACGAACGTCGATGCTGTCGCGTGTAGTGCCGGGGATCTCGCTGACGATGACGCGCTCCTCACCCGCGAGGGCATTGATGAAGCTGCTTTTGCCCGCGTTCCGCTTGCCCACGATGGCCAGCTTCATCACCGGCTCCTCCGGCAGGTCGGTTGATATCCCCTCGATTGACCGCAGGACAAGCTCTTCGAGCGCCGATCGGCCCAGACCGGTTTTGGCACTGACCGTCAGCGGCTCGTCAAAGCCCAACCGTGTGAACTCGCCGGCCGTCGATTCATGCCGCGGGTCGTCCACCTTGTTGGCGACAAGGCGAACCCGGGCGACCTGGCCATGCTTTCGCAGGAGGTCGGCCGTATCGCGATCAAGCGGCGTGATTCCCTCGCGGGCGTCGACGACGAACAGGATCACGTTCGCCTGCACGATGGCGTATTCGATCTGCCGCTCGACATCCTTGTTGAGGTCGTCGCGGTCCACGATGCCGTGACCGCCCGTGTCGACCAGCTCGAAAAACCGATCATCGACGTCGCAGATGGCCGTGATCCGATCGCGCGTGACACCGGCCGTCGGCTCGACGATGGCCGTGCGACGCCGAGCCAGCATGTTGAACAAGCTGCTCTTGCCGACGTTCGGCCGACCCACGATGGCAACAACGGGTAACGCCATAACCACTCAGCATACGCTACGCGTCACGCCAGTCCATAGCGCCAGGGCGCTGCGGCAGTTCGGTTGACCGTGTGGTTCTCCTCCCAAGCAGTTGGCAGTTCCGGACCGGTATTCTTGCGCAAGACCGACAAGCAGAACGACTTACGGCGAGCTCACTCGGGGTATCCGTCCGCAGGCTGGCCCGCGGCACACCCGATTGACCGTCCCGTACTCGCCTCGCTCGACCAGGGCGAGCGACGGTCGACAGGGTCCCGAGCCGCAGCCCGGAGGACGGGCGTCCCTCCCGAATATTCCGTAACCCTTGCCAGCAAAGGACTTATGGCTTAACCCGATCGATGGCCTCGCTACGCTCTCCGAGCCGGTTTCGGTCGTTCGGGAGGGTGTGTACTGGCCGTGTTGCGTGGAATCATGCTCTTCATTCGTGCGGTCCTCGACGATCGCGCCGAATTGGCTGCCGAAAACCTCGCCCTTCGCCGGCAACTCGCGGTCCTGAAGGAACGCAGGACACGACCGCGGCTGCGGAAACGCGATCGAATCGTCTGGGTATGGCTCTCACGGCTGTGGACAGGTTGGCGCTCGGCGTTGCTCATCGTTCGGCCCCACACGGTTGCGGCCTGGCACCGCCAGGACTGGAACCTCTACTGGCGGCGGAAGTCCCGGAAGGGCAGGGTGAGGGGGCCCGGCTGCCTGGACATTCCTCTCCCCTCGAGGGGAGAGGTCGGGTGAGGGATGACCCGCGTGCCACTGCTCTCGTGAGCAGTGCAGTACAGGAAAGCCAGGCCGCGTCCCAGACGCACCACCAGACCGAACGCCACCACCACCCCGCCGACACCCGCCGCGGCCCGCGGCCTTCTCCCACCGCGCGACGCACCGAATGGCTGCACAAGCCCCCTGCGCGCCCGGCTTGGTCCCAAGGTCCCTATCCTGGAGCTCCGATACTTCGGCCCATGTTGCACTGCCACGAACGGACACATCGCCCGGTACCCCGCGTTTGAGGTGCGATTTGACGCAGCGACCAGTATAATTGCCCGCTGTCTGCCGCACCGAAAGGTGATTGAGGATTAGCTAACCGTGAAAGACTTTCCCATCGACGACGCAATCGATCGGCTATGTACGAGCGTCTTCCGCTTGCAGGCAACGTGGAAAATGGAGGATGGGACTCTGCGCGACGGGGTGGCCACAGGGTTCGCCATCGACAAGAGGCCGAGCGGGCAGCTTGTGCTCGCAAGCGCGCGGCATGTGTTCGACTTTCCACACGAGGCGACGATCAACTGGCGCATCCAGCAGTTCGACGACCACAGCCGGCTTCAACGGGAGACGGTGTTCGGCACGAGCAAGACGCAGAAGCCAGATGTGCCTTATCGTTGCCACAACAAGTGTGATGTTGGGTTCATAGCCTTGCCGAGCGTTCTCAAGCAGGCGAGCGGCGAGCCATTCTCGCCACCGGATGAGCAGCCGTTGCCGATGATCGGCGATAGACTCATGAAGGGCATCGGGACGAGGATATGTTGGGCTGGATTCCCTGTCCAGGTCGAGGCATTCCTGAAAGAGCCGACGCTGTGCTACGCGGAGGGCGTCATCTCCAGCATGGTCAATCGTGACGACCGGCACCTCTACATCGTCGATGGCCACAATTCACCGGGATTCAGCGGCGGACCGGTCTGGTACTGGTGCGAGGACCAACAACAGTTTCTGGTCCTCGGCATCGTGGCTGGCTATCTGCCGAACGACGTATTCCCCGGCTTCTGCTGCTTCGAGCCGATCAACGAGGTCAAGTTCTTCCTGAACCATTGGGACCGGGAGGACGCCAAGGGCGCTGAGGCTGACGCCGACGACGGTGCGCAGGCCGCAGCGACCACGTTTGTCAGGGAGTTGGACAGCCCGCAATGAGAACAAGAACAGGTTGGCGGAGCCGGGTCGGGTCCATTCCGACTTGGCCGCCGAATGGATAGCTGTTTTGGATGTCAGCCGCTTCACACGTCAGATGGCCGTGATTCCCCGCTACCGCGACCTATTCCGACGCACGCCGAGCGAGCGTGACCTGCTGCGCACCGTCCGACGCTACCCTGTCGGAGAATGGCTCAGCTTCCTGTCGCGTTTCCAGACCATGCTCGGTCCAGATCGGTCAGCGGACCCGCAGTATATGGGGGCGGTGCTGCACGGGGCGATGAGCCAGGACATCCGTGACCGATTGCTCGCGTTTGAGAAGAAGGCTCGTCGGGGCGTCACGCTGCGGCTCTTCTACGAGCGCCAACTCGCCACGCTGCAACAGTACGCAATCCTCCACGCCCCGGAGACCGGCAACGGGACCTTCAACACCGAACGTGGACGACACGATTTGGGACGAGCGCTACTGATTACGTGGGACCTCATGGGGGCTGGCCGACGAGAAAAAGGGGCGTTGAGCACGCTGCTGGCCACTGTCATCCACGATCAGATGCGAATGTGCCTGTTCTCCGGCGGGCAATATGCGGCGAGGGCATGGTACTTCTACGAATTGATGAAGAAGAACCGCTCGAAGGAAGTACGTCAATACTTGAACCTGTTTCGCCAGGCCACCGGCGTGAACGCGCGGGATGCCATCATGGGTGGTCTCTGCGAGGTGATTCGGGAGGACACACGAGACCCCAAGGACATCGCCCAAGGGTGGCTCGCTGTCCCCGCACCCGCCGTTTGCCAGAACCCACTTGAAGCAAGGGTCCTTCGTGCCTCTGCAAAGGTGCGCCAGCACGGTGTCGCCGAGATCAGAACATTTATCCGCCAGCTTGAGGGTTCGCGGAGAATCCGTGATTGGAATCTCATCGCCCTATCGAAATCCCCGATTGCTGACCTTGGCCAGCAACGTGCGTTCGTTCTGAACCAAACCGCTCTTGGCCGAAGCCTGTTCGATGGAGTCCGCCACGCAATCCTGACGGCAGCGCTCGACAAGCGCTTGCCACCACCTTTCACGAATGCGAAGGCGGTTGGGGGTCTGTATGGGGTTCTATTCGAGCGGTACGTCACAGGCGTTCTTCGCCACGTGTTTCCCAACCAGGTCATAAAGGTCAAGAGAGAAACTAAGGACAAGCGGTGTGATCTGGTGGTCTGGTTCCCCGACAAAGTGATGCTGGTGGAGGTAAAGGGCGAGCACTTCACCGCCAAGGACCATGCCTCGTACATGAGTCTCGACAAAAGGCACGACGAGCTTCGCAACATCGGCATTCCAAAGGCGGTGGCGCAGTTGACCGCGACAGTGCAGGCTCTCCGGCGAGGGGTACTGACGCCGCGCGGACTGCCGGACTACGACTGGACAATCACGCCGATTGTCCCTGTCATCGTTACCGACGAGCGGACGCCGCAGGCACCCGGCACGTGGGATCATTTATACGAGTCATTCGATCTGCCGTTTGAGAAGCTCCGAGCGGCAGGGCCGATAGGACGGCTGCGCCTGCTTGCCGTGGACGAGATCGAGATTTTCCCTGATGTGGCATACACAACGGACTTGGCGACACTCCTCCTGCAATGGGGGGCGAGTAGCCAGCACCGTGATTTGACGTGGGCCGCGCACCTTGAGGACTCCGGCATCAAAACGTCCGGCAGGTTTATCCCGATGCGCTTCTTCGAGGCGATGCAATCGCTGGCTGTGCGTCTAGGGTTGGACCCCGCTAAACTGACAGCCCCGGACGACGGCAAGGCCGAGGCTCCGACAAGCCGCATCGTGAGGACTCGACCGGTCGCTGGCAACCGCCCGCGAAAGGCAAGACTGCGTGGTAAGAC
>JASFUW010000183.1:0-9298 GCA_050050135.1 Phycisphaerae bacterium
CACGGATGCAAGAGCTATTCTTCTATGGCGATAGAGAAACAAAGACGTCGGACTTCCGGAAAGAGGCGACTGCGGCAGATGTACGACCGCCTCTTCGGCGCGTACGGTCCGCAGCACTGGTGGCCTGCGGATACGCCGACGGAGGTGGTGATCGGGGCCATCCTCACTCAGAACACGGCGTGGAAGAACGTGGAGCGCGCGATCGAGAACCTGCGTAACGCCGACGCGCTGGATTTCTCGGCTCTGCACGAGCTGTCCGAAGCCGGGTTGGCCAAGCTCATTCAGCCGTCGGGCACGTACCGGGTCAAGGCAGCCCGCTTGAAGGCGTTCGTCGGGTTTCTCTTCGAGCATTACGACGGATCGCTCGACGCGATGCTCGACGGCGAGCTCGAGGTCGCGCGGCGGCGGCTTGTTTCGATTCATGGTATCGGATGCGAGACCGCCGATGCGATTTTGCTTTATGCAGGCGACCGCCCGTCGTTCGTCGTCGACGCCTACGCGCGACGGGTTCTGCGCCGTCACTTCCTGATCGACCGGGATGCCGACTACGAGACCATCCGTGCGCTGTTCCACGATGCGCTGCCGGCGGAATCGCAGCTCTTCAACGAGTACCATGCGTTATTGGTGGAGGTGGGCAAGAGGCATTGTCGGGCACGCGCGATCTGCGAAGGTTGTCCGCTTTGCGATTTGCCGCATGACGAAACGCTGTAGCGATCGGCGCGCGGGGTTGCGTACGGGAAGCCCATCGCGACAATCCACGCGTTGGGTCGGTGGGTGCGATGTCACGAAGTGAGTCTGTTTGATGCGAGATCGTTCGCTTGACGAATTCGAGTCGATTTTCGAGCAGGCTTCGATCCCCGTGCTCGATATTGACGAGGTTGCGCTTGACCGGGTCGGCGTCGTTCTGCTCGGCGGTTCGCTCGATCCGTCGGCGGGTTCACTGGCCGACTACCTGAAAAAACGGTTTGCGTCGGCGGTTACCGTGCAGCTTGCGCACGGTGTAGATGCTGGTGCGGTTGGCGAACACGCGAATGCGTGCGGATTCGAGCTGGCCGCGGAGCCCTTCGCCGACACGGCCGACCTGGTTCGGCGAGTCACCGACTCACCAACCGAACTGGTCCTGGTCACCGAGCCGCCTGATGAGGAGCGCGGGGCAGCCCGGATCGACCTGGAGACGCTGGTCGAGGAAACGACTCCACCGATCCTGATCGTTCGCGAACCGATCCAGGACCCATCGACCGTGTTTCGGAGCGTTCTCCACAGCCTGTCGGGTAACTTCCGACAAACGCAGAATTTCACCCATTCGTTTACGTTGGTGGCGGACGAGGGTGAGTTGCTGCTGTTCCATGTGATCAGCGAGCACGAGATTGATGACGTGCGGGCGACACTCCGAGTCTCCGAGGAGGTCGCGGGCCGGGCCGGCGAACAACTCCTTGCGAAGCTCACGCACCAAGGCGAGCGTTATTTGAAGGGCGTTGTGGCCGCCAGTCGCACGGAACCATTCGCCGTTCGGTATCGACTGACGGTCGGGGAGGTGGTGTCGACCGTGCAGAAGGAACTGCAAGGCGGTGACTACACGCTGTTGGTGGTGGGCACGCACCATCACGGTCGCAGCCGGGTCTCCGCCGCTGACTATCGTCTGATGCACGAGGTTCACACCGTTCCGGTGCTTGCGCTTTGACAACGGTAGCCATGACAGCGACTGCGTATACCCGTGCCGCATCCAGTAAGGAAAGTGCCGCCTGTGTGGCATGGTCTGGCCCGCAGGAACAGGCCACGGTACGGCACAACCACCGCCTGGCTGCGCCGGACCGTGCCACCCGAGTTTCGAGTTGCCGTTCGGGAATCGGCACGAGGTCGACCGCCGCTGCAGTGGCGGAACACTTGCGGAGCGGCGCGCGGTGATGGGTGCCACGTATTCGACATTACTTTTCGCCAGCGGCGGCGCGGTTTCCGGAACCGTTCCCGCGTACCAGACCTGGGTGTTTGCCGCCGTCCTGCTGATCACACTCCTTCTCCTGGCAACCGAAGCAATCCAAAAGACGGTGCTGGTCCTGCTGTCCGCGCTGGTCTGTTTGCTGCTGGCTGATTACTGGGGGTACTTCCCGCGTGCGGGCGGCCACCATCTGCCCGTGTACATAAGGATGATCGAGTGGGAAGTGATCGGCATTGTCATCGGGGCGACGGTGTTCGTGGAGGTGGCGGCGCGGAGCGGGGTGTTCACGTTCGTCAGCGTGAGAATGCTCAAGTTGAGTCGGGGTGATCCGTTCCGGCTGCTGGTCTTTCTTTCGATTTTGACGGCGGTGTTCAGTGCGTTCCTCGACAACATCACCGCGATGATCATCATCGGGTCGCTCACCGTCGTCGCGTGTCGGAAGCTGGAGCTGGACGCGAAACCGTTCCTGATCACGGAAGCCATCATGACCAATCTGGGCGGTCTGCTGACGCTGATCAGCTCGATCCCCAACATCATCGTGGGCAAGGCTGCGGACATCAGTTACCTGACGTTCTTGCTCGTCGCCGGGCCATACACCGTCGTTGCGGTGGCGGTCAGTTTGTGGATTGCCAGGGCGATGTTCGGCAAGGCGGTGCAGCCGTTGACTGATCCGGCAGCGAAGGAACACAATCTGGAACTCGTGCTGGCGTTTGACGAGTGGGACACGGTGAAAGATCGTCGGTTCTTTTACACGTCGATCGCCGGTGTGCTGATCGTGATTCTGGCGTTCGCGCTGAAGCCGCAAATACCGATCCTGAAGGACTTCGGAATCGAGTTCGTGGCGATGGGGGCGGCCGTACTCATGCTGCTGCTCCACGCCAAGGACGTCGAGGAGGACCTGGATCACGTCGAATGGTCGCTGGTGTTTTTCTTCGTAGGGCTGTTCGTCGTGATCGGTGTCATGGAGAAGGCAGCGGTTCTGCTGGCGATCGGCGGGCTGCTCGATCGGTTGACGTTGCACGCGGGTGGTGTCGGGTTGATGTGGCTGACGGCCGTTTTCTCGTCGGTCACGGACAACATTCCGCTGGCGGCGATGCTGGCGAAGATTTTCGGTCCGACGCCGGAGCTGGCTGCGGCTGTTCCCCGGGATCAGTGGTGGGCCGTCGTGTTCGGCGCCAACCTCGGCGGCAACATCACCCCGATCGGCTCCGCGAGCACGGTGGTCGCGTGCACGATCATGAAGAAGCACAAGCTGGGCGTGAGCTTTCTCGATTTCGTCAAGGTGGGTTTCGTTTTCGCGGCCGCCCAGCTTGTATTGGCGAGCGGGTACCTGCTTGTCTTGCAGAGGCTGATGTAATCGCCCGTCCGGATATCCTTCGGTCGGGACGTTACGCTTCCTGGTCGGGCTGATAATATTCACCGCGCGTGATGACACGAGCGCGTCGCCGCGCGCAGTACGGCCCGACCACGGTCGGTGCTCATTCTGGTCAGGCAACAGGTCGATGAAACCGGAAGATGGAAGGATGGGGCGGTCTATGCGCATCAGAGCCCATCCGATCTGGCGTCTGCTGTTCGGGTTATCGGATGACAGCCATGAGCGAATCGCTGCACGAAATGGTCATGCGTGAGCAGCGTCGCGACGATCGCGACGGCACTGAAGAGGCCAGCATCACCACCTTCGTCGAACTCCCCGACGGGTCGAAGCTTGAAGGCGTCGCGAAGGACATCTCCGACGGCGGGATGGGCGTGGCCGGTCCGACCGAGGGATTGCACGTCGGCGACGTGATCGACCTGATCCTCGTCGTGCTCGAAGATCAGAAGGTACACTACAAGGCGGAAGTCAAGCACATCGATCGGACGGATGACTTCTTCGGATTGCAGTTTCGGTCCGGACCCCAACCCGTCGAAGAGCGAATCACCATGTGGTGCAAGCAGTGCCGGCGTGAGTACGCCGAAAGCGCGAATTTCTGTCCGCGTTGTGGGTGGCGACTTCGCCGCATGTAGCGTCTCCTGCACGGCGTAGATCACACCTGCCACCGGGTAGATCGCACCTGCCGCCGGGTAGATCGCACCTGCCGCCGCCTACCCAAGTCTGACGCGACTTTCCGCACCCCTTTTTGCGTTGCTAGCGTGCCTGGCGTCCATTGGTTCACCGGCCGTCCGGCGATAAGTAGAAGCGAGCATGGGTGACGGTCTAGGCGGTGGTTGCCGCGGTTGTGGCCGTCGCGATCATGTGGACAGGGACATTCGAGATCGCGCAGATGTTTACGTTCGAGCCATGATGAAACCCGGTATGCGCCGCCGCGCACGGGCACCTGGTCCGGACTCGCCGTGCTCGGGCCACGGAAGAGGTAAGAAACTGTCGAGCGGGCCCTCATTCTTGCTCTAGCCGTGGGCACGTCAACGTGTCAGGCGCAGGGGGAGGCCCGATATGGTTTGGCGCGTTGACGATCGCCGAGGAATTTCGGACACTTCGAGGTGTACGGCACTTGCGGTGTGGAGCAAGACGACGCGCACGAGCCGCCGTTCGCTTCGGGTGCTCGAACGACGGACCGTCAGTCATAGGAGCTGAAGTCATGAGGCGTTGGACTGGTGTCATACTTGTGATCGCTCTTTCGTTGGCGGCGGCGGGTTGCGACTCGCTGGCGGCACTCATGGCCCTGTTCGGACCGAGTGTCACCTCGGTGCGACTGGTGAACAACACGAGCGCCAACGTGGAAGGGACGCTGTATTTCAGCGGCGAACAGGACATTCCCGAAGACCTGCTGACGACCGACCTGCTTGCGACCGAGGTGGAGTTCGAGATCGCCGCGGGGGCGAGCAGGGTGATTCGCACTGAATCGTGTGAGGATCTGCAAGCGGTCATCATCGACAAGGCCGAGCTGCTTCTTTTGCCGGGGCTGAGCCCGGACACGGGGAGCGACGTGCTTCGTGACGGTGAAGACTTCCACTGCGGCGACGAGGTGGTGTTCACGTTCGCGCTGGCGCCGGATTTTACGGTTACGGGCACGGCACAGTAACCGGCTCTTTCGGTGCGGAGGCGAAAGTCAATCCGCGGGTTCGCTGGTAGTCTGCTCGGATGAGACATCTTGCGCAGCCTGTTGTTCGTCGGTGGGTGAGTTGCGCCCGGCGTCGCGGATGGCGACGTGTCGGACGAGCAGGGTGATTTCGCGCTGAAGGTGGCGCATGCGGACGTACACGACCAAGAATCCGATGAGCATGACGACGACGGCACAGTAGAGCACCAGATCCGCACCGCGTCGGATGCCGAGCAGGTGAGCGAGTTTTTGCGTGATGCCGGGCCAGGCGATGGCGACGCCGGTCGCCAGCCAGACGAGAACCCAGAGGAACCCCTCCTTCCGTGTCGCCCGGCCGCGAAGTACGGATATGACGGAATAGATCAACAAGAGTGCAATGATGGGCAGGGCAATTTCCTGAAACAAGTTCATGGTAGCGCTCGTCCTACAAAGTACTGCCAGAGAATCTTGAACGCCCCCCGCCAGGACGCGTGTCCCTTGCGCATGGAGTATTCGGTATAGCTGATGCGCACGGGGACTTCCTTGAAGGGTAGTCTGGAGGCTCGAATCTGATCGATCAGCTCGCTGGCGTGAGCCATGCGGTCCAGCGTAATGTTGATTTGCCTGGCGGCGCGGGATGAGAACGCGCGGAAGCCGTTGTGGGCATCGGTGACGCTGACGCGGTTGACGATCCGCGTGAACATGACGGCGATCTTGAGCATGAGCTTGCGCGAGGCCGGCATCTCTTGGACGCTGCCGAGGAATCTCGAGCCCAGCGTGATTTCGCACTCACCGCTCGTGATCGGAGCGAGCATGGGCGCGACGTCCTCGACGCGGTGCTGGCCGTCGGCGTCGAATGTGACGACGTATTTGGCGTTGTGGGCGAGCGCGAACTCGATGCCGGTCTGTAATGCTGCGCCTTGGCCTCGGTTGATCACGTGGCGGAGGGCGTGGGTCGCACCTCGCCTTGCCTCTTCGTAAGTTCGATCGTTCGAGCCGTCGTCGACCACGACGACGTTGGGATAAACGGCCCGGACCTCGGCGGCGACGTCGGCGATGCAGGCTTCCTCGTTGTATGCGGCGATGACGACGAAGGTGGATTCGCGCACGTCCCGCGGTAGCGAAAGACCTTCAGATGTCGAGTCCGTCGTCATTGCGTTGTGCCCATCCGCGATCCGCGTCGTCGCCGACGGCTCGTCCATCGGCGCGTGTGCCGTCGAGCAGGTAGGCATCGTATCGGGTAGACCGCGGGCGTTCTATGTCCGTGATCGCGGCTGTCGGCGTGGGTCTGTCTTGGGTCTGCTCAGCAAACGAAGCCAACGCGATCGCCGTTTTTGATAGCGCCAAGGCGGTTTCTTGGCTTTGTTCTGCGAAAAAATCTTTGTGTTTCCCTTTCCTCCTTCGCTCAAAACCGCAGGCCGAGCGTGCGCGGTGCACAGCCGTGCCGAGTGATAACGTGAGGGGTGATCGGTGCAGAACGCTGTGGGCGTAGCGCGCGGCGCGAACGGGAACAGGGGGCGGGGTACGCGGAACAGGATGATTGGGGGTCGCGAAGCCGGTGATTCGACCCTTACGGGGTCGGGGTGTTTTTGGCCTGATGCTGCCCGGTGGCGGCGGGACCCGGCGTACCGGGTTCCTTGCCACCGGCTACTGTCTGGCAGGCCTTCGGCCTGTGGTGGGCGGACTCGTTCGCGCGGGGTTTCGGGCTGCACCGGGTGCCTGTGGTTCGGGGAGGGTGACATGGATTGGGCGTTGGTTGGGGGAAAGGGGAAGGTATTCGGGTCAATCCGTAATCCACCCCCGGCGAGTCGGGATCTTGGACGTTCGCCCCGTCGTGCGACATAGGATATCGGCACGGTCCTTGCGCGACGAAAAATGGGGCACACGCGTCAATCCCTCGAGATGAGCGCCGCGAGCAGGGTCGATCGGTCCCCCAACCTTCGCCCCTTCGGTAGAAGACACCAAGTGGAGACGAGGGGAAAGGGCGAAGGATGGGGCACACGTGCTGCTGTCTGACGGGCCTTCGGCGTGTGGTGGGCGGACTCGTTCGCGTTGTGTTTCAAACTGCACCGGGTGCTTGTGCTTTCGCCTCGGAAGCAGGGGGTTGTGCCATGACCACGACACTGCTCAAGAAGAGTAGCACGGTTGCTTGCCGCTTCCTCACGGGCGCGGTTCGGATTTGGATGTTCGTAATTCGTCCTGGAGTTCAGCGGAGTGGTTGGGACCTATGCGGAGGAAGCCGTCGAGGACGGCGCCGGGTTCGACGCGCAACGAGGGGGCGGTGAGGTCGCCTTTGAACCAGGCGGTCTTGTGGATGCTGGCTTTCTCGCGGACGGTGACTCGACCCTGAAGCTTGCCCTTGATGGTGAGGGTGCCGGCTTTGACGGGGGCGACGACGTGGCCCTTTCGTTCGACTACGATGTCGCCGAAGGTCGAGAAGTTGCTGACGGCGTAATAGGTCTTGATCTTGAAGTTTTCGAGGATGAGACGCTGCTTACAGTGCGGGCAGAAGACGGACATGGCCCGCAGCGGGACTTCGCTGGGCCGGCCACACTCCGTGCAGATGACCTGCTTGACCGCGGACCGGCGCTTTGTTGTGTTCGACGGCATCGCAGAATCCGCCCGCCCCGGCCGGACGCCGCTTCGCGTAAACGCAATTGTGCGCTCGACGGGCGTGCGTCGCTAGCGCTTGGCGCCCACGGGTGCGGGTTGGTTCGTCTGCGGCTTGCCGGGCGTCACGGCCTTGGCGGGGGCGGTCGCCACCTTCGGGGCTTCGCCCTTTTTGGCCTGGCCGTTCACGCCGACGACGCATCGCCCGATCAACACCGCGCCCTCGGCCACCTCGAGACGGGCGGCTTCGAGGTCGCCTTCGAGTCTGGCGTTGGAGGTCAGCTCGACCTTGGCGTTGGCGTGGAGGTTGCCCTTTACTTTGCCGTCGATCCGGATGGTTCCGGCTTTGACGTCCCCGACGAGGGCCGCCCCTTCGGCGATGACCATCTCGCCGTCACTGGTGATCTCGCCTTCGAACTTGCCCAGAAGGCGAACGCCCTTGTCGAACTGGAGGTGCCCTTTGAAAACGGCATCAGCACCAATGGTAGTGGGGAAATCTGCGCTCGATTCGGCCATCATGACCCTCCCTGTGGAACGTCTTGAATCGTGAACGTCATAGGAGTTGGCTTCAACCAGAACCCTCCGGTCTGTAAGTCCTGCGATCCCGAGTTCCTGTGTCCCGTCTGTTGCAAAACCGCGACAGCCTCCTGCCCGCCCGTCGGGAGGCACGAAAGCGGAATTATAGCTTACCGACGTGCCGGTTCAATCTATCTGACGAGTGTGAAATGCAGAGGCGTTCGGAATCGCTGGCGGTGCGTTGGGGCAACGGCGACGGCAGGCGGGAGGTTGTGAAATCTGATCCGGGTCGAGGTGTTTGACGCGCGTAACCTATTTGAAGGAATGATCTTCAGGCTGGCTAGTTTGAACACACGCGGTGAAAGGAAGGAGGTGGATGGATCGGGGATTGGCGATTGGGGATTGGGGCGGATGACGGGGCGCACGTGGGGGACGAGTGCGGGTGAGCGGGGGCTTACTGATCGGTGACCACGCCGCGGAAGTAGTCGACGGTTCTGCTCAGGCCCTCGTGTAGCGAGACGGTCGGCTCCCAGCTCAAGCGCTCTTTGGCGCGGGTGGTGTCAGGTCTTCGTCGTACGGGGTCGTTTTTGGGGAGGGAAAGGTTCTTGACCTTCAGCTTTCTGCCGACGATCTCGCCGAGACATTCGACCACGTCGTTCATGGATCGCTCGTCGCCGCTTCCGACGTTGACGGGGTCAGCGGCGTCGTCGCCCTCATACTGCATGAGTGACATCATGCCGCGGATCAGGTCATCGACGTAACAGAAGCAGCGTGTTTGCGAGCCGTCGCCGTAGATGGTCAGCTCCTCGCCTTTTAGGGCCTGAACGATGAAGTTGGAGATGACGCGGCCGTCGCCGATGGCCATCCGCGGTCCGTACGTGTTGAAGATTCGGATGATGCGGATATCGACGTTGTTTTGCAGGTGGTAGTCGACCATCAGCGTCTCGGCGACGCGCTTTCCTTCGTCGTAGCACGCACGGGGGCCGATGGGGTTGACGTGGCCCCAATATGTTTCGGTCTGGGGATGTTCGTGCGGATCGCCGTAGACCTCGCTCGTCGACGCTTGCAGGATTCTGGCCCGGACGCGTTTGGCCATCCCCAGCATGTTCAGGGCACCCATGACCGACGTCTTGACGGTCTTGACCGGGTTGTACTGATAGTGAATCGGTGAGGCGGGGCATGCCAGGTTGAAGATCCAGTCGACCTCGAGCAGGATCGG
>JASFUW010000184.1:0-9295 GCA_050050135.1 Phycisphaerae bacterium
GAAGTTGGCCTTGGTGCAGGGGCACCGCGTGACTGTGTTCATGACAACACACGCAGAACATGTGTCGGTGAGTTCGTGCCCGCTGTCACACACATCGGGTTCCGGAGCCGGGGTCCCTGTGGTTGTGGCGGTGTTGCTGTATATGAGGTCCCCACCGCCGTCCAGTGCCGCGAATCGTTGCCAGGCTTCGAATGACGGGACCAGGATCGTGCACGTGAACTCGGCCGACTCGTCCCCGGCGGCGATGGTCCCGACGTCGACACAACCGGTCGTCGGGTCCAGGTCACAGCCATCCAAGTGCACGTCCAGGAGCGGGTCTCCTGCTGCGGCATCCGTGACGAGTTCGAGGTCGCAAATCGTGACGCCGTCCAGGGGTAGCTCACTCGATTTGTTGAACGCCTTGTACGTGTACTTGAACCAAAGCGGATAGGTGCCCGGTTCTTCGCTGCGTTCCGCCTCGATCTTGACGCAGGCCGGGCCCTCCGAGCACTGAAGTTCGTCGCCGGTCTCGTCCACTTCGCAGACCGTTTTCTCACAGTTCATGTCCGGAACGAGCACGTTGACCTCGGCACATGCCTCGTCGTAACACGGATCATCCGGCTCGAGATCCGGCTCACACGTTGTGCTTTCGATATACCCTTCTGCCTTCAAACAGTTCGTACACTCCGGATCCACGCCGATCGTGCTGTATCCCTCCGGCACGAGGACGTCGAACGTGAAGACGAGCATCCAATCCGGGGGCAAGGGGTCCACGAAGGGGAAGCACGCCCGCCCCCCGCCTCCGTTGAACCAGTTCTCGAAGTCGGTGGGTTGGGGGCTGCTGAACGGCCAGGCCACTTCACTTCCGCTGTCATCGAACACCTTGACGTCAAACGTGCCGGCGGCCACCCAGTCTTCGCAATCAAAGGTGTCCGTGAGCGCGATGCTCGTGTGCGCCGACCCGCCTGTGTTCTCAACGGTCATGCGGAAGTTGACGACCTCGCCCGGCAGCGTCTCGACGCGATCGACGTAGTCAACGTCGTCGGCGCACTTCACGCCCTTGGTGACTTGGATCTGGCAGTCGGTTGCGCAGATGGTCTCGTCGTCAGAGTAGGCGGCGTCTTCGTTGCACTCTTCGGGCAACCCGTCGGCGTGCACCGTCGCATTGGCGCAGTTCTTATAACACAGCGGATTGGCTACATCGATCGGATTGTTCGCGGTGCACGTTGGCCGCCCGGAATCGTCCCTTTTTAGGAATGTGTCGAGCGCGGCCGGCGTGTCGAACTTGACCGTGCAGGTTTCCGAGACCGTTCCGCCGCACGGATCGGCTGTTCCGCCTGCTCCGCCGGGACAAATCGGACACCCGTCGAACGAAACATCCGCCACGGCGGCAACGTCACCGCAGAGGAACTTCTCGGTGATCGTCACGCTTTCGGTAAGCTCACCATTATTGACCAGGGTGTATGCGTAATCCACGTACACCGGGAACTGCCCCGTATCGGCCAGCGGGAGGCCCGTGATCTCCAGTGGAGATCCGCTGTCATCACGAGCCGTGGCCGTCTTGCTGAACTCGACGTCCCGGCACTTCAGGTCGATGGTCACCACGTTGTCATCAAAGCCCTGGATCGTCTCGCGTCGTGTGTCCACGCCGTTGGCGGGGTCATTGACGGTTACGCCGTAAACGTCTTCTGTTTCATCGTTGTCGGGAGGCAGTAGCTCGTCTCCGGGTGGAATATCAGGGTCACCGATCGCGGTCACACGGTTCCTAACATCGAGCGCCGTCGGTGCCGGATCGCAGCAAGAATCGAACGTGGCGTCGACCGTAGCCTGGAACGTGATCACCACGCGATCGCCCAAGACAGGGTCCGCCGGATCGTCGCAAACGCTGACACCATGGAGCACGCCCAGATAGCTGCACGTACCGTCGAGGTCGTCAAGGAAGCCTTGGTCTGCGGGAATTAGCGGATCGCCGAAGAAGTCCGGATTCAGGCCGAACCCGAGCGCGCTGTCGAAGTCTACGGGCGTGGCGGCGCCATCCGACGGCCGGAAAAGCGTCATTCTCAGTGAGTCGTCTACCGGTGTGACGGAAGCGGGTCCCAGCCCCTCGAGCACATCTTCCAGGCAAACCGCAAGGTCCACGTTGCCCGTGTTCTCGACCTCGATCTTGAACTCGACCGTGGAACCCGCCATGACCTCTTCGGTCTTCTTCCATGTGGTTTCCCCGACGCACCGCACCTCCTTGGTGACTTCGATCTCGGGGATTGGTGCGAACCACGTTGCAGTGATGAAATCCTCATCTGAGCCGTCGGCATCAGCATCGCTCATCGTTCGGACACCGCCCTGAGCAAACTGGAACCGGTCCAGGGCGAAGTCGCCTGCGCAGTCCACCGCGGGAAACCCCGGACGCCCGCATTGGGCGTGAATCAGGCTGTCGACGTGCTCGACAAGGAACTCCACGTCCCCTGTTACAGCTGTGACGTCAAGCCCATCATTCGGATAGCTGCTGAAGAAGTTCTCGAGAACGGTTCCCGAGGGCAGCACGAGGTTGCTGCTCTTTCCGCTACTCACGGTACCCTCGCCGTTTAACGCTTCGATGAAAAGCTGTCCGATGTTTGCGGGCAATTGCGCGTTCTCGTCACCGTCCAGGATTTCAAGCGATGGCGGGCACAGATAGAGCAGTAGGCGGTACTGCTCATCCGACAGGTCAAGCT
Organism: Phycisphaerae bacterium; assembly: GCA_050050135.1. Lineage (GTDB taxonomy): Bacteria > Planctomycetota > Phycisphaerae > UBA1845 > UBA1845. Next base: position 2,691 of record JASFUW010000184.1, read on the forward strand.
CGGCCACATCGTCAGGCTGGCACGGATCGCCGGGCTGAAAATCCCATCGCGTCGCGGTGAACGGGTTGCCGTTGGCGTCTACGTCGAACGGAACGCCGATGAAGTCCGGCGAACCGTTGTTATCGAAATCCGCGACCCCGTCGTTGCACACATCCCCATCTTTAAGCCAGTCAACAAAGTCCACGGGATGGAACTGCTCGTCCAACCCTTCGCATGTGCCCACGCCGACGGGTTGGTTCTGGCATTGGAGGTCAGCCACACAACTTCCGGAAAGGTCCGCGTCCGGGCTGCATGTGCCTGTGCCAAGTCCTACGACCCTTGGATCTCCGTTGAAGATGTCAAACCCGACGTACAGCAAGCTGTCGTCCGCGCCAAGATTAGTGGCGCACGTGCCTCCCGGGCAGTCGGCATCCTTCGTGCACGGATCGCCCGTGTTGCTCGCAGCGGCGTCGCACTGGCCGATGATCCCGTCCGTGTCCGCCAAGTAGACGACAGTTAGCTTGCCCGTGTTCACCGCGCTACGTACGATCAGACGGTCATCCATGCACACTTTGCATCCGGTGGGGATGTCGGAGTAGCCCGCGTCGCTGAATCCGTCGGGTCCGGAATTGGGGAAGGTTCCCTCTATATCCGCGGCTCGAAGTCCATCAAGTCGGAAGAACGCGGCACCTTTGATGCCATCCCGTCCGTCCAGAATGTCGGGCAGGCCGCTGGAATCGAGGTCAAGGACCTCTTCGGCCTCCGGGTCCAGAACCCCGTTTGGGGCGACCTGGGCGAAGACCCAACTGACTGAGAAAGGCATCAGCCCTATGGCGATGACGATCGCAGTCCCGTTTCTACGTGTGAATTCGTGAGATGACATCCTCCGTATCCTCCTGTTTTACGTGCACACCCGCTTTACGAGCGTGGCTGTTATTTGCCGAGTGACTAGCGCGAGACACTGCGACGATTATCCGCGAAAAGCAACCTCCCCAAGTTCCGATACTAAGCCCGAAGTATGGTATTGTTTGACCACCTTATCGGGCGTTTGTCAAGTCAGTTTATCGGCCTTTTGGCAAACGAGGTTATCGGGCGTCGGAGATCAAGTCAGAGAGGGGATGCGAACCGCCATCACGCGCGGGCATCAATGCGGCCATTGATGTGCATGGCAGAATGTGCGAGGCGCTGAGCGGCTGATCAACGTGGGTACACGATTCGCTCACTGCCACGGCCGGCCACTCGACCCATCGAGGGTTCGGACCGATAATTGGCGTGTTAAAATGGGTGGTCTGCAAACAATGGGAATATTTCTCGCCCCCCGTTACGCCGGTTAGCTAGTGACTGCCGCCGGAGGCCGTGACCGATCACGCCTCGCGTCGACCGAGCTTGGCTCTGCGGCCGGAGGTTCCTCGACCAAAAGCGCCCATCGCCAACCCGTGTGGGGACTACCCGGGGCTGCCGTCGGAGCGGCTGACCATCCACCAATCGCGAGTACTGTGGGCAGTGGGACCTCACCAGCCGGTGTCGTTCTACGGAGAGACCGCTTCGAACGTCGACGTCCCCGTCCCGACCACCAATGTGACGGGCCCCGGATCAGACGCGAAAAGAAAACCACCGAAGAGTCCTTGGCCGTTCGCGTCGAAGAAATCCATGAGGTACATGTCGCTCGAATCTACAACATTGTACTTCCGCACTACACCGCCGTACTGAGCGTACAATCTGCCTTCCGCCAGACCCAGCGGTTGCACTTCGACGTCCATGGTTGCCCAATGGGTTACCGAGATGGGAGCAGCCTGATTCTCGGGGGCGTGAACCTGCCAGATGATCGTCTCGCCGGGTATCACGGCGTAGACGAAATTGTCCGCCACGCCCGCACGGCTGATCCATGTGGTTTCGGGGTCCAGCACGGCGGCCACACTCGGGTTGAGGGCATTTCGGATATCGACCACCGTCAGCGTTAGAGCAGAATTGCGAATCACGATCGCGTCACGTCCGATCTGCCACCCGTCGACGATCCCTTCACCGACGTCCGTCGCGCTTTTAAAGAAAGGTGCGAGGCTGGACTTAGCGCCGCCCAGCGTCTCGAGATCATAAACCTGGATCTGGCTTGGCGACCTGGTGCCCACGAACAGGAAATCATCCACAGCGCCCACGAATTGAGCACTCTCCGCCTCCAAATCGGCCGACGACAGTCGACCCAAATGCTCGAAGCTACTGGGGTCTGCGGCGTACACGTCTACGCCAGCGTTTTGTCTCGCCAAGTAGAGTCTACCTCCGCCCGAGGCCAGGTGGTCATTCCCGTCGATGTACTCAGGCAGAACAGGTACGAGTTCACCCAGATCGTGGGGATCTGAAATGTCGACGGCACCGAGTTTCCCGGATAGTGTGACGGCCCAGAGTTCCGTCTCGGCAAGCGTGAATGACATCGGCGCGGCACCAGATTCTTGCCAAGGCATGATCGAGAGCGACTCCATGCCTGCGTCAACGTAGACCGTCCTCGTGATCGTATCTGCCTGTTCGACGGCTGCGTCGTAGATCGTCAGAGACACGTCGAAATCGGTGGGCCCTTCGTAGGTGTCGTACACCATTCCGGTCATTCCTATGAGCGCCCCATTCTGACGCCATCGGAAGTGTGCCGCCCCTGACGACCAATCTTCGGCGTTCAATCTGACCTCTAACCCGTACTCGATGGGGTCGTCCGAAGACATACCCACTGCCTCCCATCGTTCCGCGCCTGTTACGGGGTCGACGTAGACGAGCTTCTCGACTCGGAAGTCAGCTCTTAGTTCTTCGTTCGCGTCGGGATCAAGGACGGTTACTTTCGTCGTGTCGGAACGGCCGCGCCCGCAGTTGTCCCCAATTGTCAGCCTTACCTGGTAGGTTCCCGGAGTGTCATAGGCGTGGCTCACGGTGCGTCCTCGCCCGACGGATTGGTCGCCGAAGTCCCAAAAGTAGACGTCGATCCAGCCGTCGGGATCCGACGAAGCGGATGCGTCGAAGGTGACGAGTTCGCCGACGTCCACGGTCTGATCGTCACCGGCTGCCGCGGTAGGGCCGAGATTCTTCTCGCAAGGATCCAGCCATGCGCTCCGGGAGCCGGTCACACGCTGGGCAAGCGCCTCGGTGGCTGCTGATGTCGCGAAGATGGCACTCAAGACAATGACAAGATGTGCGCGCGTCCGCGCGCGACCCGACCACACTCGTGCAGACGAGGACTTGCGGCCCATAGCACCCCCCCCCGCGGAACCTCGGTCGTTCCCGTGGTGTCGGGAGCGGCGTTTGGCCCCACGCATGGCGGACGAGAGCGTGGGCAGTTGTCGCCGAGGCAACTCGTTAGGCCTCGGCCCTCCGGCCACACCCGCTGGCGGGCGGGCCGTGTGGTAAGGGCAACATCAAGTTTTCCCTGGGATACTCCCTAGGTAGGAATCTCCCACCCTCCTCTTGCCCAGTATGCCTCGGCCGCCTATCTTCACACAGGGTGAGATATCACCGGCCGTTTGGCAAGCTGGACCCACATTTCTCCTCGTGTCTGTCTCGTACCTCCATCGCGCCTGATGAGCCGGCTTAGGATTGCATATGAGACGATACCGGCAAAGCGCGCCTCCGCGTCTCAGAATAGCTGGCACGGTAACGGCCAGATAAAAAACTTCAAGGGGGCTCGCTCCCAAAAGCGGACTCCTGCGAACTTTTTTTTCGGACCGCTTGGGTGCCGCGGTACCGACACTGCGTACACCGCGCTTGGTCCTAATAAACTGCGGCGCGTTGCCCGCACGCTCTTACAGGTCCAGTAGACACGCGCATACATGCCCGTCGTCAACGTCAACGTCCCGCGCGGCACACTGGTCGAATTATTGGGACGTGGCACAATCAACCCTGAAAGTGTAGAAAGAACCGTTGAAGCTCGTAGCGAATGTGTGACGTCCAAAAGGTAAAGCCCGTCTTTTTCGTCGCGGCGTTGTGGTGCCAGGTGTGGAATGGCCGCTGCACGGCTTGGAGACAGCGGGCTGGTGCGGGCGGAGCGTGGCTGTGCGGGTGGTGAGTTCATGCTCGCGGTCAGGGCGCGGGGGTGGTGATGTCTAGGGGAGTGCAACGGCCGGGAGTCCCGCTGATTGGGGGCGGGGTTGTGCACCGATAGTGTTGGAGGTGGGGGGCGACAGGGTGCGCGGCCGGTGCAGGGGGGTGCGGGTGCGGTTGGCAGGTGCGGGCGGTGGGGTGTCGGCGTGGCGGCGGTGCAGGGGCGGTGCGGCGGAGTCGGGGTAGTGTAGTGCCGTGGTTGTGGCACTGCTGTTTGGGACAGGCGGAAGGAGAACGGCGCGATGAAGGGTGTGATTCTGGCCGGAGGATTGGGCACACGGTTGGCACCGCTCACCAAGGTGACTAACAAGCACCTGCTGCCGGTCTTTGATAAACCCATGGTATATTATCCTTTGCAGTGCCTGGTCAATGCCGGCATTAACGAGATCCTGCTGGTCACGGGCGGAAACAGCGCGGGGGACTTTTTGAGGCTGCTGGGCAACGGGAAGGCGCTGGGTGTCAAGGATCTGGCATATACGTACCAGGAAGGTGAGGGCGGGATTGCGGACGCGCTGCGGCTGGCTGAGGACTTCGCGGACGGCGGAAGGATCTGCGTTGTACTCGGCGATAACATCATCGAGAAACACATCCGGCAGGGGGTGGCGAACTACAAGGAACAACAGGCGGGCGCTCGGGTGTATCTGAAGGAGGTATCAAACCCGGAGCGGTTCGGCGTGCCGGTGCTTGAAGGTAAACGCATCGTTCGGGTCGAGGAGAAGCCGGCTGAGCCGAAGAGCTCGTACGCGGTGATCGGAATATATCTGTATGATTCTACGGTGTTCGAGTTCATCGGCACGCTGAGGCCTTCCGAACGTGGGGAGCTCGAGATCACGGACGTGAACAACATGTATATTGAACGGGGGCAGCTCGAATACGAGGTGCTCGACGGGTGGTGGACGGACGCGGGTTCGTTCGAGTCGCTGCTTCGAGCGAACAACCTTGTGGCTGAGGGGGGTGCGAATAACGTCACGTAGGTGGCGTTACGGCACGGCACGTAGGTGGCCGTGCGGCCAGAGCTTGCTTTCCACGTCTGGTTGATGGGTGTCATGTCAGTGCGTTCACTTGCGTCTTGCCCGGCGTTCTTCGCGTTAATCTTGGGTTCGCTCAGCGAACGAAGCCAACGTGATCCGCGTTCTTGATAGCGCCAGTGCGGAAAAATGGGTTCGTTTTGTATACTTTTTCTTTGTCCTCATTTTCTCTTTCTCCTTTTGATCGTGGCCGGTGTTCGCCGCGCGCACGATCAGCGTCGTCCAGGTCCGAGGGGAACCGGACTTCTCCGCGATAACAACGTCGTGGGTGATCGGTGCACTCGCCTCGCGCATGGCGCGCCAGGCGACAAACCAGAGATCGGAGACTGGACACTAGACAAAAGCGGCCAGTCGTGAGTGGCAAGTCCCGTTGGATCGGCACCTCCGCGGCGCTTCGATGTTGCAGAGCGAATGGCGAATGCCGAGATCGGAGCGGAGGTGGCGGGGTGGGAGGCGGGATGGAGGTCTCCACCTCGGCGCTTCGCCAGTCAGGTGGGCGACCTAGCGGCGACTGAATGGGTGTCCAAGACCGGGTCCGTGAGCGCTGTGGAAAAATATTTAACCGGTGTTGACTTCTGGAGAACTGTGTGCTGTAATTATTTGGATTTTGGTGGGCCAAGGCAATGATGCCGGCCCTCTTTGACAACTGAATACTCGACCGTACGAAGCCTCCTACCTCATCTGACCGGCGGCACATGTCGCGGGTCGGGTTGCCCGGTTCGTCCGGGAGCGGCGCAGGGCGCAAGGGACCCCCGTACCCGGGGGCTTCCGATCATGAGACCGAGGATGGTCCTCGGCTGATCGGACCCCGACAGGAAGCGGTGCTCTTCCTGAAATGCCTGAGGAGGCTGTGACTATGCAGCACCCAAGATGGGTACGGTCGGGGAGTGCTCCGAGACCCTGCGAGCTCTTTCGCGCCGTCGAGGACGGCGCTATACGAATTCGCAAGCTTCTGCGATCCGAAAGGATGCGCCGAAGGGCTTCGGAGACTTCGGGGTCGATGGATGACGCGGTCGGTCTGGCCACTCTATTAGAGCAGTTGGCTCATCATGGGCAGACCTTGGCCGCGGCGGAGGCTATTGATCTCGCGGAGAGACTCGAACCCTTGTTCGATCAGCTCCGGTCGGAGGTCGATACGCTCCTCGCATCCTGATATCAGCGCGCGACGGGCAACGCGTGTTCTCATAGATCGAGATCAAGGGTCTGCCAAATGCTTGAGTTGGGCAAGGCCATTCGAATAGTGCGCGAAGCAAAGGGGATAAGGCTCGCGGTGCTCGCCGAACGCGCAGGAGTCAGTGTGCCCTTTATAAGCCTCGTGGAGCGCGGAGAGCGTCAGCCGTCGCTGGCGGTATTGCGGAAGATCGCGGTGGGCCTCGGAATTCCCGCGGAAGTGTTGATCATGTTATCGCAGCCAACGAGCGGACATTTGCAGAGTAATGACCGAACAACGCGTTCACTACTCGCGGCTATCCAAAAGATGCTCGCGGTTGAGGACGATCTGCGGTCCCAGCTCGAATCGGAGCG
>JASFUW010000185.1:0-9284 GCA_050050135.1 Phycisphaerae bacterium
TCGTCGGGCGTTGAAGGGCAGTCGCTTCCGGAAGAATAGAAGGCGGTGCCGACATAATACCCGTTGGCATAGACCACAAACACATGATCGCCGCCAAGCTCAGCCTTTGCGGTCAGGTCGATTTCGACGTCGTCCACCGTGTACGGTGCGTTCGTGATGACATACACGAGGGGAATCGGGTTTTCACCACCGACGGGTCCGAGCTGTCCGGATGATCCGTCGAACTCGGCGTTGCACACCGTGGCGTCGCATCCGGTAGGGGTGCAGCTCAAGGGGCAGTCGGAAGTGCCGCAGTTTGCGCTGTAGTCAATATCACACTCGTCGTCGATGCCGTTTCCGTTGCAGTCGTCGCCACACTCCGTGCCCGGTCCCATGGGATCACCTCCCAGGTCGGGACAACAGAGGGCGTCAACGTCCACACATCCGTCCCCGGATATGAGACAGGCTTCGTCACCCAGACAGTCTTCGTACTGGTGCCAGATGTATACGCCGCCGCACCCCTGGTAATAGGGGATTTCGACACAGTCGCCCGTCGTCGAGTGGCAACAGGCATGATTTTGCCAAGGCGGTATCTTTTCGGCGTTTGCGCCGCATGCGATGACGCCCACCGCCATGCAGACCAGCCGCCCCCACCACCGGAGCCGTCCCGCCTGATTGCATCCTTTATCGCCTCTCATCGCTTCTTACTCCTTTTCATTCAGTTGATTTCTGGATCCGGCAAAAGTCCATCAGCAGGAATAACCACTCGTAGTGTCCAACGAGGACAGCGCTGGAAGCAGAACGTTATTCGCACGCAGACACCCGCTGGGCACGAACCGGCCCCCTGGTTCCGCTGACAGCCTGCCTTCACAGTGAGGTGCCGCGGGGGCGCACGCGCGCGGCGGGTTGGCGCATGATGGTCGCCTTGCGAACGCAGAAGTGGCCTATAAGGGGAAGGTACGCGAACGCAGCGCGCCGCGCTTCCCGTTTCGCATCCGTCACGGTCGAGCAGCATCAACTGATGAACCCTCATCAAACACCCGCGCCGTGCGGGCGCTGCTCCGTCGACCCTGGGTACATGCCGACAGCCGATCCGAACCGGCCTGAACGACGATGCACCGAAGGGATGTCAAGTGCTGCGCCGCAGGCCGGACCCCTGGTCGCCGACGGTAGACGCCCTGTCCGTCGCCGTCCAAACGTTCAAGCCGCTACATCAAGGTCAATGGCGCCGCGACGCCGACTCTTGTTGTGGATGAACGATTTTTTCTGGAAACCGCCGGCCGGATCGTCGCGAATTCAGCTATCTTAACTTTTCAGCATGACGGATTGGGCAACGAGGTGATTACGGAAGGCGCGCGGCTCGGACGAAGGCGCGGAATGGGGATGAGTAGAAAGGCCCGCCCCGAGCGAAGCGGGACGGGCCTATTTGCTGCCGCGGTCAAGCGTTGTCGTTTCGTGCAGCAGGGCGCGTGCCGCACCGTCCTGAGGCGGTGAACCTGCGCCTTGCGCTTTCCATTCCTGCGGCGTGGCGTCGAGATCGATCTAGAATCCGATTCCGCCGTATTCTTTCAGCTCGGCCTCGAGAATCCGCTCGATGCGCGACTTGCATGCGGCAAGATGCGCCTCGGACGCGAAGTCGAGGTCGCCGGATTCGAGCACCTTGCCGATCTTTTTGTCGAGCTGCCGCAGGCAGTACTGAGCCATCGCATGGAGGTCGGGTGACATCACCATGCCCGGGGACGTCCGGACCAGCGGCTCAATGACCGAAAGATACTCGCGCTGGAGCGACCTGCGCACGTTGGAGATCGCGGGCGCGGCGTCGGTCCAACTTCCCTTCTTGATCCGACTGGTGTCGAGCGAATCGCCCCAGCACGCGTCCTGGAGCGTCTTGAGGTATTCGGCGACGGTAAACCTGTTCGGGTCGGTGGTCTTGAGTTCGGCGTCGTGGATCCGCTTCAGCGTTCCGGGGAACAACCGATCGAAGAGGTTCAAGCGCTGCAGGCTGGCGATCAGCCGATGGATGGGGAAGTCGACGGCGTAATCCATCTGGGCGCCTTCGTGCCACCACCTCGGCGCGATCAGATGATTGAGCACCTCGGGGGGGAAGTTGAAGAACTCGTCCTGGTAGAGGTTGTCGGCGATGAAGCTCAGCGCGGCGCGCTGGCGGTCGGGGTCTACCAGTTCGAGCGGGGTGGCCGCATCGGGGTCACCGCGGTGTGCCCGGTTCATGTATTGCCCACCGATGTAACGGCCGACGTAGTCCAGGATGAAGGCCTTCTCCACGATCAGGCTGATGAACGCCTGCCGCACGAAGTACCAGCTTTCGCCCTCTTTGACCGCCCAATCGAGGATGGAGTCCAGGCGATTGTCAACGAGATCGATCCGCTCCTTGGCCCAGTCGACGGGGTCGGAGGCCATATCGAAGCGGTTCGTTCGCGGATCGGCGCTCAGCGCGGTCGTGTCCTCGTCTGTCGCGTAGACCAGTTCGGGTTCGGAAGCCCGTGAGGCGATGGCGTGCAGCATTTTCTTTTCGGCCGCGTTCGGGCCGCTGAACGAGGGACCGGAGGGTTTGTTGTTATGCGGCGCGCCGCCGCCGTGCGCCTCGGCCATCATGGCGGCTGCCCCGCCCGATTCGAGCATCTTCCTGACCTCAGGCGGGAGCTTGTCGAGGACCTCGGGCGGAATGTCTTTCAGGGGATTGCCTTCGGCGGCGGTTTCAGGCTCTGCGGTCTCCTCCTTTTCTTCATCCTCTGCTTCGTCTTCGTCTCCGTTTCCGTTCTTCGCTTCGTGCTTGTAGGACCCGTCAGCGGGACGATAACCGTACTCGATGACCCAGTAGTCCCAGGGTCCGATCGTGGGGGTGATGAAGTGGCCCTCGGTGGCGCTGTCCTTGAAGAACAGGATCGGGTTGTAGTCCATGACCGATCCGACGAGCGCTTCGCCGGTGGTCCGGCGCTTTTTGATCTCGTCGAGGGAGTGGATGGTGCTGGCTTTGAAGTTGTGCCTGAGGCCGAGGGTGTGGCCGACCTCGTGCATGACGATTTCCTTGATGATATCGTAGAGGAAGCGCTCGATGACCTCGGGCGGCTGACCGGCGAGCATGGTCTGGGCGACGGCCATCTGATGCTTCATGCCCTCGGCGTAGTCGCACGCGACATGTCCGCGCTGACGCATGCGCTGGCGCATCTTGTCACGCAGTTCGGCGTCATGATCGTGGCCGAAAGAGAAGGTCTCCCAGTCCTGACTCGGATGGTTGAACTGCGGGTTCTTGTCGAGGAATGCGCGCAGCACGGGGTCGTTGAGCTTTCTCGCGGTCGCAGCGGGGGGCAGCATGGCCTGCGCCTCCTGCTGATAGTACCGGACCATCGAATCGTCGAAGATGATGTCGGCGTCGTAGATTTCACCCGTGAAGGGGTTGGAGCGGTGCGGACCCATTGCGAAACTGCCGCCGGAGACGATCCAGCGGAAAAAACTGTATCGCATGTCCTCGGGGTCGAGGTCTTTCCACTCGTTGTCGTAGGTCTGCTGTCGGACCTCGATCGCGTTGATGAATCCGACTTCCTCGAAGGCCTTGTTCCACTCGAGGATGCCTTCCCGGACCGCCCGGCGGAATCGAACGGGGACGGTCTTTTCGATGTAGTAGACGATCGGTTTTTTCGGTTCGCACTTGGACAGGCTCGGGTCGCGCTTCTCGAGGTGCCAGCGATCGATGTAGCGGTTGAAGATGTCTCGTTCGTCGACGGGCTTGGACCAGTCGCGGTTCGAGGTCAGGAAGTAACCGACGCGGTCGTCGGCGATGCGCGGTTTGAAGCTGGTCCGCGGGAGCTTCCAGAAGCTGAAGTGGACCTGCTTTTTGTCGAATGAACCGGGCGGCGACATGCGGCGCATGGCCAACTCGACGCCGATCTCGACGTTCAACTCGAAGCTCTTCTTGGTGGTCCATTTGCTCAACGAGGCGTTGACCCCGCCGGCGCCGGCCATCCCGCCGAACATCGGAATTCGTGCCATCCACGAAATGTCGGCGAAGTCGCTTTTCAACATGCGGCCCAGATCGATCACCGGGTCGCCTTGCGGTGACTTGGTGACGATGGGGACGGACACTCGAATCCGATCGGGGTAGGTGCGCCGAACCACGTCACTGACGGTGTGGCTGGCGTCGGTGATGAATCCGGTCTCGGGCTCGATCAACAACAGTTTCTTGTCGAGCTGCTCCCACCGAACGACGCGCTCTTCGAGGGGGAACCCGGTGAAGAATCCGCCGCCGGAGAAGCTCACGGAGAGCATGAAATCCTCGCCCAGGAAGCTCTTGGGTACCTGGCAGAGGAGCTTTTCCTTGTCTTTGCCCTTGGCGGACGGGGGGTATGACCAAAGCGTGAAGAGTCCCTTCTTGGACTCCATGTCTTTGGTGACCTCGTCGAACTTCGGGAACGGGGATTCATCGTCGGAACCCTTGTCAGGCCCCCCCTTCGCCATCTGCATCATCTTGGCCAGGTCGATCGCCTCGTCACCCGACGGCGGACCCGCTTCAGTGCTCATCCATGCCAGCGACACGGCCAAGCAGCACGTGGAAATGCGGCGAAACATGCCTTACCTCCTCATTCTTCGTGAATATTCACACCGGCGGCGCCGGGAGACACCGTTGCTCCGAACGCCAGCACAGCGACACTCTTGCTCGAGATTCGATGAGTTCGACCCCCTCGCACTATGCCCCTCTGCGTTAGCTTACCTTCCCGGACGTCAAGAAGAACCCGCGCGCCAGGCGAAAGCTGTAAGTTTCGGTCAGGATTTGTCGCACGTTTCAACGGACGAACGCTCCGGTTCCGGTGGATTGTGCGGGCACGATACACCCGGCATGGTTGCTCCGGGTATGACCCGGGTACGTATCCGAGGCGTAGCGGCCGCCGTTCGGCCGCGCTACGCCGGCTTACGACACATACGGGCATTGGGGGATTCCAACCCGCTCCCACGAGTGCTTCATGCCCATGTCGGTACCGTTCCGCGTTCGGTATCGGTCCGGGGCGGGGCATGTCATCAGGCTGAGCGGTTCAGAGAGGACGTCCGCCGGGAGGCGTGTACGTTCGGTCGATGCAAGGCCCGCGTTGCCAGTACTGGTACGGTAGTCGGCCCTGGATGCGGTTGATGAAGGTGTTCTAGAAGACGACAACGTGACGATGGTGCGGCACGAGCATGACCTCCGCGGGACGCGTTGGGACTCGCTCGTCGAAGCCGGTTCGTTTACGCGGACCACCGGCAGGTGGGTCCGGCTAGGTCTAGAACAAGGCGCCGATTTCGGATAGACTATAGCGCGATGAGACAGGTCCTGATCTATCCCGATGTCGAAGACGGCGGCTGGGTCTGCGAGGTGCCCAGCCTGCCCGGCTGCGTCGCTCACGGCGCGACGAAGGAAGAGGCCCTCAGCGACACCCGACGGGCCATCGAAGCATGGGTCGATGCGGCTCGTCAGCTCGGCCGGGACATCCCCGAAGACACGCTAAGTGCTGAAATCTGCGTAGTTTAGGGCCGATGTAGCGGAGGCGTCGGCACGGGTGTCCATTTTTCGCCACCCTTGTTGGTACGTATCAATTTCCGTGGGACCGTTCTCGCTATTATGAACGAAACACCTCCAACACCGCTGCCTAAGAGCACGAAAGTCTGGGGCCGCCTCGAAAAACGGCGATTCCTCAAACTCCCGAAGACCTTTGCGTTCCTGGGTAGGTACGATGACCGCGTCGGGAAACAGGTTCATCCGCGGCACCTCATGCTGATCATCGCGCTTGCGTGCCGCAAGTTCCAGGATGAGCCAATCCGCGCTACGTGGGACGACATCGCGTCCGGGCTTGGGGTGCGGGCAGACACTTTGCGTCGGTGGGCGTACGAGCTGCGCGATCTTGATCTGCTGACAATAACGCGACACCGTGACCCGTTTGGAGGAAATGGACCCAATGAATTTGACGTCAGCCCGTTTGTCGCACTTCTTGAAGACGCCGATGAAGTCTGGCAGCAGAGACAGGAGGCGCGCACACATCGAGACGATGAGGTCCCGCCCCCAATAGACGACGGGATCCCGTTTTGAACGGTCGTTTACCAAGCATATCGGCGCGCGATGCCGTTCGTGCGTTCCAGCGCATCGGCTTCCGTACCATTCCAGGCCGTGGCAACGGCAGCCACATCGCTATGGCGCGCGACGATTCGCCAGGGGTGATTCTCATCATACCTGCACACGGCGATGTGCCGCGCGGGACTCCGCGGGCGCTGATCCGGGCGGCCGGCGTTACGATCGAGCAGTTTGTCAAGGTGCTCTGATGCTGTCCGACGCGTCGTGGAAGAGATCCAGACGTCAAACCGCGTCGACCAACCTCCGATAGTGCAGGCCGCGTTCCTCGTAGTTGTTGTAGGCGTCGAAGCTGGGGGCGCCGGGAGAGAACAGGACAACATCGCCCGGTTCGGCGAGCTGTGATGCGCGTTGGACCGCGGATTCGAGCGACGGCGACTCGCAGACGTCCGGAGATCCTGCCGGGCAGGCATTGCGTACCGCGCTGTCGAACGCAGGGCCGGCTTCGCCGGTGCAGATCACGGCTCGGCAGGATTCAACGAGCGACGCGGCACAGGCATCGAGCGACACCGGCTTGGACTGTCCGCCGACGATGGCGACCACGGGCCGGTCGAACGCGCGCAGGGCGCGTTGCGTGGTTTGAGGCGAGGTCGACTTCGAGTCGTTGTAATAATCCACCCCGCCGACGGTGCGCACGAACTCGAGTCGGTGCGGCAGCCCCTTGAACGCGGCGAGCACGGTTCGCGCGCCGGCTTCCTCGACACCCAGGTATCGAGCGACCGCCATCACACACGACGCGTTGGCCTGGTTGTGCTCGCCCGGAATGCGGAGTTTTGCCTCCGGATCGAGCGGTTCGATCCACGTCACGCGCTCATCGTGGTTCGTAACGCTGCGGCAAATCCGATCGGCGGTCTCACGATCGACGTCGCCCACAAAGACACGACTCTGGCACTCAGGATCACGGAGGATGTTGAGTTTCGCCGACAGATACCCGTCATAACCTCCGTGTCGGTCCAGGTGGTGCGGCGACAGGTTGGTGATCACCGCGAAGGGCGGGGCCCAGTGAATTCTCGGCAGGTCCTCGAGCTGAGCGTTGGACATCTCGCAGACGACCAAATCCGACTCGCGGATGTCGGGAAGGTCGGCAAGGAGTGATCGCCCGATGTTTCCGCCGAGACAGACATTGCGCCACTTTCCCCGCGCCGACTCGCTATCGGAGAGCACCTCAGCCAGCATCGTGCAAACAGTGCTCTTCCCGAACGTTCCCGTAACGCCGATGATCGGCGCGGGGCACCGCTCGCAGAACAGGTTCAGCTCGGTCGACCATGGAACGCCCCGACGCTCGATCGCTTGAAAAACCTCCGACATGCTCTTCCGGACCGCCGGATTGACGATCACCAGGTCGGCTTGATCAAGGTCCCGGACGTCGTGACCACCCAGGCGGACTGCGAAGTCTAGGTCACTGAGGGAGGCGAGGGAATCCTCCAGCGCCTCGGCCGGTGCCTGGTCTGTCACGGTGACGGCGGCTCCCTGCTGGCAAAGCCAGCGGGTCACGCCCAGCCCGCCGCCGAACCTCCCCAGCCCGACAACCAGCACCCGCAAGCCGCCAAGAGATCGGGGTGTTAGCGGACGAAGCGAGCTGGCTGCTCGTGTCGAGACAGGTCGACCCACCGTGATGACCTTTCGCGTTGCGATGCGGAACTCTGGCGATCATTGTAGGGGGTCCATAACGCGGCTGGAAGCTCCGCCCGTCGGGACGGTTGGCTGAGGCCGGCGGTGTCGCGATCGGCGCCGCGTCATCCTCTATCTCGTCGCCGTGCTATCCCTCCCTGCGCCGCATCGTCCACCGCCCGTATTTGCGGGTTCTATGCGGATTCGGGGGCTTCGGCGCGCCCGTCTTTGTTGACAGGTCTCTTGGGCTACCCGTATAAATCCTCGACCGCGTCCCGTGGGCGGCGCCCGACGTGTCGCTAAGGTATGTCCGGGCACGGACCGCTGGTGGGGGACAAACAGACAGGGATTTTGGTCCCGGCACGCCGGGATCGAACGCCCTTCGACATTCAGGCGGCGTCGACCGAGCCTCGAGACTACGGGGACTCCGCCATCACGCCTTGTTGATTTCGGAGTATCGAGGCGATGCATAGACCATATGTAGATTCGACACCGCGTCCGTTGCCGAGCATCCTCGGCGCTGGCGCGGTCATCGTGTTGGTTTTGGTGCTGGCTGGGTGCCCGATCAGTCCGGGAACGGACCCGAACGGCAACACGAACGGCAACACGAACGACAACGGCTCGACGGGGACGCTCGGTGGGGAGATCATCAGCTTCTCCACGTTCTTCAGCATGTCGGCGTTGGACCCTGCGGCGTCGGTGCTGTACCGGGTGACGGGCAGCCCGAGCTCGATCGCCGGCTTCTACGTCCCCGTAGCGGACGCCAACCCCGCCGCCAGCGAGGTCGGTGACCGCGTCATCGTGAATCCGACATTGCCCGGATCGGGTCCGAATATGCGCTTCAGCTTCGACCCGCGCGTTACCGGCGTCGGGTACTTCAAAGTAGGGATCATGCTGGAGAGAGGCAGCAGCACGGCGGAGGCGCTGAGCGCCGGCGTGATCCAGGTCGAAGGACCGCCGAATCCGCGGTTCATCCGGCCGGTTACCGAGTTCGTCGAGGTCCTGCAAGGAACGGATATCCCGGTCGCGTTCGACGCGGGCGATCCCGAGAACGATGTCCAATGGCGACTTTTCTTCCTGAGCGAGTCCGACTCGCCGAACAGCCCGCCGGACGAGCTGGGGACGTTGATGGCGGTTGGCGTCGGGAACGTGGGCGGAGCGACGCTCAACACCGCGGGTTTGCAGAGCGGGCTCTATCAACTCGGCCTCTCGGCGACGGACAGCGGCTCTTCCGTCAGTTCGACCGTGAGTGCGGGGAATCTCGCCCGGATCGTGACGGTGCTCGGTCCCACGGTCCGCGTGGTGGCGCAGGCGGACGTTTCGCCGCCGAGCTTCAGATTCACGGCCCCGGGCAACCTCGACGTCGCGCTGTTCAGGACCCAAGCGTATGAGTTGCAGTTCAATACCACGGTCAGCGAGCCGGGCGCGAGCGTGCTGATCGAGCTGTTTTACGACAACGACAACCGGGCTACGAACGGGTTCATCGGCACGATCGTTCAGAACCTCGACGAGACATGGACCTCGTTCCCCCTGCCGGTGTCCGATCTTCCTCAGGGAACCTGGTTTATCGGGGCGACGGTGA
>JASFUW010000186.1:0-9282 GCA_050050135.1 Phycisphaerae bacterium
AGGAGGGCGAAGCGATTCGGCGCGACCTGCTGAATGCATGCGGCACGATCCGGAAGGCACTGGGCGAGGTATCGACCCGCGCACCCAAGGTCGTTGAACAGTACCATGATCGCTTGAAGACACGGGTGGAGACGCTGCTCCAGGCCGTGGAAATCGAACTCGACGCCGACGGGCTTATGCGCGAAGTCGCGATTTTCGCGGAGCGCTGTGACATCAGCGAAGAAGTTGCACGGCTGCATTCACACCTGGACCAGTTCACGCAGCTCTGTGATCGCGGCGAGCAAGTGGGGCGAACGTTGGATTTTCTGACTCAAGAGATGTTGCGCGAAGCGAACACGATAGCCGCCAAAGCAAACGACAGCGCAATCGCCCGGAACATCGTCGAGATCAAGGGCTCCATCGATCGATTGAAGGAGCAGGTCCAGAATGTCGAGTGACCCTCGCGCGCCCCGCCGCGGTAAGCTGGTCGTAATCAGTGGCCCGTCCGGTGCGGGGAAGAGTTCGATATGCAAGGCGCTCCTCGAGCGGCTGCCGGACGCCGTGTGGAGCGTCTCGATGACCACGCGACCACGACGGGGTGGCGAAACCGGGGGCGATTGCTACGAGTTCGTCACCCGCGAGGAGTTTCAACGTCGGGCAGGGGCCGGCGAGTTCCTGGAAAGCGCCGAGTATGTCGGGGAGTATTATGGCACTCCGCGAAGACCCGTGGAGGAAGGAGTGGCCGCCGGTCACCACGTCATCATGGAGATCGACATCCAAGGCGGAATGCAGGTGGCCGCCAAGGTTCCCGACTCGATCCGTATCTTCGTCCTCCCACCCGACATGGTTTCGCTGCGGGCACGGCTTGAAGGGCGCAAAACTGAAGAGGCAGAGCAGGTTGCCCGCCGCTTGGAAAAGGCAGACGGGGAGATCGCGGTCGCTCGCGACAGCGGCTGCTACCCGTACTTCGTGATCAACGACATCCTCGAATCGACGGTCGAGGACGTGATCGAGATCATCAGAAAGGAGACCGACGCGGAATGATCGAAGCGTTCAGGCATGATGACATCATCGACAAGTTCGGGGGGCGCTTCAAGCTCGCCGCGCTGATCCAACGGCGCTGGCTACAGCTTCTCCAAGGCGCCCGGCCGATGGTGGAGACCAGAGGGCTGACCGACCTCGAGGTCGTCGTTAAAGAGATCATGGAAGAGAAGATCGATCTGACCTTTCCCGAGAACGGGGTAATTGAGGATGGCGAACAGCCGGAAGAACCCGACTCCGGATCTCCGTTCCTATGAGGTCCTGGTCACGGTCTGCGGGGGCATCGCCGCGTTCAAGGTCTGTGACGTTGTGTCCACGCTCGCGCAGCGCGGATGCGGAACCACGGTAGCCATGACGGAGGCGGCCACCCGGTTCGTGGGCCCGACCACCTTCCAGGCGCTTACGGGACGCCGCGTGTTCACGAGTCTGTGGCACGCCGAGGACGTGGTGGATGTCCACCACATCGGGCTCCCGGAGCGAGCCGACCTCGTGCTTGTCGCACCGGCCACCGCGAATATCGTCGGGAAGGTCGCCGCGGGCATCGCCGACGATCTGGTGAGCACGTTGCTGATGAGTCTCGACTCGCCGGTTCTGTTCGCCCCCGCCATGAACGAACGGATGTGGGCGAACCCCGTGACTCAGAGGAATGTCACCGCGCTGACAGATCTGGGGCACCGTTTCATCGGCCCGGGCGAGGGGTGGCTGGCGTGTCGAACCGTGGGCGCGGGTCGCATGGCCGAGCCGACCGAAATCGTCGATGAGGTGACAACCATGCTCGAGCGCAATCCACCCAAGGCCGCCGCACCGTCCTGATGGGCGACCGCCCGCCGGTGCTTATGGCGATTCGCCTTTCGTCATTCTGATTCTTCGTGAACCATGCGAATCCTGATCACAGCCGGTCCGACGCGCGAGTACTTCGACACCGTTCGCTTCATCTCGAACGCGTCGACGGGGAAGATGGGTTACGCGATCGCTGAGGCCGCGGTTGGGCGCGGGCACGAGGTCGTGCTTGTATCGGGACCGGTTCAATTGCTTCCGCCCGAGGGTGTCAAGATGCTCCCTGTGATCAGCGCAAGTGACATGTTCGAGGCAGTAACCTCGCAGTTCGGCTGGTGTCAATGTCTGATCATGACCGCGGCTGTCTGCGACTACCGCCCCGCGGATCGAAAGACGAGGAAGCTCGAGAAGCAAAGTGCGGCCCGCACCGTCGAGTTGCTGCCCACGGAAGACATTCTTGTCCATCTCGGCGAGGTCAAGGAGAGCCGCGTCGTGGTCGGGTTTGCCATGGAAGACCACGACCACCGCGAACGCGCAGAGGCGAAACTGCACCGCAAGCACTGTGACGCCATCGTGCTCAACGATCTCGGGAACGTCGGAACCGAAACCGGTACGATCGAGATCCTGCGCGCCGATGCGGGCTGGCTGGATCCGGTGTCGGGTACGAAGACGGTCCTGGCCGGCGCGGTCCTGGACGTTGCGGAGGCACTGGTTGGCAAGTCGACCGTTTAGTGCCAAGGTTATGACAGAAAGCGTGGCGCGGTTCGTCGAGTTGGAAGCCGAACGGGCCGCGACAGGCGTGTTGACACGCGGGGCGCGGCGGCGTCTGTGTCCGCCGCGACCCGCGTTACCGTTCTCGGCGCCTGTCGCAGCGTGCTTCCCCAGATGCAGGGGGAGTTGTTAGAATGGGTCAAGTCGTTGCGGCGTTCGTTGGCCTGCCCGGGAAGACTCCATGTACGGCTCGGCCCACGAGCCAGGGAGCCCTCGATCGGTTCTCATGTTGCGCAAAACCTGACCGGCCCGCCCTCGCTGCCCATCAAACGCCTTGGACCGCTCGGCTGCCCGTGCTGAAGGCAAGCGAATCCGGGGCCTACGGTGTGAAAACCGTGCTGAAATGACTGTAATCTCGTTTGTGGCAATAACTTACGACGTCACCAAGTGTCCGACGCCGACGTGTGTTTTTCGCTTGCTCCCGAATGCACCAGACCCGCTCTGCCGCCCAATCGGCCCGTGCGTACCGCTTTTCGCCGGCAAATGTTCAAGCTGAAGCGCGGCGGGGGCCGATGACGACTCAACGGTCGTATATCGCCCGATGATGTCGGTATGGCGGATACCGGTCGGGCGGGACCTGCGCGAGCTGAAAAACTGGCTGTCCGAAGCTGTGCAGAGGGCGAAATCTTTCGGATTGGCGGTTGACTTGCCAGTGCCAATTCCTACAATTCGCCCGCTGTGTTCTTCGGAGTTCGCGCTATTGTACAAGGGAGTTTGAGCGCGGATGCAGTAGCGCCGCAGGAGGCCGTCGCCCTTGACTTGGCGCGTCGTCCGGGTGACAAGCGCCCCCAAATCGGTTGGCGCTGCGGGGTTCGGAACCGACCTTGGGAGTAAACTCGCCGTTTGGCGACGGTGACCGAACGTGGTTTGTGTTTCTTGAAGAGCGTTAGACATCTTTTGTGGTCCGGTCCCTCGTATTAATGCGTGGGGTCGAGCCGCAACGGATGAGTCTTGGTTTAGCGTAAGTGAATGAAAACCTGCGTGTTAAACGGAGCACGCCACAGACTCTTTTCTGGAGGTCAATTAGGATGCTAAGTATGAACCTGAAACGAGTGTCTTTGCTGGGCACGCTTTGTGGCGTGTTGGCCATGTTGGTCTTCTTGCCCGGCTGTCCGCTTTTCCAGAACGCCTGCACGGGCAACCCCTGCGACGACGGCTTGTACTGCAACGGTGCCGAAACCTGCACCGTCGACAACGAAGCGTCGGCCGGGTACACGTGCACGGACGGAACGGCGATCGAGTGCGACACGGGTTGGGTGTGCGACGAAGAGACCGATACCTGCGTCAACCTTTGTGCCGACGTGACCTGCGACGACGGGAACGAGTGCACGGACGACGCGTGTGATCCCGCGACCGGTGAGTGTGTCTACACCAACAACACGGCCGATTGCGATGACGGCGACCCCTGCACCACAGACGATGCCTGTTCCGGTGGGACCTGCACCGGCACGGCGTTGTGCGACGATGGTGATGCTTGCACGGACAACGTTTGCACGGACGGTGTCTGCACGTATCCCGCGGTCGATTGCGACGATGCCAACGCCTGCACGACCGATTCGTGCGACCCGGCCACCGGGTGCGTGAACGAGCCGGTCGACGTCAGCGACGGCGTCTACTGCAACGGCGAAGAGACCTGCAACCCCGCCAACGGCGCGGTCAACGCGGGTGATCCGCCTTGCGACGAAGCCACGCAGGACTGCGACGAGGACAACGACACGTGTGTCGACAAGCCGGCATGCACCGACAACGCGGACTGCGACGACGGCGATCAGTGCACGCTGAACGTCTGCACCGACGGCGTCTGCGAGTATCCGGACATCGACTGCGATGACGCGGATCCCTGCACGACGGACGCCTGCGATCCCACGTCCGGCAACTGCGTCCACGAAGCGCTTTGCGACGACGGCGATCTGTGCACCGAGGACACCTGCGACGACGGCGTCTGTGACTTCGAGACGACCGATTGCCCGGCTGGTGAGGCGTGCAATCCCGCCAACGGCAACTGCGAGGAGATCGTCTGCACCACCGATGACGACTGCGATGATGGGCTGGCGTGCACTGAGGACACGTGCAACGCCGGCGACTGTGAGTACACGGCCATCAACGCTCGCTGCAACGACGGGCTGTTCTGCACCGGCGACGAGACCTGTGAGCCTGCCAACGAGGATGCGGACGCAGACGGGTGCGTATCCAGCGGCGATCCTTGCTCCGGGTTCACGCCGGTCTGCGACGAAGGCAACGACGAGTGCGATGCCTGCACCGATGACGCAGATTGTGACGACGGCGCCTCGTGCACCACGGACACTTGTGAGGTCGGTGGCGACTGCACGAACGCTCCCGATGACGCCGAGTGTGACGACGGTCAGTTCTGCACGGACGACGACTACTGCGATCCGGAGAACGACGACGCCGACGCGGACGGGTGTGTGTACGAGACCGATCCTTGCGAGCCCAGGCTCTGCGACGAGGACAATGACGAGTGCGTCGATTGCACGGCGAACGCAGACTGCAACGACGGGATTTCTTGCACGGATGACACGTGCAACGGCGTGACCGGCGAGTGCGCGAACGTCCCCAACCCCGACAACTGCGACGACGGGTTGTTCTGCACGGCGAGCGACACATGCGAGCCGGACAATCCGGACGCGGGTGCGGACGGATGCGTGAACACGGGCGATCCCTGTGCTCCGAAGATCTGTGACGACATTGATGACGAGTGCGTCGACTGCACCTCGAACGCCGACTGCAACGACGGCGTAGCTTGCACCGATGACCTTTGCAACGGCGTCACGGGTGATTGCAGTAACAACCCGAACGACGACAACTGCGACGCCGGCGAGGTGTGCGATCCCGTTGACGGGTGCATCGTCCCGTAGTCGTGTGGTGATGTTAGGGTCCGCTACGCGGACCGAATATAGTTGACTTCTAACGGAGCCCGGTGGGTCCCACCTGCCGGGCTCCGTTCATGCGCGGGCCGGGCGGCGACGTGACAAAATACAATCCGGCCGTGCGGGCCGGACTGTGCGAATGACGTGACGGAATTGCAATGGACAGATGGCGTCTGCGTATAATCGGTTGCCTTGAATGGCGGTTCGGGCCGAACGGGAGAGACGAACACGCGTTGCTGGAGGTCACTGCCGATGTCCACCTTGCTCCGACCGCGAACATGGTTGTTGTACTGCGGCTCGCCGCCGCTCTGGTTCATGGCTTGCTGGAACCCACCACACGACGGCCGATGCGATGGTAACCCCTGTGATGACGGTCTGTACTGCAACGGCGTCGAAGCCTGCACCCTGCGCGACGGCGTGCCCACCTGTGGTGATGGAACACCGATCGAGTGCGAGTTCGGCTTCTTCTGTGATGAAGAGCTCGACGAATGTGTCGACTACTGCGCCGCGGTCGTATGTGACGACGGGAACGTCTGTACGGACGATAGCTGCAACCCACTGAACGGCGAGTGTGTCGGTACCTACAACACCGACGCCTGCGACGACGGCGATCCCTGCACCGACAACGATGTCTGCTCTGATGGTGTCTGCACCGGGACGCCGTTCTGCGATGACGGCGACGCCTGCACCCACGACGCCTGTGCGGATGGCAACTGCACCAGCACGCCCGTCGACTGCGACGACGGGGTGGAGTGCACCGATGATCTATGCGATATCGTCACGGGAGGGTGTGTGTACCAGCCGAACGATGACAACTGCGACATTGGCGAGGTATGCGACCCGGTTCACGGTTGCGTCAACCCCTAGGTCGGCGTGTCTCCGTTCGCCACCGTGGGTGCTGGTTCAAGGTCGGGGCGCGGCTTCGGGATTCCAAGGAGCGCGAGCGTATCGCGCTCGACGATCCCGCGAAGCGCTTCGCGTGGAATGTTGGACAGGTTCGTGCCGTGGACGAGGTGGTTGATGCTGTAAAGCGCCTCGATGCATTGCGACGCCGACGCATGCGGGAATCCACTACCGAAAAGCAGCTTGTCGATCACGCCGCGCTCGCACGCACTCGACAGCGCCTGATACGCTTCCCACGGATGCTGCAAAAGCCAGCTCGTTTCGGCAAACACGTTCCGATGCTTCGCCAAAAGAAGAAGCGTCTCGCCCACCCACGGGTATCCCATGTGAGCGATGACGACCTTCAAATCGGGAAGTTCGCGGGCGACCTCGTCCAGCAAGAACGGCCGGGCGTATTCGAGTTTCGTGGCCCCGCAAATGAAAATGCCGGAATGGAACACGATCGGCATCCCTTGCTCGGCCGCTTCGGCATAGACACGCATCGCCTGGCTGTGGCTCGGATGAACATCCTGCGCCGCGGGCGCGACGGCCAATCCCGCAAGGCCCAACTCGGCCCGGGCTCGAGCCAGCTCCGCGATGGCCTCCTTGGGGTCGCTCGGATCGATCCCCGCGAACCCGATCATGCGCTCGGACTGGGTGGCAACGTACGACGCCACCTGGTCGTTCGAAATGTTGGCGTCCAGGTATTGGCTCGTGAACCCGAGCACGAGGGTCGTGTCGACGGGCTCCGATGCGGTTGCGTGTCGACCCGCGCCTGCACGAGCCATGACATTGCCGTCGAGCGAGTCCGGACCTCGTGCCGACGGAACCGGAACGCACCGGCCCAACTGGTCCGCCGATTCCCACGTGTGTGTGAAACAATCAACGATCATGCCGCCTCTTTCGTCATGCGCCGCGCGTGAGGACGCACTGCGACCATTATCGTACCCCCCAACCGCAACCCAAGACAAGAGGAGGACCGGTGCACGTGCACAGGAAGTCGACGGACCGGTCGCTGCAGGCGGACAACCTACTACAACGGTCGGACTGTCGCGGCGATGACGCCGTCGGTCGGCGACGACGCACTGGCGTATCGCTTACGAGGAATCCGCCCGGATAGGTAAGCCAGCCGACCCGCGGTCAGCGCGTGAGCCATTGCCCGGGCCATCTGCACCGGCTCGCGGGCACCGGCGATACCAGTGTTGAGAAGCACGCCGTCAGCCCCGATCTCCATCGCCACCGTCACGTCGGAAGCCGTTCCCACGCCCGCGTCCACGATCACCGGATACTCGGGGTCATCCTCTTTGAGGTATTCGAGGCACAGGCTTATGTTCGCCGGGTTCAGGATGCCTTGCCCGCTGCCGATCGGCGAACCCAGCGGCATGACGCTCGTTGCACCGGCGTCTTTCAGTTGCTTTGCCGCGATCGGGTCGTCGTTCGTGTACGCGAGCACCTCGAAACCGTCATCGACGAGCTGCTTGGTCGCCTCGAGCGTTCCGAACGTGTCGGGCAAGAGCGTCTTCTTGTCAGCCAGCACTTCGATCTTTACCCATTTCGCACCCGGGTTGCCGAGCCCTTCCAGCAATTCCCGACTCAGCCTGGCCGATCGCACCGCGTCCTTGGCCGAGAAGCACCCCGCCGTGTTCGGGAGGATGGTGTATCGCTCCATGTCCAGGTGGTCGAGGATGTTGTCCGGTTTCGTGCCCCCTTCCGAAGCGAGCACGTCGCGGCGGACAGCCACCGTGACGACCTGGCAGCCGGAGGCCGCAAGCGCCGCGTTCATCACATCGAAGTTGGCGTATTTTCCCGTGCCGACGAACAACCGCGAGGTGAGCTCGAACGAGCCGATGCGATATTGATCCGAGGACATCATCCGCCCCCCACAAGAGTCACGATCTCGATCCTGTCGCCTTCGTTCACCGACGTGTCGGCGAAAGTCTTCCGCAAAACGAGGTCTTCGTTGACCTCGACGGCCACGCGGATCGGCTGAAGGTCGAGTTGGGTCAGCAACTCGGCGATCGTGATTCCCGCCTTCACCGCCTGTGTCTTGCCGTTGATGGTAACCTGCATCGGTGCAACCCCGCGTACTCCCGCCGTCACATAGGCGAACCGACGATTATATGCGCCGAACGTTGACCGTCCAATCGTGGGGGCGCCGCCACCGGCGGAGGGCGCTCCGTTCGTGCAGCGCCGCGTAGTGCGTGCAGGGACGAAGGGACTTGGCGGGCCGGTCATGCGGACATTCACGCCGCAGCGCTCAACGCGTCCCGCGCGGCAAGGTCGTCGACGAGTACGGTTGCATGAACCTGTAAGGCGAATTCGGCCGGCGCCCGGTGTCCGACGTTCCCGCTGCGGACTATCATGGGGCCTCGTATGCTCGAGCTGGAACAAGCCTACGAGATCCTGTTTGCGGCCATCAAGCCCGGGGGCACGACCGTAAGTCCGCTGGATGAGGCGTTGTACCGGACGCTGGCTTCGCCCGTCCGTTGCGATCTGGACAGTCCGCCTTTTGACCGTTCGGTCATGGATGGGTACGCCGTCCGGGCAGCAGACGTGGCAACCGCTCCGACGACCCTGCGTGTAGTCGGCAAGGTCCCGGCCGGCGCACGCCCGGGCGTCTCGCTGCACACCGGAGAAGCCGTCCAGATCAACACGGGCGCGCCGATTCCGCCGGGCGCGGATGCCGTGGTTCCCGAAGAGGAAACGGAGCAAGGCCCGGCGGACGGCACCGTCGTGATCACCGCGCCAAGTGAGGTTGGTCGGTACATCACGCGCCAAGGAGCGTTCGCAACCGCCGGCCAAACCGTCCTGACGCCCGGCACGCTTCTGACACCGCTCGACATCGGCGTGGCAGCCACCGTGGGGGCGGCGAACCTGACTGTCTATCACCGCCCGACGGTCGCCATTCTGTCGACCGGCGACGAACTCGTCGACGTCCACGAAA
>JASFUW010000187.1:0-9253 GCA_050050135.1 Phycisphaerae bacterium
TCCGAGAGCTGGCGTCGGCCTACGGGCTTCTGCCGGAACCCGAAACGGTCGTTTCCGCATGAACGGATCGGTGACAGACGTGCGTGCCCAAACGCTGGGGCGAATCATCGAGCGGGATGCGCTCGAGCTGTATGAAGACTGCTCGATCCACGAGTTGGGGCGGCGTGCGCACGCGACCACGCTGCGGCTGCATCCTGAAGACTATCGTACATACGTGGTCGACCGGAACATCAACTACGCAAACTACTGCACGGCTCGATGCATCTTCTGCAATTTCAAGGCTGACCCGCCCAGCGTAGACACGGGGCGGAAGGACCTTCCGGTGGGTTACGTCCTGACGCATGAGCAGATCGGTCGCAAGATCGAAGAGTTGATCGCGATCGGGGGCACGCAGATTCTCATGCAAGGCGGTCTCGTTCCGCCGGAAATCCTCCCGTTCGAGTGGTACCTGGACCTGCTGCGGTTCATCAAGCGTGAGTATCCCGGAATCCACGTTCACGCGTTCAGCCCGCCGGAGATTCATGCGTTCCACGAAGGGTTCGAGATGAGCCTGCGTGACGTGCTTCTGCGGTTGCGGGACGCGGGGCTGGACACGATCCCGGGTGGAGGGGCCGAGATTCTGGTCGATCGAGTCCGCAACAAGATCGGCCAGGGGAAGACCGACACCGAGCAGTACCTTGCGGTGATGCGTGAGGCGCACCGGATCGGGATGCGAACGAGCATCACCATGATGTTCGGGCACATCGAGACGATCGAGGAGCGAATCGAACATCTTCGGCGAATCCGTGACCTGCAAGACGAGACGGGAGGGTTCACGGCGTTTATCAGTTGGACGTTCCAGCCGGGAAACACGCCGCTCGGGCGAGTGCGTTCGCTGAACGGCGACGCAGGGGCACGTCCGGACGGGAAGCACCTGATGTTGGCGGACGCCCACGAATACCTGCGAATGACCAGCGTTTCCCGCCTTTTCCTCGACAACATCGAGAACATTCAGGCAAGTTGGGTTACGCAGGGAGTGAAAATAGGTCAATTGGCACTTTTCTTTGGCGCGAACGACATGGGTTCCGTGATGATGGAAGAGAACGTGGTTTCGGCTGCCGGAACGACGTATTGCCTGACGGAGCTTGAAATCCGGCGGGCGATCGAAGAGGCCGGATGGCAGCCGTGCAAGCGCAATTGCTTCTATGAGCTTCTCGAGGCCGGCGAGCCGGGAGTGGACCACGAGACGGCGACTCGGCGTTAGCAGTGGAGCCCCGCGGCAACTGAGCGGTCGGTACGGGGACGCAGTCTTCCGAACCGGAATCAGACAGGTCTGGAGTTTTTGGGGTGGCGTGATCCTTGCAATGCGCGTTAGAATACGCGCGCGGTGAGGCGGAGGCGGTGCAGCTATGCCCATCGGGTCGAGCCCCGATGATCAATTCGAGTGTACTTCGCGTGCCTCCGACCGGCAGCGCCGCGCCGTACGGGGCGTCATTGAGGAAGCAGGAAGGTGGGGAGGAACGGGCGGTCCCCCCCTACGAGTGGCTGGGTTTTTCGCACACGTAATATTGCGACATTCAATCGTGAGGTCGCTCTGAGTCCAAAACGGACGGAGGCGTTTAGCGGTTGGGTCGTCGAATGCAGATGGAATGGAGCGGACTTCTGTGACGGAGTCGGAGGCCATCTGGAACCAGGCTCGCACCGACCTCGTTATCCCCACGGAACGCGGGACCGCCGACGTTTTCCTCTGGGAACATTCCGTGAGGGTGGCGCGATATGCGGGGTGGATCGCGAGGCTGCCCGAAGTCGAAACGTCTTCCCCTGACGAGATGGCTGTCTTGGCGGCGGCATTGTACCACGATGCCGGGTGGGTCGTGCGTCTGCGTGAGGAAGAGATCCGCCACGAAGAGGTCTTTCTTCGACCGCAGTCCGAATCCCAAATCGACCAGGCGGCTCGGATGCTTGAGCAAAGCCTGGGCAAGCTGCTGCCGCACGATTCTTTGGCGCGGGCGTTGCGAGCCATTCGAGCGCCCAAAGACCGCGGTAGCGATTCGATCGAGTGGCACGTGGTCAGCGATGCGGAGAACCTCGACGAATTCGGAATCATCTCGGTCTGGTTGATGGTGCGACGGAGCGTGTGGGAGGGGAAGGGCATTCAAGCCGCCATAGACACATGGCGCCGGAAGAGCGAGTACCGGTTCTGGGAGGCCCGCCTCCAGGATTCGTTCCAGTTTGCGGCGGTCCGCGAGCTGGCGGAGAAGCGGTTGGCAGGTTTTGACCGGTTCATGCAAGACCTGGCGAACCAGCATGAGGGGGGCGACCTTGAAGTCATGCGAGCGTCGGAGTCGCCGGTTCCTGAACTCGGTTCGCCGACGAAATAGGCAGGGCGCGGTTGTTCACTTGGTCGCGCGTCGTTGGCGGTCGTGTCTCCGTCCCGCGTTGCGAGCGATCCACCACTGTACGGCCCATACGGCCAGTAACGTGAAGCCGGCGCCCGGTGCGGCCACGCTCAGCCGCCGACCGATCTCGGGGCGACTCTCCAGAAGTCCACACGCGGTGAGGACCACTTCGATTCCGGCGGCATCAGCCTTTCGCTTGGCCGCGAGTTCGCTGAGTCGCTCCTGAGCCGTTTCAAGATCGGCGGCTGTCGCGTCGAGACGCGCCGTGGCGGTCTCCGCCTTCATCAGGGCGAGCAGGAAAGTCTCAGATCCTTTGGCCGTCAGATTCACGTTGTCTTGCAGTGCGACCAGCTCATCGACGGTCTGGTCTGTGGCTTGACGCACCCGCCTGACGAGCGCTTTGGCCGTGGCAAGCTGGTCCACGCGTTGCATTTTGGCGCGCTTGAGGGCCTCGGCTTGCAGGCGATGTTCGATCCGCCGGATGCGATCCTGCGACCGGCGGCGGAGACCTCTTGCCGCCCTGAGGGCTGCGTCGAGCCGAAAGTTCTGCGCGGTCTCAATCGCCTCGACGGCGAACTCGAAGCGGTGGTGAGCGGCTTGCAGCGTATGAAAGGCACGGATCAGGTCGGATTGGAACACATGACGGCGGGCGTCGTCGCGTGGGTCGGTATTCAGCCGGTTGACCGCCACGCGCAAGGCACTGAGCCGTTTGCCAGCGTGGAAGAGGAAATCTCCGAGAAGGCGTTGGAGGCGATAGTAGAGGTCCAGAACCTCTCCGCTCAGCGCATCGGGCTCTAGTTGTCTCAGCGTGGCAAACTCGCGTTTCCAGACCTGAAAGAAAGTGCCGACGGTCTCGACGTAGTCATTGCCTGCGGTCTCGACGGCGACGGTGGTGTCGCGGCCGGCGTCGATGGATGGGGGTTTGCGGGAGTCTCCGGAGGCGATCGCGGCCAAGTCTTCCGACGCGAGCTGGAGTCGTTCCAGAGCCCCGGATGACCGCTGCCAAACGGTGAGCAAGTGGAGCTTCAGCTCGGTCAGGTTGACGCCGAGTTCCTGCAGATCCTGCTGTAGCGCCTTGTCGGCGGCATAAGCCTGTTGCCGCTCGTCGTCAGCGACGACACCGTGGGCCGGCTCGGGGGCGGTCTCGAGTGCGGTGAGATCGTCGGACGCTTGCTGTAGCTGCTGGCGGGCGTCGTCGAAGCTCTCGCGCAAGGTTGTCCAGCGATTCAGTAGTTCGTTGAGGGTCTTCGAGGGATTGGTCTCGGGAAGGGCGGCGATCGCGTTGCCGACCTGGTCGCGGGTCTCCATTAGCCGCGCTTGAAGTGCGGAGATGTAATCGCCGAGGGTCTTTTCGGCCTGGGTGGGCGTGGTGCGCCGCGTTTCGGCCAAGGTCTGTGTGCGTTCGATAAACCCGTCTGCGAGGCGTTGGACGTCCCGCAACGCCGCTTCCCGGCGGTTACTGATCAGGGTCAGCGACAGTTGGTCCGGTGTCGGTGCGTGGATCGAGACGCGAGGGATTACCGTTTGCGTGGCCTGGAAATCCGCGGCTGATTCCATGACGCATCCGGACAACTCACTGCGCAGGGTCACTCGATGGTCCTCTCCGGCATCGCCGACGATGCGAAAGGTTGCGCGGGCGCGGTGTTCGGGCGGTCGGGTGAGTGCGAGCCCGGCGCCGACGACGAGCGCCACGATGATCGCGGTGAACAGTCCTGATGGCGCTCTCGGTCGGCGAGCCCCGCCGACGGAGCGTGCGTATTCGTCCGAGGCGCGGGAGAGAGCGCTGATCGGAGGCGGACTCGTCGAGGCGGGGACACCGGTCTCGCGACCACCGGTTCGCGCGTCGGACTGCGTCGTTGGATTGGTGGGCGGTTTGGTCGATCCCACCGGCTAGCTCCCGAGCAGCAGGTCGATGCGGGTGCGATCCTCCTCGGCGATCGACCACCCGAGCGCCCCGACGTTATCCAGCACCTGTGACGGCCGCTTGGCCCCGAAGATCGGCGCGGTGACGCCGGGGTGGTGCGTGGTCCAGTTCAGCGCGAGCTGTGCCACAGTTTTGTCATAGTTCGTCGCGATCTGCTGCAGTTCGGCAACGATGCGCAGGTTGCGACGGTAACGATCTCCGACGAAGTTCGGGTCGGTTGCGCGAACGTCCTCGAAGCGGCTGTCCGCGTCGAACTTGGCGGTCAACAGTCCTTTGGCCAGAGGGCTGTAAGCCAGGACACCGATCCGATGCTCGATACAATAGGGAAGCAGGTCTTCGGCGGCGCGGCGCTGTAACATGGAAAACGGGGGCTGGGCGCTGTGGACCGGGCCGAAAGCGCGGGCCGCGGTCATCCGCTCGCAACCGAAGTTGGATAACCCGATCGCGCGAATCTTGCCCTGCTCCCACAGGGTGGTCAACGCGCCCATCGTGTCCTCGATGGCGGTTTCGGGGTCAGGCCAATGGCACTGATACAGGTCGATCACCTCGACACGGAGGCGCCGGAGGCTATTGTCGCATTCGTTGAGTATGCTCTTTCGCGCTAGACAGCGGGGGGGGAGGTCCTGCTCGGATTCCGGGAACAGCAGACCACACTTGGTTGCGATCAGAACCTCGTCACGTCGGCCTTGTATGGCTTTTCCGACGATTTCTTCGGCATGTCCGAGTCCGTAGATGGGGGCGGTATCGATGAGGTTGATCCCGGAGTCCAGCGCCTGATGGATGGTGGCGATGGACTCGCGGTCGTCCACATGGCCCCAGGTCGGCACGTGCGCACCCATTGCCCAAGTTCCGAGTGCAAGTGGGGTCACTTCAAGGCCGCTCTCGCCAAGGGCGCGACGTTGCATCTGGTCACTGCCTCCGCCAGGATCGATTGTCCGCTCGCGTTAAACCGGGTGTTTCACGCAGGGAAGGCGCGTCCAATCCGGTGGAACACGTCATGCTAGCCCTGCGGGCGGCCGGAAACAACTACGCACGATCGTTCGGGTTAGTTTGCAATCGCCGGCGTGGTGCCCGCCGACGTGAGTTCGGCTTCGACGCCAAGAGCGGTCTATGATCAACTCCAGGTTGGTCACCACACAACCGGCGACCGGCACGCCGGGCCGGGCTTTCCCAGCTGTGAGCGTGCGCAGGGCCCACTGCGGTTGCTGTGGCGTGCCACAGACTTCGCAATCGCGGCGCTCTCGGTCGCGAGATTCTCTGGATTGGCCTGCCGCCCAGTATACGTTGCAGGTTTATTTATTAACGTTCCCATTCTTTTTTTTAGCGGAATATTCGGTTCATGCGGTCGAAGCATGCCGCCGATCTTCGCGACATTATCCGGACTTGTGCCGGGCTTGATTGCTGAGCGGTGTGTTCTGGACGGGGCGCGCGAGCCAGGGCAAAGTGCATTTCAGGGGTGCTGAGCGGCAGTTTTTCGGATTGACAGTGCGTTCCGATTCCGTATACTTGCCGGGCTCTGGGTGCATGCGCGCCTGATATTCTTTCGTCGCAAGTGGCAGTGCGGATTGGGCTTCGATCGGGGAGCGCGACCCGGGACTGCGCTGAGCAGCATGGACGCGTCTGGCAGCGGCGCCGAAATCACGGTCCGTTTGCACGGATCGAATGGTCTCGTGTGGAGCCTTGGCTGTACGCTGCTGTAGCTCAGTTGGTAGAGCGCGTCCTTGGTAAGGACGAGGTCCCGGGTTCGAGTCCCGGCAGCAGCTTGCCGTTGCGTGTATTGTCACGAGGGCGGGCGTCGCGCTCAAACCGGCTGCGATGCGTAGTTGCTGTGGTTGGGATTCGGGTCCGTTCGGATCGTCCAACTTCGGTCGAGGTTTTTCAGCGCCGGGGCTCCCGGTGTTTTCTTAAGGAAACTGGCGAACAACAACAGGCTCATATTGGCAGCCGTCGAGCGAGTGGAGGACTCTTTGGATGGCCAAGGAAACGTTTGAACGAACGAAGCCACACGTCAACGTGGGAACGATCGGCCACGTGGATCATGGGAAGACCACGCTGACGGCGGCGATGACTTCGGTGCAGTCGTTGAAGCAACTGGCGAAGGCCAGGTCGTACGACGACGTGGCGAAGGCTTCGGAAAAGCAAGGGCGGCGGGACTCGACCAAGATTCTCACGATCGCCACATCGCACGTGGAGTACGAGACCGAGAACCGGCACTACGCGCACATCGACTGTCCGGGTCACGCGGACTACGTGAAGAACATGATCACGGGTGCTGCGCAGATGGACGGTGCGATTCTGGTGGTCTCTGCGGCTGACGGGCCGATGCCTCAGACCCGCGAGCATATTCTTCTTGCTCGGCAGGTGAACGTGCCTTGCCTCGTGGTCTTTCTGAACAAGGTGGACCTGGTCGACGATCCCGAGCTTTTGGACCTCGTCGAAATGGAGGTTCGGGAGTTGATGTCGAAGTACGAGTTCCCGGGCGACGACATCCCGATGATTCGCGGGAACGCGTTGGGGGCGCTCGAGAAACCGGACGACCCCGAGGCGACAAAGTGCATCGGGGAGTTGATGGCGGCGCTTGACGAGTACGTGCCGCTTCCCGAGCGCGATTCAGACCAACCCTTCCTGATGTCGGTCGAGGACGTCTTCAGCATCAAAGGCCGCGGGACAGTCGCGACCGGCCGCATCGAACGCGGAAAGATCAAGACCGGTGAGGAGGTCGAGATCGTCGGTCTGATGGATACGCAGAAGACGACGGTTACGGGCGTCGAGATGTTCAACAAGACGCTGGATTACGGTGAGGCCGGAGACAACGTCGGATGCCTTCTGCGCGGTACAAAGAAGGACGAGATCGAGCGCGGGCAGGTGCTGGCAAAGCCCGGAACGATTACGCCGCACACGAAGTTCGAGGCCCAGGTTTACGTCCTGACGCAGGAGGAAGGTGGGCGCCATACTCCGTTCTTCAACGGATACCGGCCTCAGTTTTACTTCCGTACGACGGATGTCACGGGCGGTCTCTCGCTGCAAGAGGCGGAGATGTGTATGCCCGGGGACAACGTGGTCATGGAAGTTGCGCTGCAAAAGCCGATCGCGATGGAACAGGGCCTCCGTTTCGCTGTACGCGAGGGTGGGCGCACCGTGGGTTCCGGCGTTGTGGTTAAGGTGGTCGAGTAGTTAATCGGGCTTGCCGCGGTGTCGTAGCCGTATTGTGAGGAACCATGGCCAAAGCGGCGAAACGGGAATTTGTGTGGCTCCAGTGCAAGGAGTGCAGCGATCTGAACTACCGCACGAGCGTGAACGTGATGGGCGGTACGCCGAAACTGGAGCTCAAGAAGTTCTGCAAGCGACAGCGCAAACGGACGATCCACAAGATCAAACGGAAATAGGGGCCGGCCGTCGGTCGATGCGAAAGTCTGCTTAGGAGCGTAGCTCAATTGGCAGAGCACCGGTTTCCAAAACCGGCGGTTGGGGGTTCAAGTCCCTCCGCTCCTGTCGACGGGTGACTACGCGAAGACAACCGGAAAGCTCGGACGTCGCCCGAAGGCGCTCGGACGCGTCCGATTCAAAGGCAAACAGATGAGCCGAAAGAACAGCACGGCGGTCGTTGGGGAGGAGCCGGCTGAGCGAACCGAAGCATCGTCGCCCGCGAGAACGCCTGGCGGACGTGGTTCCGGTGCCCCCCCGCGTCCGGTCGCCCGCGCGTCCCACGGAGGTGGTGGCGGGCTTTTCGCGCAGTATAAGCCCGAACAGGGGATGTGGACGCGGCGTGGAACCTTCATCGGCGCCGGGCTGTTGATCGCCTGGGGCACGAAGTTCATCTACGACCAGCTTTCGGTGTACCAGGGCGATCAATGGTGGAATGTACTGGTTACCACGGGCGTTCCGGTGGCGTTCCTGATCGTGTTCGGGACGCTCGCGTGGCGACTTTCGTTCTCCGGGCGGAAGACGGGAGACTTCATGATCGCCACGGAAGGCGAGATGAAGAAGGTGAGCTGGTCCACCCGGAAAGAGGTGGTGGGCTCGACGATCGTGGTGATTGCGTTCACCGTGCTCCTTGCGGGGCTTTTGTTTTTGGTGGACCTGGTGTTCCAGTCGCTGTTCCGTTGGATCAACGTGTTGAAGGTATGACCGACGAGACCCCAACACCGTCAGAGGATGCCGCCCCGGTCGTAACGACCGCGGAAGGCATGAAGTGGTACGTTCTGCGTGTCGCGTCGAACAAGGAAGAGCAGGTGCGCGAGGCGCTGCAGCGGAAGGTGGCCATCGAGGGCTTGCAGGACCGAATCGGGCGCATCCTGGTTCCGACGCTCAAAGAGAAGCGCATGAAGGGCGGGGTACTGCGGGTCGTGGAGCGCAAGCTCTATCCGGGCTACGTCTTCGTGGAGATGGCTTGCGAGGAAGACGGGGCCGTCGCCGAGAAGGTCTGGTTCCTGGTCAAAGAGACAACGGGTGTCGGCGACTTCATCGGTTCGGACGGCAAGCCGACGAGCATGCCCGAACATGACGTCGTCCAGATGCTGGCGGCGTCGGAGAAGGCGGAGGAGCAGCCGGGGCTTTCGGGTCTGAACATCCAGATCGGGGACCAGGTAAAGATCACCGACGGGGCGTTCGAGAGCTACGAGGGCGAGGTCGAGTCGGTGGACGAGCGACGCGGGATGGTGAACGTGATCGTCTCGATCTTCGGTCGAATGACCCCCGTAGAGGTCGGGTACTGGCAGTTGGAGAAGGTAGAGTAGCGACGACGAGTGTGGCCGGGGCAATGCCCGCGGGCCGGCCCGTCGGAATGGACGATGGACGTGGCGAAAAAGAGCACAAAAGAGCTGTCGGCGGTCATCAAGTTGCAGGCGCCGGGTGGGCAGGCGACACCGGCACCGCCGATCGGACCCGCGCTGGGGCAGCACGGGGTCAACATCGGCCAGTTCGTTCAGCAGTTCAACGCGGCGACCGGCAA
>JASFUW010000188.1:0-9236 GCA_050050135.1 Phycisphaerae bacterium
AAGGAGGGCGTCGGCACAAAGGGCCCGACATTGACGACCTACCTGTCGTTGCCCGGGCGATTCCTGGTCATGATGCCGGGAATGAGCCGCCACGGCGTGTCACGCAGGATCGAGGACGAGGAAGCACGGCGAATCATGCGGGACATGCTCAACGAACTCGAGCTGCCGTCGGACATGGGCTTCATCATGCGCACCGCGGGGCTCGACCGAACCAAACGGGAACTCCAGCGGGACCTCAACTACCTGCAACGACTGTGGAAGACCGTCACCGCGCGAATCAAGCGTGATCCCACGCCCGCCGAGCTCTATCGCGAGTCGGACCTGGTCACCCGCACCATACGCGATGTGTATACCACCGACTTTCGACGACTGATCGTGGACGACGAGGAAACCGCGCGGAAGGCGAAGGAGTTCCTGCAGATCGCATTGCCGCGGTCAAAGGCGACCGTCGAGACCTACACCGATCGCGAGCCGCTCTTCCATCGCTTCAACATCGAGGAGGAGATCGACAAAATCCACATGCGGCACGTTCCCCTTGCGTCCGGCGGGTCGATCGTCATCGACAGCGCCGAGGCCATGGTCGCGATCGACGTAAACAGCGGGAAGTTCCGCACGACGGACGACGCAGAGGAGACCGCGTACAAGATCAACCTGGAAGCGGCCGACGAGATCGCCCGGCAGTTACGACTGCGAGACCTGGGCGGGCTGATCATGTGCGACTTCATCGACATGCGGCTTGACCGCCACAAACGCGCCGTCGAACGCGCACTCCGCGACGCTGTCAAGAAACACAAGGAGCGAGCCAAAATCCTGAGGATGAGCGCCTTCGGGATCATCGAAATGACACGCCAGCGGCAGGGACCCTCAATCAACCGGAACGTCTACCACGATTGCCCGCACTGCAAAGGGACCGGCTTGGTCAAAATGCCCAACTCGATGATCCTCGACGTCATGCGGAACGTCCAGGTCGCCGCCCACAACGACCAGACGGACAGGATCGAGGTCACGGTCGCCAACCCCGTCGCCTACAAGATCCTGAACGAAAAGCGAACGGCGCTGGCCGAGGTCGAGTCCGCCACCGGCAAACTGGTCGTCGTCCGCGGCGACGCCGGGTTCACCAGCGATCAGGTCGAGTATCTGTGTCTTGACAAGCGCGGGCGGAAGGTCTCGATCCCGCGGTTGGCGAGCGCATCGACGGGCATCGGCCAATAGCCGCGTTCGGCGTTTGGCGGTGAGCCGTCTCGGGTGGCACCTGTCTCGGGCGGGCCCGTGGCCTCACGCGGTTCCGCGCGGGTCGTCCGCGCGCCCATCGCGCCGGGACACCGCCCCACGGATAAACGGCAACGGGTCACTCCCGGGCGGGCTCAGTCCGCACCCCGGCATGTGATGATCGGCGTCTCGATGCGCCGAGCGAGCACCGACCGGCGGTCGGAGCAGGTTTCCTGCGGCTCGACGAAGCGCTGTTCGCTGGTAAGCTCGCTGATCGTGTGGCCTTCCAGCATCAACTCGACGTAGAGCGATCGATCGGCGCCTACCCACGCACTTCGTTCGATGTGCCCGTAACCGAGCGTGTGCCCGATTTCGTGGGCCGTCACGTTCGCGAAGACCAGAACCCATTCGTCGAACGTGAGGACACCCGCGAGTTCGAGGATTTGTCCGCCGAAGATCACGGCCTCGTTATCGTGCTGTCGGTTGCAGCGGTCGTATTCGCCCTCGCCGACTTGTGAGCCGCCCAGCGGCGAGAGCGCCTGCGTCATATGAATGACAGTGGCTTCGTACGGTTCAGCGCCGGTCCTATGCTCGACGCGCACGCCCGGTCCGTCGGACGCGCAGTAGATTCGGTTGATTTGGCGGCGGACCCGCTCCTTGAACACCTCGGCGTTGTCGGCCAACGTACCGCCGTCTGGCGTCTCGAACGCGGCAAGATCCAGCGGTCCGAAATTCTCGTCCGGGTAGATTGCGTTGTAGGGGCTCTCCCAGTCGATCAAGACCAGCTCGGAGACGATCCGGTCGACCTCGAGCCCGCACTCTGCGACAAAAAGCGGTCTGAGTGCGGTCGGTCCGCCGAGCGTGTTCCCACACCCGGGCGTGGTGCAAGCGGCGACGACTGCCAGATTCCCGACGGTGAGCGCGTAGCGCGCGCAGCGGATCTTTGAGCTAAGCAACTTCTTTCCCCCATTGGCCTCCTCACGCCTCTCCGATGGAGGCAGCAGAGGCTCCCTACCCCTGAGGTTCGCGCATCGCCGGGCTACGGAAAGAGCGTGAGACGCGCCGATCTCGACGGCTTGCGTCGGCCGAAGGCGGTGCAAACACCTCTGTCAAGTTGTTGGCGGGCCGCGGGGCGAAGTCAACGACCGGTAAGGCGACCACATGCGCGCTCTGGCGGTGGCGGGCCCGGACCGCGGCGGTACGGTGCGTGTTCTCGGACTCCCGCCGCTCGCCTCATCGGCTCGCGTCGCCGCGCGGTCAGAACGAGACCGCGGAGCACCGCGCCCATGCGTCGAACCGGTTCCACCTCATCCAGTCACCGGGAAGAGCGAGGGTTACGACCAGCGTCAACACCCTCAAAGCCGCCAAAAATGAAAGGAGACCTCGGTTCCTGCATGTTCTGCAAGCTCCTTGCCCAGCGCCGAAGACGATCTCGAAGGGGTGCCACGTGGACCACGTTGGGCACAAACCCACCGTACAGCGATCGTGCCCGGCGTTTGACAGAGACCTTCGCCTTCTTTCGGACTCGCGAGGCCTTCCGTGGGAGCAGCGGGTATGTCCGCGGATCTGATACCGCGCTGCGTGACAGCCTGTGACTGGTTCCCAGGCTCGGCCAAGTCGCTATAATGCCCGGGCGTCGCTGCGCTCGGTCGGGAATAATTGTAGTGCGGGTTTAATTCAGATGTTTAATTACAGGCATGTCCGCCTCGAGTCCTTCGGCTACGCCCTCCCCGAGAACGTGGTGGCGTCCGTGGAACTCGAGCGCGAACTCGCCCCGGTCTACGAGCGATTCGGTGTCCACGAAGGTCGACTCGAGCTGATGACGGGCATCCGCGAGCGGCGGTTCTGGAACGAGGGGACTTTGCCCAGCGACGCGAGCACATGGGCCGGCCGTCGCGCGCTTGATGCGTCGAACGCCTCGCCCGACGAGATCGAGTGTCTCATCCACACATCCGTGTCCCGAGACTTCCTCGAACCCGCGACCGCCTCGGTCGTGCACGACAACCTGTCGCTTTCTCCCAAGGCGGTGATCTACGACATCTCGAACGCCTGCCTGGGATTCTTGAACGGGATGATCTCACTGGCGAACATGATCGAACTGGGACAGGTCAAAAAGGGGCTCATCGTGGCAGGCGAGAGCAGCCGCAACCTCGTCCAGACCACGATCGACGAGCTTCTGAAGGCGACCAAGCTCACCCGCCGGGAATTCAAGGCAGCGTTCGCGTCCTTGACCATCGGGTCGGGAGCCGTCGCCCTCGTGATGACCCACGACTCGGTCACGCAAACCGGACACCGTCTTGTCGGTGGCGTCGTACAGACAGCCACCGAACACAACCACCTGTGTCGCGGCAGCGGCGACACCGGTTTCAACGTGGATGCGGCCATGAGCATGCAGACCGACGCGGAAACGCTGCTGGTCAGCGGGTGTCAACTGGCCGGGGATACGTGGAAGGTGTTCAAACAGGGTATGGGCTGGACCAACGGCGACGTATCCCGCACCTACTGCCATCAGGTCGGCGCCGCCCATCGCGACGAGCTCTATCGAGCACTCGAACTCGATTCCGCCCGGGATTTCTCGACCTTCGAGTTCCTGGGCAACGTGGGCTCCGTTTCTCTGCCCCTGACCATGGCCCTGGGTATCGAGCAGGCCCCACCGCGCGCCGGGGAACAGATCGCCATGCTGGGCATCGGCAGCGGGCTAAACAGCGTCATGCTCGGTGTGCGCTGGTGATCGTGCCTATGCCTGTCACCCCGTCGACAAGCGTCAACCGTTCCAGCACGCACGAGGGCGAAACCGCCGGTTCAGCAGCACAGCCAGGGACCGGTGAGCGGACCGGCGAGCGCGATCCCCGCCTCGCGCGGCTCGGCGAGCTGTACCCGTTCGATTCGCACCGTCTTGACGTCGTCGGGGCCCGCATGCACTACCTCGACGAGGGTGAGCCGCGACCGGAGAGCGAGCGGCGACCGCCGCCCATCCTCATGCTGCACGGCAACCCCACGTGGTCGTTCTATTTTCGGGACCTGGTCAAGGGCCTGCGCGACCGCAACCGCATCGTCGTGCCGGACCATGTCGGTTGCGGCCTGTCGGACAAACCGCAGAACTATCCATACACGTTGTCTACCCACATCGATAACGTCGAGCGGCTTGTCGAGCACCTGGACCTTCGTGATGTGACCTTGGCGGTTCACGATTGGGGCGGGCCGATCGGTTTTGGCTGGGCCGTTCGACATCCCGAACGCGTCGCCCGTTTCATCGTCTTCAATACCTCCGCATTTCTGGGCGGGCGTCTTCCGTTTCGCATCCGCATGTGCCGTTGGCCGGTCGTCGGGGACCTCGCGGTTCGCCGGATGAACGCGTTCGCCCGTGCGGCGATCCGGATGGCGTGCTCCAACCGCAGCCGGATGACACCTTCGGTCGCAGCGGGATACCTCCTGCCGTACGGCAGCGCAGCCGATCGCGTCGGCATCCAGTGCTTCGTGCGCGACATTCCGCTCAGTCCGCGCGCCGCAAGCTACCGGGTCATCCAAGGCATCGAAGCCGGGCTTGCCGAGGTTTCAGACCGCCCCATGACGATTCTCTGGGGTATGCAGGACTTCTGCTTCACCGAGACGTTTCTGCACCAGTGGACGCGGCGCTTCCCGCACGCCGCGGTCCACCGGCTTGCCGACGCCGGGCATTACGTGGTCGAGGATGCACACGAGCGCATCCTGCCCGTCGTTCGAAGCTTCCTCGACGAGCGCGCATTTACCGACGGGGCTGGGTCGTGAGACTGAACAAGACGCAGAAGCGATTCGTTCGGAAGCACTGTCGGAAGCTCACCGTTGCCGAAATGGCGCGTCGACTGAAGCTGCGCCCGCCCGACATCGAGGCGGCCCTTAGACAACTGAAGCTGCACGCCCTACCAGAGGGAAGCAACACCGATCGGCCTAAGCGCGAAGCGCGCGGAGAGGAGCTGCTCGCCAGGATCGGTGCGCGATTCGCGTTCCTCGATCGATACGCCGTCGCGTTCTGGCTTGTGGTCGGGTTTGCATTCCTCCTGCGGTTGTTTCACCTCATCGAGGTCGCGGACACGGCGTTTTTCAGGCATCTGCACACCGATCCGTTCATGTACCACCATTGGGCGATCGAGATCACCGAGGGTGATTGGCTCGGCAAAAGCAAGCCTGTCTTCTATCTGGGGCCGCTATACCCCTATTTCCTGGCTGTCATCTACAGCATGGCAGGCCCCTCGACGATCGCGGCGTGTATCGTACAGGTGATTCTGTCGGCGCTCTCCGCCGGGCTCGTCTATCACCTCGGAAGACAGCTCTTCGGCTCCGCCGTCGGGGTAGTCGCCGGATTGTTGGCGGCCTTGTACGGGATGATGATCTTCTACAGCAGCCTCATACTGGGCGCTACGCTGATCATCTTCCTGGATCTGTTGATGCTCGTGTTGCTGTCGTCCGGACTGCGGAAACCCGCCCTGTGGAAGTGGCTGGCTGCGGGCGTCTGTTTCGGACTTTCTGCATGTGCTCGCGGAACGGTCGCACTGTTCGGTCCGCTGGCCGTGCTCGCCATCATCCTCTGTTTTTCGGTGCGAAGCTGGAAGAAATGGCTGCTGGCCTGCGCGGCGCTGACGAGTGCGTTCTTCGCGACCATCGCACCGGTCACCCTGCACAACTGCCTGATCGGCGATGACGCAGTCCTGCTTACCTCGAACGCCGGCGTGAACCTGTTCATCGGGAGCAACGCCCACTCCAAAGGCCACTTCATCGCCGCCCCGCGCTACAAAGGACGACTTCTGGGTGCCAGTGTGCGCGATCAGCAGAGCAACTTTCCGGAGATCGCCAAAGACGAACTCGGGCGCGACGATCTCGTGCCGTCCGAAGTCTCCCGCTTCTGGTGGCGCAAGAGCGTCGAAGGCATAAAGGAAGATCTCACCGGCTGGCTGACGCTCGAAGCCAACAAGCTCAAATACATAGTCAACGCCTACGAGTCACCGAACAACCGCAGCTATTACTTCTCCAAACGCTTCTCCGTTCTGCTCAGGCTTCCGCTCGTCACCTACGGCGTGATTCTCCCCCTGGCGGTAGCCGGAATCGTGATCTCATTGAAGCGTTGGAAAGAGCAGGGCGTGCTCTATGCCTTCCTCCTGGCACATGTAGCCGGGCTGTTGGCGTTCGGTACCGGCTGATCATGGTCCCGGTGTTGCTCGTCTACGCCGCATTGACTTTGGTTTGGGTCGTAAGACAGGTCGTAACCATGCGTCCCTGGCGGTTGGCTGTGCTCGTCGTTCTGCTCATCCCCGGATATGCGATCGCCTATCAACGGGTCCCGCGAATCAACTTCCGCGTAAACTACATGAACCTCGGCAACGCCCATCGTGACCTCGGGGAGCTGGAGGAAGCGATCGAGAACTACGACCGTTCGCTGGCCATCTCCCCGAACTATCACTACGCCCTGTTCAAGAAGGGCCAGGTCCTCGGACGGATGGGCCGCACGACGGAGGCGAGGGAAACCCTCGAACGGGCCTTGGCCGAGGCCCGCCGCCAGAACGACGCGCTCAACGTCCGCCGCATCCAGGGCGCGCTCAGGAGGCTCGAGGGTCATTGATCCGGCGCATACGCGGGCGCAGGACTCGGAACGGACGACCTTGGTACACAACGACACAGACGAGAATTGCCCCTCGCGACGCCCGCCGTTCCGTGATCCGGTCCCCGGCATCCGGTCTCAACTTTCTCGCCGTTCGGTACGCGGATTGCACTGCGACACGAGGGAGGGATAGGGGATTCCTGCGTGTCGCCGACGGTGACCGTACGCCGTGGGACACGCCTTGGATCGAGGAATCGACATTCGGGTCAGTAGCCGACGATGGCAGTCAAACAGAAACAACCCTGGCGTGAGCGATACGCAGACAAGGTGTCGACGGCCGAGGCCGCCGTCGCCTCCGTGCGGCATGGACAGCGCGTCTTTATCGGTTCCGGAGCGGGCGAGCCGCAGGTCCTGGTCGAGGCCCTCTCCGCCCGCAGCGACCTGAGCGACACCGAGGTCGTCCACATCCTGACCTTGGGCATCGCCCCGTACGCAGAGCCTCGCCTCGGCAACCGGTTCAGGCATAACGCCTACTTCATCGGTCCCAACGTCCGAGACGCCGTGGCCCACGGACGCGCCGACTACACCCCCATCTTCCTGTCCGAGATTCCGCGCCTCTTTCGCAGCGGGCGGGTGATGATCGACGTGGCCTTGGTCGCGGTGAGCGAGCCGGACGAGCACGGTTATTGCAGTTACGGCGTCTCGACGGACATCGTAAAGTCGGCCGCGGAGTGCGCCCGTGTGGTCATCGCGGAGGTGAACAGCCAAATGCCGCGGGCCCTGGGTGATTGTTTTCTGCACGTCCGCGACATCGACGTTCTGGTGCCCAGCGACCGACCCGTCCTCGAGGCACCGCAGGGCGAGCCCGACGAACTGGCCAGGCGCATCGCGAGGCATATCGCCAACCTGGTCGAGGACGACGCAACGCTCCAGCTCGGCATTGGAACCATCCCCGACGCCGTCCTTCACTACCTCAAAGGCTTCAAGAACCTCGGGATCCACACCGAGATGTTTAGCGACGGCATCATCCCACTGGTCGACAACGGGGTGATCACCAACGCGGAAAAAACGCTGCACCGCGGAAAGATCGTAGCCAGCTTCGTGATGGGCTCTCGAAAGCTCTACGACTTCATCGACAACAACCCGCTGATCGAGTTCCACCCGACGGAATACACGAACGATCCGTTCATAGTCGCCCGAAACGACAAGATGATCTCCATCAACGCCGCGATCGAAGTCGACCTCACCGGGCAGGTGTGTGCCGACTCGCTCGGGACCCTGTTCTACAGCGGTATCGGCGGACAGGTGGATTTCACACGCGGCGCATCCCGCTCCAAGGGCGGCAAACCGATCATCGCCCTGCCCTCGACCGCGCAGGACGATACCTTCTCGCGGATCGTCCCCCACCTCAAGCAGGGGGCCGGCGTGGTCACCAGCCGCGGCGACGTTCATTACGTAGTGACAGAATATGGTACCGCGTACCTGCACGGCAGGAACATCCGCGAGCGCGCGATGGCACTGATTCAGGTGGCCCATCCCAAGTTCCGCCCCTGGCTTCTGTCCGAGGCCAAGGCCCGGAAACTCGTGTACCCCGACCAGATCGAGATGCCGCTGCAGACGCCCATCTATCCCGACGAGCTCGAGCAGTGGATCGAGCTCAAGGACAAGTCACGCGTCTTCTTGCGACCGCTCAAGCTGACGGATGAATCGCTGCTTCGCGACATGTTCTACAAGCTGTCCCCGGAGTCGATCCATTATCGCTTCTTCCGTATGATCAAGGCCATGCCCCATGAAAAGCTCCAGGAGTTCTTGAGGGTGGACTATGACGCCGATATGGCACTGGTCGTCCTGCCCGACAACTCGGAAAGCGCACCGATCATCGGAATCGCCCACTACAGCAAAGACCCCCAGACCAACTTCGCGGATGCGGCCTTCTTGGTCCGAGACGACCACCAGGGCCAGGGGCTGGGAACCCAACTGATGAACAAGCTGGTCGACGCAGCCGTCGGGCATGGCATCGCGGGGTTCACGGCCGATGTGCTGGTCGAAAACCACGGAATGTTGCGCGTCTTCCACCGCTGTGGATACCCTGTGGAAAGCGAGTTGGAGGAGGGAGCCTATCGATTGACGATCCCGTTCACGAAGCGGAAACCGACCCGGTCCCGGCGTTCCAAGGCCCGTGAGTCGGGCGACCAGTCCGAAACGGCGCCAGGGAGGCAGCGAGGCTGAACGCCGCCGCGCCGAACGAGCCATCGTGAGAGATTGCGACCGGTGAATGGTGGCCCTGCATCCGGTGGCTATCGGTCCTGGGGCCGCCGCTACAGGAAAAGCGCCCGCAGCCCGGCGCCTAACGTCCGCCCCGCTTTACTATTCGGTCCTTGCGCTCCTATGATCAGGCGGGTGTCGTGACCAGCCGGGCCGCACGACCGGTAAGGCGGTTGCAGCCGCGAGATCG
>JASFUW010000189.1:0-9165 GCA_050050135.1 Phycisphaerae bacterium
GGCCTTGATGGCAGGAACTCCTAGCCGAACCGCAAGGGTGTCCGTCGCGAGGCGGAATCTGAAGGAAGCGGAAGGCAGACTCCCGGCCCGAGGCACACGAACCGCATACGAGGCGTCGCGTTGGCGGGCGAGGGGGCGCAGAGACCCAAAGCCCGATGCCATCCGGACCGACTCGGCGTATATGCGGCGGGTTTATGGGAGGAAAGTCGCGCGTCTTACCCTGAGAGGTCTGCCGGTTTGCCTTCGGGCCAGGGCCGCCGCGAGGCGGTCCGACGAGTCGGCAGAAGTCCGCCGAGGCCATAGTAGTCGCAGCATACGGCGACGAAGGGCCGAACAGTTTGAACCGAACCGACGCCGAGCATTCGATGCCTGAAGGAGATGCTGACAAGAAGGCTGCGATGCCGGAGTACGCCCGGAGGGTACCGGGAGGCGCAGACGACGACGCCTCGGTCGTGGGTGAGCGTCTCGAACGGTCCGCGGCGAGAAAGGACTCGCAGCGGGTTCCGTCCCCAAGGCCGGGTGAGTCGGGGCCAGAGGACTGGGTGGGTTGGCCGTCGATCCTTGCGGACCCGCAGTCGGGGCGGTGTATCGGACGGGGATGCCAGCCTTGCGATCCGGAACCCGCCGGTCGGCGCTCCCGCGAGGAGCGCGGTTTCGACCTTCGCCAGCCTCGCCCTTCCGCGTGGTACGTGAGCGTTCTCGGGCGGTGTGTCAAGAAGGCACAACCGTCCGATCCGCGGAACCTGCGGTTTCCGGGTGGCCTTGTTGATGGGCCATCGCTACAATCGTGTAGTCGCAACGGCGGGGTTCAATAAAACGGGGGACCTCGCGTGGTCACGCG
Organism: Phycisphaerae bacterium; assembly: GCA_050050135.1. Lineage (GTDB taxonomy): Bacteria > Planctomycetota > Phycisphaerae > UBA1845 > UBA1845. The sequence continues at coordinate 842 of JASFUW010000189.1, forward strand.
CGACTTGCCCGCCGCAGCGCGCAAGCGGGACCGTTGGACCAGAGTTGCGACGGGGTATATCGAGCCGGGCCGGGTGGCTTGCGTTAATCAGAAGAAGTCCGGATTTCGATCAAGCTGCCTTGGTTTGACATCGATGGGGTAAGTTCGAATGCGCGGTCAGTTCGCGGGGGATCCAATGCGTTGGAAGCTAAGGTCCATACAAGTAGCGGGGGTTGTCTACGTACTAAGCGTTGGGCTGACACCTCAACGCGCAACGGCCGCGGTCGACCTCGAGTGGCGAGCACCGGTACCGTTCGTGTTTCTGGGTGAGGCGGTCCAGATGGGGCTTTACGCGGTTTCAGACAACGAGGAGCCGCAGCCGGTTGTGGGTGTGGATGCCATCATGGGGTGGGACCCCACCGTCCTGACGTTGGAGGCCGAGGTGGAGGACGGTCCGTTCGTTTGGTTAATCAGCCGTTTCTGGCCGGATCCGGTGCTGGCCTGCCTGAACGCAGACTGCAGCCCGACGGTGTACTGTGATCCGTACTCCGAGCTGCCGTACAACGACGGCGACGCCTGGTATATCGTGGCCGCCTTCGGCGAGCCGCCCCACGCGACACCTGAGGGGCTGCGGATTGCCTCGTTCATCTTTCGTGCGGAGGCGCTGTCGTCCGGTACTCAAATTGAGGTGCTGGTCGAGGGTGGTCCTTGCCCTGATTGCGTTGCACCGTGTCCGGACCCGAGCACGTCGAAAGTCGTTGCCCCGGAGAGCGTGATTGTAACGGGACGCTTGGTGTCGGACGGTTTTTCGGTCGTCGCGTGCGGAACGCACGGCGATTTCGACGCGGACTGCGCGATCACCACGGCGGATTTTGATCCTTTCGCGTCCTGTCTGAGCGGGCCGGAGTCGGGCGGATTGGGCGGTGGATGTGAGGCCGGGGATCTGAACGGCGATGGCGTCTCAGATTTGCGAGACGTGGCGGTTTTCCAGGCGGGGTATCTCGGACAGTAGGCATAATCTGTTCTGTCCGAGCGGGACCCAACCGCCGTACACATCCGCTTGGCGTGCTCGGCGCCAAGTCATCTCGTTTGCGTGCGCGCGGTTGCAGTGGCAGGCGGGAATCGGACGCGTATCTCTGAGCCACCGGATGTCCAGCACGCCCGACAAGCAAACGCGGGCAGGCCAGATCGGCCAGCCCGCGATTGGTAATCCCTAGTCGTTTGAAACGAGCCGCGCGTTTACGGCGCCGGGACGATGTTGACGATGTCGTCAACGATGGCGAGTTCACCGGCGGTGCCGATTACCGTTACGGTTAGACGTATTGTCTGGCCCGCCCCGCCTCCGATGCTCATCTCGCCGGTGACGACGTTCAGCGTCACGCCGTCGGGTAGGCCGCCGTCTCCCACCGTGTTGCCGCCGAAGAACCGCTCGAACCCGGGTGGGCCGCCGGTGATGACCAGGAAATCGTCGAGGTCCGGAGTGGTGCCCACCTGGAATGTGGCGGGAAGGTCGAAGTCTACGTTGACGACCTGGACGGCGACGATCGCGGACCCGGTGAAATCGCCACCCGGGCAACTCTGGGTCGTGACGATGAAGTCAAACTGGGTGGTTTCGGATACGGCGGGTGCGACGAAGGTCGCCACGCCGCTACCGTCCTGATCAAGCGTTATGGTGATCGGCGGTACCGGGTCAAGATCCTGTTCCCACACGGCACCAGGGAAGGGGCCGTTGTCGAGCTGCAAGGTCACGGTGTCGCCCGGCTGGGCGGCGCCGCTGGTTTTTGTGGGAACGACCAGATCGCCTGACTGAATGTCGGGAACGGTGATCTCGACGGTGTTCTGCCCGTTGGTGAAGCCCGCTCGTGTCCCGGTCGCCATGAAGACGTACACCAGCGGTCCCTGATCGGTGAGGCTCGGGGCGATGAAAGTGGCCGTCTTGTCCCCGTTGTCGATGAACGTGAACGTCGCTGGGTGGGTTGCTGGGTCGGGGCCGGAATCCTGCGTCCACATGACGGTGGCGCTTGTCGGACTGGTTTCGGCCGTGAGGATAATCTGTTCGCACGGGCCTGCTTCGAGTGCGTCCGGACCGTCGATGGTCACGACAACCTGCGGCGGCGTGCAATCCTCTTCGCAGGCGTCGCCACAGGAGTCACCGTCGCTGTTTGCCTGGTCGGGGTTGGAGACGTCCGGGCAGTTGTCGCAGACGTCACCCCAACCGTCGCCGTCCTCATCGCACTGGTCACCGACGGATTCGTCGTCATCGGCCGTGTCGCCGTCACCGTTGCAGTCGGTGGTGGTGGTGTGGGCCGGGTTGGACTTATCCGGACAGTTGTCGCAGGCATCGCCGACTCCGTCGTCGTCGCGGTCGCACTGCTCGCCTACGGCTTCACCGTCGTCATCGGTGTCGCCGTCCGAGTTGCAGTCGGTGGCGGTCGTGTTCGCGGCGTTGGCGTCGCCCGGACAATTGTCGCAAGCGTCCCCGAGGCCGTCGGAGTCGGAATCGGTCTGGGTCGCGTTGGGGACATCCGGACAGTTGTCGTCGTCGTCGGGGACTTCGTCGCCGTCCTGATCGCCCTCGCAGGCGTCGCCGATGCCGTCCTCGTCGGAGTCGTCCTGCCCGGGGTTGGCGTCGGCGGCGCAGTTGTCGCATTCGTCACCCACACCGTCGCCGTCGCCGTCCACCTGGGCGGCGTTGGGCACGTCGGGGCAGTTGTCGCACGCGTCGCCCAGCCCGTCGCTGTCGGTGTCGACCTGGTCGTTGTTCTCGGTGTTTTCGCAGTTGTCGCAAGCGTCGCCTACCCCGTCGCCGTCAGCGTCTTCCTGGCCGGGATTGGGCACCGAGAGGCAATTGTCGTTGACGTCGTCGGCGCCATCCGAATCCAGGTCGCCCTCGCAGTCGTCGCCGATGCCGTTTCCGTTGTTGTCGGTTTGATTCGGGTTGGCGGTGGCGAGGCAGTTGTCGCAGTCGTCACCGACGCCGTCGTCGTCCATGTCGGCTTGCGAGGGGTTGGTGTTCGTGGGGCAGTTGTCGCAGGCGTCGCCTACGGTGTCGCCGTCGACGTCGGTTTGGCTGGTATTGGGTGCGTTGACGCAGTTGTCGCAAACGTCGCCGACGTTGTCGCTGTCGGCGTCCGCCTGATCGGGATTGGCCGTGTTGCGGCAGTTGTCCGTAACGTTGCCTACGCCGTCCCCGTCGGCGTCACCCTGTCCGGGATTGGGATCGTCGGGGGCGTTGTCACAGAGGTCACCGACGCCGTCTGCGTCCGCGTCGGCTTGATCCTCGTTGACGACGACGACGCAATTGTCGCATTCGTCGCCGACGTCGTCCCCGTCGGTGTCGGTTTGGTCCTGATTGACATCCTGGGGACAGTTGTCCTCGTTGTCGTTGATGCCGTCGCCGTCGGTGTCAGTCTGTTGGCCGTTGGTTGGGCCGTTGCAGCCTGCACCGAGGTTGAGGTTCCCACACCCAATCATGGCGCACAGCGTCAGCGACACGCACAAACCGAACAGACGGAACATGGTCCCGCCAGAGCAGAGTGATTTCCCGATCATGTTGCACCTCGATGAATCCATACGCGAACCCGACGTCCCGGCGCCGGGAAGCCCAGATGCTTCACGTACGCCAGGGACTTCGACCAATTAGTACCTCTACTATAGAAACCGTCCCAGATTGACACAGGTTGGGATCACCCCTTTCGGTCCGCGTCTGCGTCGAGACGCCCCGCCAAGCTGGAACCCGTAGCGGGGTATTGTGGTCATCTTGGTGTCGGTTCGCAAGGGGATGGGTCAGGGTTGGCGTGCCGATCGTTCGTAGTTGCTCGAGTGCGGCGTTATAGGACCTCGGTGAGCGCTCCCCGGACCGGGGGTGGTGGGAGCCGGATCGGTCGCGGCGGGGCGTGCGGCGGCGAGCCGGACGGGAGGCGGTACGGGCCCGCCTCCCGTCCTCGCTCGTCGGCCCTGGGTGGAAGTTTCGTCGGAAGCTACTCCTGTCGTTGTTCGAGGGGGAAGATCTCGTGTGCCCCCTCGGCGTTGTTCTTCTGCTTTGCGAAGTCGAAAGGTACGTACGTGGGGCTCTCCTCGTTGTGGCACTTGGTGCAGGAGGCTTCTTCGATCTTCTTCAAGCCTGCGGCGAACATCTCGTCCTGCGTGTACATTCGCTTGGACTTCTTTATCTCCTCGTGGCTGTCGATGTAGGCGCTGCCCGGGCCGTGGCAGGACTCACACCCGACGCCCTCCAACTTCCCGGCCTTCTTGACGGCCTTTTCGTCCGCGGCGTCGGGAACGAAGTACCCGCCCGGTTCGCCGAAGCCAATGGTATGGCACTTGAGGCACTTCTCATCCTTCGTGTAGTCCTTGGCGGGGTCCAGGTTCGCCTTCTGCTTGGCTTCGCTTGCCTGCCCGGGCTTGAGCAGGTCGAACGTTTTGGCTTTCTTCGTGTCCCGCCAGCTCTTGAACTCTTTCATGTGACATTTCTTGCACTTCTTGGAGCCGATGAATTCGTGCTCGCCGCCCAGGGCAGGCAACAGGCAGCCTGCCGCCGTCACCGCGGCTTGGTCGGAGGCTGCAACCGATGGGACGAGTCCGACCTGCCAATGCGCCAGTCCGATTCCGATCAATCCAACCGTAAGAACGATCATCCATCTTGGTTTCATGTCGTTATCCCCATTCGTGTTCACCAACCATCGAAAGCACGACAAGTGCCGAGCACGCGCGCTCCACACCGGCCAAGATACTAACCCGTTCGGTATCTTAACGCAATACGGGTTTGCCGGACCGATCGGCTATGTGCACCGTACCCGGGGGGACGGCTGCGGCGTCTCTGGCGGCGGGGTTGTCCGGAGTTGGACGGTTTCGGGGTCAGCAGACGACTCTACAACGGTGGGTGAGGGGGGATCGTGGAATCCCGTGACCCGAACACGCGCATGGCCCACCACAAGCGAGACCGGCGACGGATCAGGTGAAGACGCCCGAGTGTCGCGCGGGTCGTTGCATAGCCGGTGCTCGGGGCCGATCCGCCGGCAGCACGGAATCCTATAGATCCCAGCAGGGTCGGGTGCGAAGGGTTGCCGGGGCTCCACGATGCGTCGACAATCAGGCCCGAAAGTCACGGCCGTTGAGCCGTTCGGAGCGGCGCAGGGCATCAGCAGCGCGGTTCAACGCGGTCGAAGTGACGAGTTCCAGTGTTCCCGTGCGGTTGTGAGCGGGATTCTGAGATCGAGGAGAGGAGAAATCGTGCAACGAATCCAGATTTTCGCGTTTGTGCTTATCGGGGCGCCGTGGGTTGCGGCGCCATCGGTCGTGGGCGGTGAGCCCGTTCGGGACCACGACATCGTGTCGGAGGATTACTTCACGATCCGGGTAGTGACGGGGCTGGCCGCCTCGCCGGACGGGAAGCACATCGCCTACACCGAGATGCGATGGGACCCCCCCGAAGAGCGAAGGAACACGGATCTGTGGGTGGTCGAGACGAAGCGCGGGTCGGTCAGCCGCCTGACTTTCGAGCGGGCGGGCGACACTTCGCCGCAGTGGAGTCCGGACTCGCGCTACATCTACTTCGCCAGCGGTCGAGAACGGGCGGGTGAGGAAGGTCCGCCTTACGACGGGAAACGGCAGGTGTGGCGCATCGGTCCGGAGGGCGGTGAGCCGATGGCGATCACGCGTGTCAAGAACGGGGTCGGGCAGTTCAGACTGTCGAAGGACGGGCGGACGGTCTACTACACCACGTCCAAAGAAGACGTGGAGGAGGAATGGAGCGATCTGCGGAATCAGTACAAGGACCTGGAGTATGGCCACGGCGTCACGAAGTTCTCGCAGGTCTGGAAGCTCGACCTCGTCAACTGGCGGTCCAAGAAGCTGATCGACGAGAAGCGCGTCATACGTGACCTGGAAGTCTCCGGCGACGAACGACGCATTGCCATGGTGACGACACCCGACGGGACGTTGCTCACCAACGAGGGGTGGTCGCGTGTTGACGTTTACGACGCAGAAACGGAGAAAGTCGGTATCCTCACGCCGGCGGGCTGGCGTGACGATCATCCGTCGCCCTATGGTTGGGTGGACGGCGTGAGCTGGGCGGACGACGGGAAAGCGCTGGGGCTGACGGTTTCGTTCGACGGCTATCCGCCGAGGCTGTACGTCATCGAGTGGTCCGGCGATGAGCCCGTGCTGCGTGAGCTGGACAGGCCCGAAGGCGTCACCGTGACCGGTGGGACGATGCACTGGCGTGGGGGCTCGCGCGACCTGTGCTTCATGGGCGAGGAGCGGGCGCGGCAACGGGTTCATATGATTCCGGGGGTTCGCGGCGGGCGACAGCAGGCTGCCGAGGTTCTGACACCGGGCGACGTGGTGGTCACGGGCTTCGATTCCTCGCGCGGTGACGGTCCGCTGCCGGTCATTTTGTCGACGATCGAGCATCCTCGTGACATCTTCCTCGTTTCAGATAGCGGCAAGTACACGCGGCTGACCAGGGTCAACCCGCAGGTGGACACATGGCGGCTGCCGCAGATTTCGATCGTGCGTTGGAAGGGAGCGAACGGCGAGGAGGTGGAGGGCATCCTGGAGCTTCCGCCCGACTACAAGCCTGGAACGCCGCTCCCGATGGTGGTGGAGCTGCACGGTGGACCGACGTCGGCGACGATGTATCGGCTGCGGTTGTGGATTTATGGCCGGGCGTTGATGGCGGCGAAGGGCTATGCGTTGCTCAGTCCGAATTATCGCGGCTCGACGGGATACGGTGACAAGTTCATGACGGACCTGATCGGCCGCGAGAACGACATCGAGGTCGAAGACATCCTGAAGGGCGTCGACGCCATGGTCGAGCGCGGGATCGCCGATCCCGACCGGTTGGCGGTGATGGGCTGGAGCAACGGCGGCTACCTGACGAACTGCGTGATCACGAAGACGGACCGGTTCAAAGCGGCCAGTTCCGGCGCGGGCGTGCTCGATATGGTGATCCAGTGGGGGACGGAAGACACGCCGGGGCACGTGGTCAACTACATGGAAGGGCTGCCGTGGTCCGGTCCCGACGCCTATCGGGCGGGATCACCGATCTACAACCTGGACAAGGTAAAAACGCCGACGTTGATTCACGTCGGGGCGAACGACGAGCGTGTTCCGTCTGCCCATTCGCGGGCACTGTACCGTGCATTGCGGCATTACCTGGACGTTCCGACCGAGCTCATCGTCTATCCCGGCGAAGGGCACGGGCTCACGACGTACGAGCACCGTAAGGCGAAGATGGAGTGGGACCTGGCTTGGTTTGACCGCTACCTGCTCGGCAAGACCGAAACGGAAGAGCCGGAACCGGCTACGGATTGAGCGCAGCGATTCGTGCCGCCCGGCACGAACAGGGCGTGTCGGTCGGCGGGTGCGACCCCTAACTAACGGTTCGGCGTGCTGCTTTCGGTTGCGGGCAGGCAACCTTCGGCCGTGGGCAGGCTGGTGCCATTCCAACCGGGCGCGTAGGCGTCGCCACCGTTGAGCAGGTTGAGTACGCAAAGCAGGTCGGCTGGCGTGATCTTCCCGCTATGGTTACAATCCGCGCTGTAAAGCCCGTGAGCGGGAGTCTCCGAGCCGTTCAAGATCTTCACCATCGCGGCCAGGTCATCCGCGTCGACGATTCCATCACCGTTGACATTCCCCGGGTGTGCGATGAAGACGCCGGTTTGTGCGACGCCGCCGAAGCTTACATAGGTGAGCGTGGTGACGGCACCCGGCGTGATCGGTCGGTCGAGGATGACAGTAAGCGTACCGTCCCCGTTGTCAACGATGCCCAGGATGTCATTCGCGGGTCCGTTCGTGGCTGTCTCGCATAGCGACCAACAAAGTTCGTCGCCAGTACCGGAAGTCGCCGAAACGAGGATCGAACGGACTCCCTGCGAGACGTTCGAGTCCGAGGGCTTATGGGGGGCGCGGGCATCGACGGTACCGCTCAGTGGGTCCAGCAAGGTGATCGGACCGTCGCTGCATTCCTCGCTGGTCAACGAGATCCTCAATTCACCCGCCGGTGTGCTGCCGAAGTGGCCGCCCAAGCGAATCTTGTAGCAGCGACCGGCGATCACCTCGAAGGTCACACAAGCGCTGGGTCCGCACTCACCGCCGCAGAAGTCGCTGAAGGCGACGGCACGAGTGTCATCGAACGGACAGTCGCACCCTTCGTACACGATCAGACCGGTGCTGACCTGTTCGAGCGGGTCCGAGATCGACCGGTCACAGGTCCCAATGGTCACCTGGCCGCTCGTGGGGGCCGTCCAGTCGTACCAGATGTCGTTTTTCAGGTTGCCGAGAATGTCCTGCGGGTTGTCGAGGTCCATCGTCGCACTGGTGTGCTCGCCGCCGCCGGATAG
>JASFUW010000190.1:0-9165 GCA_050050135.1 Phycisphaerae bacterium
CGCCGCCGGATAGATCGAAGGGGATGACGAGCGGTTCACGTAGACCGCCCTCGAGTTGTTCGGCGGCGTGACAGAAGTCGTTCGGCAGTGGAGTAGGTATTGTGCATCCCTGTGTAACGTCCAGGCGGTAGGTATCGCGGTTCTCCTCGTTCTTCGCGGCGAGCATCACGTAGTACGGGTGACCGGGGACCACGTTGGGAAGACAGATGCGTGAGTTCCGCGTTCGAGGACATCCCTGGTCCGGTCCGACATCGTCACTGCACGCGATAGGAATGAGAGCGCCGCACGCCTGCTCGTCCGACATGGTGCTCCAGCATACTGACCCGTCTACGCAATCCTGGGTTTGGATACTGCACGTTGACCCGTCGTCGCACGCGCCTTCATCTGCACCTGGCATCGTGAAGACCTGGATGAGCGAGTCCCGGCCATTCGGGCTGTTCGTCAAACACGTGCTGAGCTTCACTGATGAGAACACGTCCTGCGTGGTCGCCGGTTCGGGGCCGAAGAATTTGTACCAGACAGTTCCCACGCCTTGCGTGCCGGGCTCATCGGAATGGCAGGCAAAACCTGGATCATCTTCTGCTTCGGTCGCAAACTCCACGTCGGCAATGGCGAGCCCGGGAATGGTCAGAATTTGCGCGCCATCCAGACCTTCGCCGGAACAGTTGTCGTTTGCGGGGACACCACAGTCACAAAGTGAGCGGGCCAGGTTGGCACAAGTTGCGTCCCACGCGACAAGGCAGCAGAACGCATCCTCGTCACACACGGCATGGCAGCAGAAGGGATCCTCACACCCGAGCCCGCCGTGCGGCTCACAGCACGGACCGCCACCCGTAGCACATGCCCAGCAGCCGGCGCGACAACGTTGCCCCGCCAGCCCGCAGTATCCCCCAAGCTGGAATTCCCGCATGTCGCCGATGGGCGGAAGCTCGAAGCATTCTTGTTCCGTAACATCACGACATTCACAGTCTGGAGGACAACAGGCCGACACGCCGCAGGATCGGATGAACGGCCCGTCGCATTCCGCGCGGCGGCAGTGACCCCAATCACAATCCTCGTCGGAATCGCACGGCATCCCGTCGTCATATCCTCCGTAGCAGCGATGGCCGGGACAGTCCACTTGCCGTGCGCATGAGAGGCCATCGCTGTCTCCTCCGACACAAACACCTTCACAGGATTCGCCGCGCGACCAAAGCGCCGGCAGATTGCCGGTGGCACAATTCATCGGGGCCAGGTCGTCCCGACAAACGGAGTCGCCGATGCAACGTCCTTCGGGACAGTCGACGTTCCCGGCGCACGGTTGGCCGTCGTTGTCACCCCCGACACAGGCGTGATCGTCGGTGAAGATCATGTCGCAACAGGCGCCTTTCGGCGGGCTGTCCGCGCAGAAGATGGTCACATCGGTGGCAGCGTAGCGACCGTCATCGAGCGGGCCGGCTTGCCACCGTGTACCGTCGTGTACCCAGATGAGATCCTCGTTGCGACCGAGATCCGCCGCGCGATCGGTGATGATGGGGCCGGTTGCGGTGCTCGTTGTGTGATAGCCGATCCAGAGATCGGGTTGAGTGAGTAATAGGGGAGGGTCGAAGTCCCGCCGCCCGATCACGAGGCCTGAACCCCCTATTACGAAGAAATCGGCTCCAGGAATCACGCCGCCATGAACCGGATCGACGTTGTTAAGCCCCACGCGCAGGTCGACATGGGTGATGCCGGGCCCCTTGACCGCGACCTCCATCGAAGTCATCCAGCACTGGGGTTCTCGTAGTGATATGTCGTCCGCAAATCGTATTCCGCTTCCAGGCGTGTACGACCACAACGCGTGGCTGCTGCTTTTGTAGTTCGGAAACGCTTCGGTCGGTGGATCGGACGACGGGTCGGCGCAATGCCCGTTGGTATAGATTTCCAGGAAGAAGCTGGCGTGGTTGCCGTAATCGCCGAAGTCTCGATCCGGGTAAAAGCCGCCCAGGTTGGCGCGACACGCGAAGCCGGGGAAATCGAGCAGGTCGGCCGAGAAGCCCTTGGTGGCCAAGGCACCAACCGCGACCGCACAGTGCAACCGGCTGAACTTGATTCCGACCCAGAGGTTGTTGGTCGGCAGGATCGTACCGGGCGCAGCCTCGCAGACGACCAGGGCCGCACCGGAATCCTCGAGGTCCTGATGACACTCGGTTCCCGGAATCGGTGTCGCACCTCCGGCACCAGGACAACTGGCGTACAAAGCCGCATCAATCGAATAGGGCCCCTCGCCTTGCCCATCGGCGCTGCCGTTGACCTTCAGGACGTAGCGGTCCAGCTCACAACGCGCCACCGACGCCAGCGCGGCGTCGTCCGCAACGAGAACGTCGGGGTTGTCGAGCGGCGGCTGCCACCAACCCGGGCTCAGCGAGTTGCAGTACGCCGAACCAGGTTCGGCCCGGCAGGCTGCGTCGGGGTCCGCGTCAACGGCGACACCGCCCCAGCGCTTCAAATCACGCGACATGGGGTAGAACGTGCCCATCGGCTCGCCCGTGTCTGAGAACAAGGCGGTACCTCCGGCACGTTCCCCATTACGATCGACCCGTGCGGCGTGCAGATCGTAGGGCGGTGTGCGGCCACGCCCTTTTCGCTCAGCCGCGGCTGTCGAGGTGACAAGAATGCCGACTACAATCACACCGCTTACGACGACCGGAACTCGTCCACGCATGGTCGACCTCCTTAGCTGTCTCGAGGATGTGCATACCCGCGAATCCGTAACGCACTTATCTCTCGCAGTTCGGGTGGTGTGCGTCAGCCGGTCGTCGTCGGCACAAGCGCGGCGTTTGCTCGGTACTGCCCTCTCGTCGCAGCCCACACAACCTCCGCATGAAGGACGCGGCGAGCGGGTACGGTGTTCAGATCTGCAGTCGAGTGGTCAGACCCGGTCTGCGCAACACCGATTACACTATGATAGCGGGCTTTCGGCCCCGTTTCAAGGGTCTTGGTGCGTTTCCGGACAATTGTTCACGGAGTTCATCGTTTTCAGCGTAGGTGGGCCCGTAGCGCGGTGTTTGCCGCTCGGGGGGGCGAGCGGGGCAAGATGAGCCAGGTGGGGGAGCGGTCCGGCACTAGCTGCTCGCAGAGCGATACCAACGCAGCGCGAGGCGAAACACCAGAGAGGAGATGAGCAGAAGCGTAACACCGGCCGCCAGAACGTAGCACACCATGAAGGGCTTGAATGTACGCGTCATGACGTTGGCCGGCAGATTCGCGACCATCAACACCGGTACCACAAAGACCAGGGCAAACCACAAAACACCACCCGCGAACCGCTTGTAGATCTCCGCCGGGTAACGTGCCAGGCTCACGGCGTAAAACCAGAGCATGTCGACGCCCGTTTGACGAATCAGCCACACGCTTGTCGTGGCGAACATGAACAACAGCGAGTAGAGAATCAGCACGCCGCCCGCGACAAGCAGAACGAACAGCCCGACCTTGGTCGCCGTGACTGTTTCCCCTTGTCTGACGAGCGCATAGATACAAATGGCCACCGCGACCGGAACGTTCGCCAGCGGTGAGAGGTCCAGCCGTTCGAAGCTGAGAAGGAACTGGGCGTTGGCGGGTCGGACGAGCACGAAGTCCAGATCGCCCGTACGGACGAGTTCGCTGATTCGCCAGCAGTTTCCGAAGAACAGGGCCTCGAAAAAGCTGGTCACCAGCATATGTGTCCCCGCCAGAAACAGGTACTGATGTTCGGTCCAACCGCGGACGTTGGAGGTCTTCGAAAAGATCACGTTGATGAAGATCAACAGAAGCGCCACCCACATCAGCTCACTGGCTGCGTTGACGAGGAAGTGCCCGCGGAAGGTCATCTCGCGTATGAGGCTGTTCTTCCAGAAACGTACGAGGATTTGTCCGTATCTGGCGTGCATACGGCTATCCTCCGAACGCCGCGTACCGACGAAGACCGCGGAACCACGCGAGACCGCCCAGTCCGAACAACACCAGAACCCAGATGCTCTGCACCGCGATCACACCTACGATCTCACTCGGTTCGAGGCGTTGCAGGAGTATGAGCGTCGGATAGTACGTCTCATAGGCAAAAGGGAGCCACGTCACGACGCTTCGGGCCGCCTCGGGCAGCAGACTCAAGGGGAACATGTGTCCGCTCAGAAAATACTGCGCGGTCATGAATACGTGCACCAGACTGGCGACTTCGAGGAACCAGAACCCCATGAGTCCGATGAGCATGTTCACCGCGAACCCGATCAAAAACGCCAGTACCAGGCTCACGACGGATAGTGCGAGGACGTCAGCGCTCGGCCAACCGGGCAGGTACCGTCGACACAAGAAGAACACCAGAGCGTACGGCAACGCCGCCATGACGAAATAGACCAGCTTGTGCGCGCCCCGCAGGGTGAGGTGGTAGGCGACGTAGTTGACCGGTTGGAGCAGATACTTCCTGAGTTCCCCCTCGCGAATCTCGGTGGCGACGTCGGTCGCCAGGCGCGGCATGGAGCCGAACGCCCGGACGATCATCACGAACAGGTAGTATGACACCATCTGGCTGTATTTTAGGCCGCCGACCTCCGTCCGATCCGCTCCTTCATAGATCGCGGCCCAGAGCAGGATGGTGGTGATGATGGGAATGAACCTGAGGAACGTGGCCAGGAAGAAATCCGTCCGGTAGACCAATCGCTCGGAGAGCGCGACCTTGAAGACGATCCAGTACTTATGCATGGTGTGCCGCTCCCTCGGCATCACCCGGGTGCGCGCGGGAGGAGGTTTCCTGATACATAAGACCGATAATGTCCTCGATGGGCGGATCTTCGACGCTGAAGTCGCTCACGTCGAATCGCGCGAGGATGCGACTGGCCTCCTTGGCGACGGTCTGTCTCGGCAGGCGCAGCGTGACTTTCGGCGGATCGAGCTGAACCACCTCGCCGAACTGATCCAGTTGATCCGGGAACTGCCCGTCGTGAAAGCGCAGGGTGACGATTTTGTGCGTCGCGAATCGGTTGACGATCTCTGACAAGCTGCCGTCATGTACGAGCCGGCCGTGGTTGATCATCATGACGCGGTCGCATAGGGCCTCGATGTCCTGCATGTAATGGCTGGTCAGCAGGATCGTCACCCGCCTGGTGTTGTTGTACTCGCGCAGACAACGGCGGATGCTGGACTGGGCCACGACATCAAGTCCGATGGTGGGCTCGTCGAGGTAGAGTATGCGCGGTGAATGAAGAAGGGCGGCGATCAGTTCCATCTTCATGCGCTCGCCCAGGCTCAACTCGCGGACCGGTTGATGGAGCAGCTCGCCGACGTCGAGCAACTCGGTTAGCTCGCGCCGGACCTGCTCGAACCGCCGAGGCTCGATCGCGTAGATCTCCTTGTGCAGTTCGAAGGACTCAGCCGCAGGTAGATCCCACCAGAGCTGGTTTTTCTGTCCCATCAGGAGCGCGAATTGGCGCCGGTATGCGTTCTTGCGAGCCCACGGGGTGAAATCGAGCACGGAGACCTCGCCCTCCGTGGGGTAGATAAGCCCGCTGAGGATCTTGAGCGTCGTGGTCTTGCCGGCGCCGTTCGGGCCCAGAAAACCCACCATCTCGCCGGGTTCGATTTCGAAGCTGATTCCGTCGACCGCATGGACGTACTTGTACCGACGTCTGAACAACGCCCGCAGCGATGCGCGGAGCCCTTCGGGCTTGTGGTGGACGCGGTAAACCTTCTTGAGATTGCGGACGGTGATCGCAGCCATCGGGCTTATCGTAGCGAACTGCGGTACCGTGGAAAGGGCGCGGCGGAGCGTCGATCGGCGCGTGGGGATGAAAACGTGCCTTCGCTCGCCTTCCCCCAGCCTCCGGGCAGGTCAAGCCAGTTCGACTCGAATGGTGTCGCCTTCGGACACGGCATCGAGCACCCCCGGGTCGCCCTCGATTGTACCCACGACGCTGACGGGGCTGTATGGTTTCTGCCCGAAGAGCAGGCATAGCGCCTTTCCCACCGGCCAGTACACGATCGTCCCCGGTGCAACGTCTGCTTGTGCGTCTTCCTCGTCGGCATCCACCGGGACCGTGAAGTAGACCTCCGCCCCCCAGCGCCGGGCCGTTGATTCGATCGGAAGCGCGTCGACGAGCACGCGGGCGGTCCGCGAGTCGTTCAAGGCGGCTTGCACCGTCAGGTCGCCGGTCACGATTCGGATTGGTGTCATCAGGGGGCACCTATTTCGCAGGTGGAACGAGTAATTCGGGAGACAACGCCCATAGGATCGTCCAGGTTTGATCTTCCGTGCGTGCGAGACACACGACGGTGGCGGTCTGGAACAGGACGGTCGATGCGGCGTCGTTGCCGATCACGAGTTGAGAGAGCAGGGAACCGATGAAGGGCAGGTGGCTTACCACCACGGTGTCATCGGTCCAATCGTTGATGGCGCGTGCGAACGGCGCTACTGGGTCCATCGATCCGAGGCCCGTGACTTCGTCGACGTGTCCTGAAGGGCACACGTGCGGCGCCAGCAGCTCCGCCGTCTCGGCGGCCCGCCGCTTTCCGCTGTGGATGACGCGCGCGACCTGAACACCCGAGCCCGCCAGGAAGGTGCCGAGGCGTCGAACGCATGCCCGTCCCGGATCGCTCAACGGGCGGGTCGGGTCCGTTTCCTTGGAAACCGCATCACCGTGTCGAACCAAATACAGCCGCATCGTCATTCATCCTGTTTGCCGACAGATTCTTGACACTAGTTCTGTTGTCGTTCGAATCGGGATGATACCAGAATCGCACCGTCCCGCCATCGCCACATGCGGCCTGCGGCTCATTCATGACGATCAGGACGGAGTTGTCCGTCTCGGGCGAGGGACAGGCACGGGGGATGCCGATTTCGCTCAGTGGGGGCGCACGATCCAAATCAGCAGTTCGAGCTTGACCGACAGTTAGGCAACTTGATATGATGGCCATCCGGGACAAGACTCGGTGGGCGTAGGTCCACTCGCCCCAGGCTCATGGCGTGGGCGATGTTGAAGGGGGCGTCCGGTCGACGTGCGGCCGCCGACATCCCGGAGGGTGCCTATGCACAGGGCTTTGGTGTTCTTCCAATCCCTTTTCTCGTAAACTTACAGCTCGGAGTATGTGCCGTGTCAGCTCGATCGCGTTCTTGCTTCTCGGCGGTGATGTTCCCGACGGCTTTGTTAGTGTGTCTCGTGTTCGGCGTCTATGCGCTTCCGGCTCGCGCGGGGGAGCGTGTCTTTGTGGTGACTCTGGCGAACTCGCCGAAGCAGTACCCGGGCCCGGACCGTGACCCGCCCGGCCAGCCGGCGGGCGGGCTGGTGAATCGGCAACTGATCCACCAACAGTATTTCGACCGGGTCGATCCCGAGATCGGCTCCTTTGCCGAGTATTGGGAGGAGATCAGCTACGGTGACGTTACGATCAGAGGGACGACGACGGATTGGATCAACCTGCCGTGGGCGATTCAACCGCCGCTCGTCGATCCGTCGCGCGACGATCCGCTGACCGGCCCGCCGATCGACGACGACCTCACGGACCCGGGCCTGCGAACCTCGCCCGCCAACTTCTATGATCTGAACCGGAGCGGCGAATACGAGTACGGCCACGGCGAGTGGTTCGACAACACGTTTGCGGCGCTGGTGATCGATCGGGATGGTGATCCCAACGGCAATGATAACGGACCGTATGTCGTCGGACCGGGAAGCCTGCACAAGACCGCACCTCCGTTCTCGAACCCGGTCTGGAAGCCGGGCGAACGGTTCGTGGACATGGATGACGACGGCCGATGGGACGGGCTCGACGAAGCCAACAACCAAATGGACTGGGACCGAGATGGCGCGCCCGATTTGCTCGGACCCTGGGTTGATCTGAACGAAAACGCAGTGGGTGACAACCCGAGTGACTGCGTCTTCCTTCCGGACAGCGACAACGACGGGAATCCCGACTGTTGTCCGAACGGACCGGGGCGTCCCGGCTGCATGGCTTATGACCCGGATGCAGCCCTCTCGCCTGCCTACAAGGGCGCGTGCCCGCCGACGCGGTGGACCGGGCCCAACGGCACGGTTCGGGACTGCAACGGGAACCTGATTCCGGATGCCTGCGACCTGAGCTGCACCTCGCAAGCCTGTCAACAGACGGGATGGCTCGAAAGCCCGATGTTCATCGATACGAATCTGCTTTGCGCAAGTGACCTGAATTGTCGAAACGACCTGGGCTTCAGTTGCGATCCTACGACGGGTACCTGTCGGCTCTGCGGCGCAAGCCGCGACGACCTGCCTTTCACCAGGAGTGGCGAGTCTTGCGTTCCGCTTCCAGACAATGTCCCCGACGAATGCCAGTTCGCCGTCCTCTATTACCCCAACCCGATCGAGGGGTGTGTGGAGGAGTTGCTTGACGACCATCACCCCTGCTGGAGTCCATTGGGAGGCCAGCTCGATTGCGTCCGACAGGTGGGCCCGGGAGCCGACAGTCTGGTTTCTCGTTGCGAGTTCGATGACGCCGACGAGGACGGCGAACTCGATTTGGTAGAACCGTTCGAGAACTTCCTGCGCCGATGGGATCCGTGTGTCTATGACCCGGATGTGTCACCGGACAACGTCGGCACGATCCGGGCGCATTGGATCAAGGTCTTCGACCCAAACAGCCCGAACGCGCAGGAGAGCCTGGAGTGCGAAACCGACGGGCGGACGGTCAGGTATGGTGACGATTCCTACATCCGCCACAACTACCCCGCACGGGGAGGGCTCTGCAGTCGTGGGCGGACGCCGTGCGACGTTCACGAAGACTGCCCTGACCCCGGAGAGGTCTGCCGGACGGGTGTCGAGGAACTTATCGCAGAGGCCGGGAATCGGGACTTGTACGGGTCTCATGACCCGGCAGAGAAGCTGGCTGCGGAAAACGCACCCTGCATCTGCACGACACTGCCGTGTGAGAGCGCAGATGACTGTGCGGGGTTCTCAAAAAGCGCGATCTGCGCGGGTCTCATACCGTGCCTAAACCCCTTTGATTGTGGGTCTGTCGATCCTGCGGGTTGCTTTGTACCTCCCGGTAACCCGACGGCCCAGAGATACTGCCGTGGGCACACTTTTTGCGCGTGTGCGAGCACTGAGACCGTCTCAGATGTTTGCCCTGCGGGGTCCCATCGGGAACTCGACCCTCCGGACAGATGGGTTGATGTTGTTGCACTGAATGGTCCGGGTGGCACGAGCATGC
>JASFUW010000191.1:0-9163 GCA_050050135.1 Phycisphaerae bacterium
AACCCGGATCCGCCGGAGTCCATCGGTGGAAACGACAAGGTCATGGAGGACGCCGCCGGTGGCGTCTGGGAGGCTCGCGACATCGAGGTCGATGATATGGCGATCTGCCTCAACTACCCGATCGAGCCGCCTCCGGCTCGCGCCCTCGGCGCCTGCTGCATCTGTGATCCGCTCGGCGCCTGTCTCGACGACGTCGAGTTCCAGGATTGCGCCGGGACCTGGTTCGTCGGTCAGGCGTGCACCGAACTCACCTGCCCGCAGGACCGCCCGGACAACGATGACTGTGCGGATATCATCACCGTCACCGACGGGCAGCATGCCTTCAACAACTTCTGCGCCACCCTCGAAGGCGACCCGCCGACCGATCCCATCATGGACGGCGGCGAGGAACCCAACGTCTGCGACGAGACCGACATCGGTGCCGACATCTGGTTCGCCTATACCGCGTCATGCAGCGGTCGACTCCTGATCAGCATGTGCGACCAGGCGAACTACGACGCCGTGCTCGGCGTGTACACCAACGGGACCGACACCTGCGAGTGTCCGACCGATGACACCCTGCTGACGGCGTGCAACGACGACGCCTGCGGTGCGTTCTTCGCTCCGTCCGAGGTCGAGTTCATCGCCACCGAGGGTGTCTGCTACACCATCCGAATCGGCGGATGGCGGGACTACCGCTGCGATCCCTTAGATCCCGACTACGACCCCGATGCCTGCCGTGAAGACTGCAAGGACGGCTGCCAGGGGCAAGGGTTCTTCGATGTCCTCTGTGAGGACCTCACCTGCTTCCCACCGGATGCGCTCGCTGAGGATCCGTCGTGTCCGACCGAGGGCTGCGAATTCGGAGGATGTGGAACCAAGTCACGCTATGCGTCCTTCTCCACCGACTCCGCCGAAATCCAGGCGGTTCGCGTGACCTTCATCTCGGTGCCCGGCTTCGAGTTCGCCGAGGGCCGTACGATGTGGGTCCAAGAGCCCGTGGAAACCACGGAGGCGTCAGGTTCCGACGGTCCTCCGGGCGTGGGTGAGGCGAGCATGTGGGCTGCCAATCTCGGCTGCACGCCGTTCTACACGAATTGGTCGCAGTACGACGTCGTCGACATTCTCGATGGCGCCCTCGTCGGGGATGGCGTCTACGACATCCAGGCGATCCTGGACGGTGACCTGACTGCGGTCGAGGAGTGCTACTCCCCAGCGCTGACTGTCAACCTGAGTCGCCTCGGCGATGCGGTAGGCTCTCGCACCTCCCCGCAGCCGGCGTCACCGCCGAACTGTGACTGCAACTTCGACGACATCGGACAGATCGTCGAGAAGTTCAAGAACGAGCCGGCTTCGCCGCGAAAGGCCAGGGCGGACATCATCAACTCCAACACGACATTACCGAAGCCGGACAAGAAGATCGACTTCGTCGACATCTCGTGTGCGGTTGAGTGCTTCCGAGGGACGCCTTGTGCCCCGGCGGGTCCGCCGCTTGTCGACCCGTGCGGACCGTAACATTGATGCGTTTGACCCCGGGCGGGCGGGGGAGTGACACCCTCGCCCGCCCGGGTGGTTTTGACTTCATTCTTACCTGACAAACAGACGAGACTCTCGTCATCGTATGACAGACGAGAGACACCGAATGGCGGGGTGGGCTGCGACGGCCCACCCCTTCTTTCGTGGTGCGCCGGGCGTGCCCTTGGATTCGAAGGCCTGAGCCTCTTGCGCGGGAACGCAGGTGTGGCAAGTGTTTCCGGACGGTGCGGAACGGTCAGCAGAGGGCGGCGTACGTAACCAGGGTCAAGAAGGCGATCCTGACCTTTCGCCTGAAAAACCAGTAAACCAGATACCAGGACACCGTTACTCCCCTCCTCGAAAACGCGCAGACCGTGGGTCTCGCCTCATAACCCGATGGCAGGTCCCGGTCCGCGGCGCATCCAGACCCCTGCCCGCACGCGAAGTCTGATAGTGATCACGCTGCGCGGCAACGGCGGCGGTTCGGACCGGTGCTGGAAGACAGGGCGAAGAATGACGATCCTGCCGGCGCGTTGATCCCAAACGCCGGGTGCGTCCTCTTCGGGGAACCGCAAGGCCCGATCACGCGATCCGTGAAACCGTCACGATCCGGTTGGGATGATCACGACTTCATTCGAGGGCGGGCTGGTCCCACCCGCAGAGGTGGCTGTGCAGGTGAACGTGAGGCCGGCGCCCACGACGTCACTTTCTTGAACGACAAACGACGCGGTCCCCGTCGTTGGGTTCACGATGAGACGCGGGTCATCCGGTTGGAAAGCGAACGTGACCGTTTCCCCCGCGCTGCCGATGACGGAACATTGCAGGACGACCGTCTCGTTGAGTTGGGGTGTAGGATTCGAGACCGTGAGCGTGACGGCGGGAACGCCGGGCCCGTTCGTGTCGCCCCCGTCCGATCCGTCGTCCGGGCTCGGCGCGAACACGCCCTGAAGGATGGCTTCCAGGGCGGTGCAGCCACCGCCCCCACCGATTGCAGCCGCGAACATAAACGCGACCCCGATACGCACCACGGTCTTCACGTTCACGTCCCCCATTGGCGAGCCTTGCACAAGCGACCCTTCCGTGTGGGATGCTACCCAACAGAAGACCTCCCGCCAAATGCTCAGCGCTCGCCCGAGCGGGCATCCGCCACCCGCTCCCGTGCTCCGCCTTGCAGGTGGCAAGGGAGCCCGCCGATCTTGTCCGTATGAGGTACAGGTCCTTTACGGTAAATCTTCGCGGAGGGGCCAGCGGTAAGTTCTTTTGCCGCAATAGGTTAACGATCTGGAATGGGCGGGTGCGACCGGCGGCCAGGCCCTGACCACGGAGGCTGGTGACGAACGGAAGGGCATCCGGTAACGTGTCGGGTTCGGCGGTTGTGCCTCCGGCGGATGTCGTGAAAGCGGAACCGACGGCATTGCAGCCTAAACCGCGTATCGAAGGCAAGCCGATAACTTGCCGGCGACGGTCCGCGCCGACGCTGGGCGCCCTCGCCGTGCCGGATTGACGGCCGAACGCACGAAAACGAGCGGTTTATACTCTTCAAAAAGGGGATGATTGCCTTGGTGCACGAACCCTCGAACCATCGCCTGATGTCCCCCTCGTCGGCTTGGGCTGCACCTTTCGCGCTGCCCGTTCTGCTGCTTGCGGCAGCCGTCGCTTCGCCCGGGTGCAACGCGATACGAAACAGTTGGCTCGACCCGACCACGCTCGGGGCGTTCGACCGGACGGCCATGCTCGAGATCAGAACCTCGCTGACGCTCGAAGACACCCCCCGCGGCATTCCAGGCGCCCTGAACCCCTCACCCGACGACCTCGTCGTCGAGCCGGTCGACTATCCGATCTCCGCCGGTGATACCCTCGCGATCGAAATCTACGAACTTCGCCAGAGGGCGATCCCGTTCCAGACACAGGTCGTCGTCTCGACCACCGGGTCCATAAACCTCCCGGTCGTCGGAAGACTCGAGGCCGCCGGAATGACCGCGCCCCAGCTCGAAATGGAATTGGCCGAGCGGCTTCAACGCGAAAACGTTCTCGTGAGCCCGGAGGTCACGGTCAACCCCTTGTTCCTGCAGAAAGGCACCTACTCCGTCTTCGGAATCGGCGTCAGCGCCTCGAACAACGCCCCCCTTCGAGCGGGAACCTTCCCCATCCGGAGGCCCGACCTGCGCATCCTGGAGGCGATTAACCTGGTCGGTGGACTCAACGAGTTCGTCACCGAAGTCTACGTCTTCCGCAACGACGAGTTCTTGACCCCGGACACCTCCGACGACGCAGAGGATGACCCCTCGCCCGCCCCGAGTGAACACGAGTCGCACGACGAGCAACCGGCGGAGGAAACCCCCGGCGGAACAGCGGAACCATCGCCATCCGAGACGGCGGAGCGGGAGCTGATCGATGCCGTCGTCGCCGCCGGCGACGAACCTCCCCGCGAAACCGCCCCGGTGACCGATGAACAGCTCGACGCCCTCGAGCCCGACCCCACCCAGCCGTTTCTCTGGGTCAACGGCGAGTTCGTCGAGAACCCGGACTACCGACCCGTCGAGGGTGACATGGTTACGGCATCCTCGCCGCCCTCGTTCGACACGGCCATGCCCGCGGTCAACTGGGCCCGGATCGCCGGCGAGACCGCCTACCGCGTCATCCACATCTCCGCCGACCGGCTCCGCAGCGGCGAACGCGACGCGAACATCGTCGTTCGCGCCGGTGATGTCATCCGAATCGTCAGCGGCGAAATCGGCGTCTACTACATGATGGGACAGGTCAACCGCGTCGGTGCGTTCGCCTTCAACGCCGAGCCCATCACCCTCAAGGCCGCGATCGCCGCAGCAGGCGGCCTGTCAGGCCTCGCCTGGCCCGATCGCTGTACCGTCTATCGCCGCATCGGGCAGCGCGAGCAGATGATCCAGGTCGACCTCGACCGCATCTTCGCCGGCAAAGACCCCGACTTCATGATCCGCCGCGGCGATATCATCAACGTCGGTACCCACCCGTTTGCACCCTTCCTGCAGCGGATTCGTGCGTGGACCCTCCCGAACCCCGTAAACAACGTGGGCTACAGTTTCACCTACGCGCGGAACTATGCCGACATCGACGCGTATTCGGCACGGCTGAATCCGGCCAACGAGCCCGATCGATTCCCGTCCCTGTTCCCCTAGGAGTCTGGCGTGACGAGTCCCGGTCCAGTTGATGTCACGCTCCCACGCTCATGGGGCGAACTCGTGCCCGCCCGAACGCGCGTCTGGATCGCGCTGTCCGTCCTGATGCTCTTCGCGGCCTATTGGGCGCCGATTCGCTACACGCTCGCCGGGCGGTGGCTCACCGACGGAAACTGGTCACACGGCTGGCTCATCCCGCTCTTCAGCCTCTACTTCGTCTCCACCAAACGGGACGAACTCGCTCGCTGCCGCACCCGCCCCACCTGGTGGGGCGCCGTGATCGTGGCACTCTCCCTGGCCGTCTATTTCTACAGCGCATGGCGCCTGCGGATGTCATACCCCCAGGCGTTGTCCGTTGTCGGCGCCGTCTTCGGGCTGGTGCTCGCGTTCGGAGGGTGGAGCCTGATTCGCGTGCTGTGGTTCCCGATTCTGTTCTTGGTCCTCGCTGTCCCACTGCCGCTTACGATCTACGTGGATCTGACCATGCCGCAGCAGAAGCTCGTGTCGGCCGTCGCAGCCGCGGTCATGCCGCTCGTGACCCCCGGTCTGATTACCGAGCCGCAAGCCGTCGTCATCGACTACGTCATGCCCGGCTCGCCGCCCGGCTCCCTCAACGTCGAGGAAGCTTGCAGCGGAATGCGCTCGACCATGGCGATCGTCACACTCGGCGTGGCACTCGCCTATCTCGGCAACCGCCCGACCTGGCAGCGGCTCACCATGGTGGTTCTGTGCGTTCCCATCGCCATGTTCTGCAATGCCATACGCGTGACAATAACCGGACTGCTCTATGTAAACGGTTACCCGGACCTCGCCAAAGGAACCGCCCACCAGGTGTTGGGCATCGCGATGTTCGCCGTGGCCCTGGGACTCTTTGCGCTGGTCGGAACCGTCCTGAATCGGTTGTTTGTGGATGAGCCCGGCGGGGATGCGCACCCCGATCCCGTTTGAATGGAAAACCCTATGCCCGTACCCTACCACGGGAAATGAGGATACGCTGATGACGGCACAGGTCGCGAACGCGCAGGAACAGGTCTCGTTCCCCCACCCGGTACACGGTGCTTGGGGCGAGGGGGGGGCGGCCTTTGGCGCCGGCGACTTGTTCGCAATGATTCGACGACGAATCGTCCTGATCGTCGTGCTCTTCGTTCTCTTCAGCGCGATGGCAGTCGGCGGCTTTGCAACCTGGTGGAGCCAGTTCCCGGGCTATCGCAGCGAAGCCTTGATCGAGTGCATCTCCAACATCCCACAGGCTCGGCTCACGCCAGAGCAGGAGCGACTCCGCAAGGATGAACATGAACGGTTCGTGCTGACACAAGCCCAACTGCTCAAGAGCCCCGGCGTCCTGCGCGAGGCCTTGAAGCTCACCGTCGTCCGTGAGACCGACTGGTGGAAAACCCTCAATCAACGGCAATGGAAGCGCCCCGATGAACACCTGATCGAACTCATCGAACAGCTATCCGCCCAACCCGTCCGTGGAACCAACTTCTTGAGAGTCTCCATGGAGTGCCGTAATCCACAGGACCCGAAAGTCATCGTCAGCGCCGTCGTCGATCAATGGTACGAGATGGTCAAGCGGCGGTCCGCAGAGGAGTTCGTGGACGCAAACCTGGACGCAGCCCAGCGCGAACTCGAACAGCTCGACCGCGAAATCAGCGACGATCAGGATCGGCTTCGAACCATCGCCCAACGCTTGCCCGCCGGGGCACGCATGGGCCCCGCCGCAAGCCTCACAAGCCACGAAGCCGCCCAGTACGCCGAGCAGGTCGCGGTCCACGAGTTGGAGCTCGCACTGCTCGAACAGTATCGATCCATCTACAACGACCCCCAAGGCCCCGCCGCGACCGCCGAGGACCGCGCCGTCGTCGAACAAGACCCGCGTGTCGCAGAGTTGGCACGCGCACTCTACCTGCTCGAGCAGCAGCGGGCCGCCGACGCCAAGGTTTACGGAGCCGGCCACAGTGTGCTCAGACAGCTCGATGCCCAGATCGAGTCACTCGAGGAAAGGCTCGTTCAGCTACGGTTTGAACGACTCGAGGAACGCCGCGCGGACATTCAGGAGCAGGTCAACACCGCCTACGAAAGCACGCGTCATGCCCTCTTTCTCGCACAGGAGAACCTCGCGAAAGCCGAGGCGGCCCTGCAACATCAGGATCGCCTCCTGCTCGAATTCACCACCCTCCAGGAGGATGTCGAGGAAAAACGAACCTACCGCACCGAGCTGACGACCTACATCAAGGGGCTCACCCGAGTCAAGGCACAACGGACAGCCATCAACGTAAACGTCGCCCAGGAAGCCACCGACCCCCTCGGTCGGAGCAGCCCGAGCCTCTTGCTTCTGCCCGTCGGCGTCTTTTTCGCGCTGTGCCTGTCCCTCGGCATCGCCCTCGCGACTGAGATGCTCGACACCTCGATTCGCACCACCCAGGACCTGGTCAGATACGCGAATGCGTCGGTCCTCGGGGCCGTCCCGGACATCGACGACGAGGAGGTCCCCATCGCCCGCGTCGAGACTGCCGTCACCACCTCGCCGAAGTCAATGGTCGCCGAGGTCTTCCGGCAGGTGCGCACCAACCTGCAGTTCGCCGCCCCCGCAGAAAAGCAGCGCACCCTGCTCGTCACCAGCCCCCAGCCGGGGGACGGAAAGACCACCGTG
Source organism: Phycisphaerae bacterium (assembly GCA_050050135.1). GTDB lineage: Bacteria > Planctomycetota > Phycisphaerae > UBA1845 > UBA1845. The sequence continues at coordinate 7,303 of JASFUW010000191.1, forward strand.
GCCGGCAACCTGGCGATCGCCGGTGCACAGACCGGCCGGCGCGTGCTCCTGATCGACGCAAACTTCAGACGGCCCGCTCTGCACGCCGTCTTCGAGAGTGCGGCGACCACCGGACTGAGCAATCTGCTCGCCGGCGAGGGCGATTTGTCGTCGCACGTGTCGCAGACTTCCGTACCAGGGCTCGATCTACTTGCGTGCGGGCCCACGCCCGCCAACCCGGTCGAGCTGCTGAGCGGCCCCGCCTGCCAGAAGTTGCTCGAAGACGCGGCCGGCCGCTACGATCAGGTGATTTTCGATACGCCGCCGATTCTCCTGACCGCCGATGCACTTGTCTTGGCACCGGCCGTCGACGGCGTCGTCTTGGTCGTCCGCGCGAACGTCAGCGCCCGGGGCATCGCCCGCCGGGCGTCCACGCTCCTTGCGGACGTCGGGGCCAACCTGTTCGGCGTCGTGCTTAACGCCGCGCAGGTCCGCCGCGGTGGATATTTCCGCGAGCAACTGCAAAAGTACTACGAGTACCAGACGTAGGCGTCGTCGACACCGACCTCACACCGACGGCCCACAGCGGATCAGTCCAGCCGACACGCCGCTGCGACGCCATGCGGGTGCTGGACCTGCGAGTCGGAAGGCGCCGTGCAGACCGTTTTGCCTGGCGCCCTTTGCCCCGCCCGGATCAACTCATATACTGGCGCACGAGCAAGGAATGCGTGCGTGGCTGTCATCCTCCGCGGTTGTCCACGCCCGATCAAGCGAACAGCGAGGTGAGCGATGCGACAAGTGGGTATGTTGGATTTGCGGGCGGAATTCGGGCTGTTCGAGCGTAAGATACGCGCCGTCGTCGACGACGTGCTGAAAAGTCAGCACTTCATCGGCGGACCGGCGATCGCCGAACTCGAGTCGTCCGTCTCGGCGCGGTGCGGCGGTGTCTATGCCGTGGCAGTAAACAGCGGGACCGACGCCTTGCTCTGCGCGTTGATGGCCCTTGGGATCGGCCACGGCGACGAAGTCATCATGCCGCCCTTCACCTTCTTCGCCACGGCCGGTTCGGTCCATCGTGTAGGGGCAAAGCCGGTCTTCGTCGACATCGACCCCAAAACGTTCAACATCGACCCCGCAAAGATCGAACCCGCAATCACCGAAAAAACAAAAGCCATCATCCCCGTCCATCTCTACGGGCGATGCGCCGAAATGGACGAGATCAACGCGATCGCCCGACGACATCGTCTGATGGTCATCGAGGACGCCGCACAGGCGATCGGTGCCACCTATCGCGAGCGCCCGGCCTGTTCACTCGCGCACCTCGCCTGTCTCTCCTTTTACCCGACCAAAAACCTGGGCGGGTTCGGCGAGGGCGGGATGATCCTCGCCGGTGACGAAAAACTGGCAGCCGTCATCCGGCAACTACGAAACCACGGCGAGTCACAGCGATACATCCACGATCGGGTCGGTGGAAACTTCCGCCTGGATACCATGAAAGCCGGTTTTCTGCTGGTGAAACTCGGACACCTCGACGATTTCACCGCACGCCGACGCGCGAACGCCGAGCGCTACAACACCCTGCTGGCCGACACGCCCGTGACACCACCGCTCGTGCCCGACCACCAGTATCACGTCTACCACCAATACTCGATCCTTGGCGATCGGCGAGACGAGCTCGCCGCGTTCCTCAAAGAGCGAGGCGTCGGGACCGGAATCTACTACGCCGTGCCCCTACACCTGCAAAAGTGCTTCGCCCATCTGGGCTACGAGCCCGGGTCGCTCCCGGTAACGGAAAACACATGCAACCGGATACTGTCATTACCATGTCATCCGATGTTGCAGGCGGAAGATATCGAGTACGTGGCGACATGCATCCGTGAGT
>JASFUW010000192.1:0-9122 GCA_050050135.1 Phycisphaerae bacterium
CACCTGGGGTGAGCATCGCAACCAACGCTGTCGCCGAATCGACTGGCAGTTTCGCACGCCCGACGCCCGAATCAAACTGCGGCGATTATACCCGCAGATTCAGATGAATTGAGGCACTAGCTTACTGCAGCCGTTCCAGCAGCGGCAGTCCTACCCGAGCCAAAACGACCCAATCTACGATCAGGCCCAGAACTGGCGAAGCTGACACCAGCCGCCATCTGCCGGTCAGGACTTCCAGAGGCCTTCGAATCGTTCCCCAGCAACGCGCGTGTAGTGGACGGTGTGCTTTGGGTCGCGGTGCCCGAGGTAGTCCTGGATAAGCCGAAGGTCGTATCCCTGACTCGCGAGGTAGAACCCGCAGGAGTGCCGAAGGGCGTGCGGGTGAACGCCTTCGAGGCCAGCTCGCTGAGCGGCGGCTCTCACGATGTAGCTGACGGACTGCCGCGCCAGCGGTTGTCCTCGCTCACTGAGGAAAAGCCACGGCAGTTTACTTTCGCGCTGCCGCAGATACCGTTTGATTGCCCGGAGCTCGTCGCCAGGAATCGGTTGCTCAACCGAGAGGTCGTTCTTGAGCCGCCTTACCCAGAGCCGGGACTGTTTCAGATTCACGTCGGCAACCTTGACTGCGACGAGCTCGCTCATCCGCAAACCGTGACGGTACATCTGAGGAGCAGCAGGTGGTCGCGGACGCCGTGCCGCCCCTTCTTCGCCGCGTCAAGGAGTAGCTCGAGTTCGGATTCGTCGAGGAAATCCTTGTCGCGTTCGTGCAGGTCAGCGGTCGCAGAGGCGGCACTTTTTACATTTCGCCGGTTGGGCACGGGTCGGGAGGTGTCGCGAAGTCCTTTTCGCTTCACAGTCGGGATGCCGCGACTTTCTGCAAAAGACACCTTGTTGAAAAGAGTCAGGACGCGGCCGATGCATCTAACGGTTTGGCTAACGCGCCGAACGGAGCGAGGTCGCGTTGAGCGATCTGTTTAGCCGACACACCCGACTTATCCAGGCACCAACGCAAGACACGCGCCGACGGGGTCTTGAACAACCGCATTTGCGTCTTCTCCATCGCCGCCCGTTGTCTTCTTGACGATCTTGCCCCCTCCCTCTTGTACTCGGCGGAGGCTTTCGGCGAGGTCGCCGACGGGAAGGTGCAGCATCCAGATGGGCGGCAGACCTACGTTGACGCCGCGCGCGTGGCAGAGTCCCGCCGCCGGGGTTCCATCATCACCAAGCATGCTATAGTCGGCGTAGCGCTCAGTTGTGTCCTCCATTGCGACGTCCTGCACTGACCAGCCAACGACCTGTTGGTAGAAGTCGCGGGTTGCCGAGGCGTTGGCGACCGTGAGGTCGAGCCAAGAGATGCAACCGATGCTCGCCGCCACGTCGCGAGATGCGTCGCCCTCCCTCGAGGGGGCCTCGTCCTCGGACACGACTGGGATAAGACCGAAAGCCGCCCCATTGGGGTCGAGGAGCACCGCCCAATGGCTCGTTCCATCGTCGCCCCTTCCATGCAAGACCTCACTCGCGCCCAGCTCAAGCGCACGTTCCACGCTTCGTGCGACGTCAGCGACCTGAATGTGCGGCATCCATTGGAGCGGAAGGTCGGCGTACTCTGCGCTGCGCGCTCCCACGCCGATGATAGGCATGCCGCGGTTGTTCATGAGATCCTCGCGCCAAAGAGGATCCTCGCCGGTAGTGAGGACACGTGCGTAGAAACGCACTACACGTTCGTGTTGGGGAACGGCGATGTCGGCGCTCATGATTCCTCCGACACGTGGGGCAAATGGGTCAATCATGGCAGCCCTCGTTGATATCAAGTTGGTTGGGAACTTTTTTCATTATGCGCGTTCTGTAAGAAGTGGCGTCATTGGACGGCACCCGCCACCACCTTGTCAAGGGGCAGGCGTTCTTTCATGTCGAGCTCGAAGCTCCCGCAGGGGTTGATGTGGCTGTGGATGAGTGGCGTCAACGCCCGGAAATCCTCCTCGGCCATGCGACTCATCCACGCCTCCTCACCAAGGATGTTCTGAATCATGAGCGGATTTACGTTACGTAGACCAGCGCAATCTGAAGGAGGTGCAGGCTGAGAACCGAAACCTCCTTGTCCTCCAGACGGTTCGCCGCGACCTCCCCACCCTTGCTAAAGAAGATGAAGCCGTTCGTACCGTTCCATTGCTCGAGAACGTTCAACGCTTCATGCACTTCTTGGCGGAGGTCCTCGGATTCGATATAGCAGCAGAGGAAAATGGTGCGTGTATAAGGGACAGTCGCTATTATTGGTTCCTTCTCCGTCCGCTTCTGCGCGCCGGGGGCGGATGCTCGCCTGGCTTCGTTCTCCTCGGGCGTCCCACGGGGAGCGGTCGGAGGCGGCGTCCGAGCTTGTGCTCCAGCTTGCTCAAGAACGAATCGTCAGCCAGTGGCCTGCCGCGATGCGTGCAGAGGCGCAGACGGCTCAGCGTCTCCTCATCGTCAGTTTCGCGGAGTGTCTGCTGCCACCGACCGGCGTCCCAGGTTCTCTGCCAAGCGCGAGGGTCAACCAAGGCGATCTTGTTCGCACGCCTGCAGCCGCAGTGCTCGGCGGCGCTCGACCACCAGTACCGCCAGGCGACGCGGACCAGCCGGGCCCGTACCGGGTTGCGCTCGACGTACCGAAGGGCACGCCACGCGTGGACCTCGTCCAGTGCACAGGAGAAGAAGCGGTTCTGCCAGAGGTGACCGCTGCGTTGATGCAGCCGGTTCACGTACATCGCGTACCTAAAGTTCGTGCGTCCGACGGCCTTGGCCAGGGCCTCAGGACTCGGCGGCGTCGCGATCAGGTGGACGTGGTTGGTCATCAGGCAGTAACCCTGAATCGACAGGCGGTGGCGTTCCGCCAGCTCGCGGAGCATCTCCAGGTACACGCGGTAATCATCGTCGACGAAAAAGACGTCCTGACGGTTGTTTCCGCGCTGGACGATATGGTGCGGAAGACCGGGCAGCACGATGCGGGCGACGCGTGGCATGGGCGAACCCTACCCGATCCGGCACACGACGTCAAGAAATCGGTGACTGTCCCTAATTAGAGAGCGATGCGAAGCATCGTCCGTCTACTCACCGATGAGTTGCCGGGCCAACGCTTCGGCGTGCTGTGGGGTGGTGAGGTTTTCGTTGAGCTGTTCGCGGTAGACGGCGGCGAGGATTTCGCCCATTCGGGGGCCGGGTTCGAGGCCCATGGCTGTCAGACGATCGCCGTCGAGGAGTGGTGGGGGGGCAACTCGGTCTTTAGGGATGGCTTCGGCCCGGGCCTTGATCGCGTCGTAGGGTGCCGGGGACAGTGTTTTGGCGGCGAGGTCGGCGCGGAAGAGTTCGAGCAGGTCGGCCCAGGCGTCGTCGGCCATTAGGGTCTTAAGGGCGGCCAAGTCGAGCGTGTGCTCCGCGTGCAGGGCTTGGAGTGATGCGAGCAGCCACTGCACGGTCTTCGAGAGCTTGTTACTCAGGCGAAGTGAGCCGCAGACGGCGGGGACGGCTGTCGGGTCGAGCCCTTCCAGGACAGAGGCCAGGGCGAGTGCGGGGGTGATCGGTTCGGTGGAGAGGGCGCTGAGCCTCGCCAGGATCGTCGAGTCCGCGGCGGGGGTTGGGGGCCATGCGGTGCTGAGATGGGATCGCAGGCCGGCTTTGATCAGCAGCTCCCAGCCGTGGGCCCGCGTGGGGTCGGTGAGTATTAACTCGAGTTCCATCCAAATACGTTCGGGGCTGATTGTGCCGAGGTTGTGGGCGAGCGCGCGGATGGCGTCGGCTGTTTCGGGTTCGATCGTAAAACCGAGGCGTGCGGAGAAACGGACGGCCCTGAGCATGCGAAGGTGGTCCTCGGCGAAACGGAGTTCGGGTTCCCCGATGGTTCTCACGATGCGGGCTTCGATGTCTTTGCGGCCACCCACATGATCGATGATCCGGTCTTCGATGGGGTCAAGGAAAAGCCCATTGACGGTGAAGTCGCGGCGCCTGGCGTCGTCGAGGTCGCTGCCGAACCTGACGGCGTCGGGGCGTCGGCCGTTCGAGTAGGGCCCGTCCGCCCGGAAGGTCGCGACCTCGAAGTCGTGGCCGAACTGCCGCACCAGGATGACACCGAACTTGGCGCCGACCTTGCGACCGCGCGGGAAGAGTTCGAGGACCCTTTCCGGCACGGCGTCGGTGACGACGTCATAGTCTTTCGGGGCGTGACCGAGGAGCCGATCGCGAACGCAGCCGCCGGCGAGTAGCGCCACGTGGCCGCCTGCGCGCAGGCGCTGGATCACTTTCAGGACGGCGTCCCAGGGATTTCGACGCGTTCTTCTCATCGTGTGATGAATGATACCGCATTCGTGCCGAAGGTGCGGTGCTTGATGGTGCGCCATCCAGGGGGCCAATGTGGTCGGTCGACCTTGGAAGCCCGGTGATGGAGGACAATGAGCGGGCGTTGGGGGCGGTCAAGGTCCAGACGGCGCAGGTATTGGGCGACCGGGCCGGAGTCGGAGGTGTCGTCGGAGTCGCGATAGGGGGGGTCGAGAAGGATCAGGTCGAAAGGTCGCCCCCCGGGGTCGGCGACTGCGCTGGTCCATGCATCTCGGGCGACGAGGGTGGCAAGGGATTCCGCTTGCAGGGCGGCAATGTTGCGTCGCAACGTGGTGAGGGCTTGGCGGCCGCGCTCAAAGAAACAACAGGATGCCGCGCCTCGCGACAGGGCTTCGAGCCCGAGCGAGCCGCTGCCGGCGAAGACGTCGGCGACCGAGATGGGGGGCAACTCGGCGGGTGTTGTGTAGTGCGCTGCGAGCATGTTGAAGATGGCTTCCTTCACGCGATCTGGGATGGGTCTGGTGTCGCGTGTCGGCGGCTGGGCGAGCCTTCGTGACCGCCAACGCCCTGCGATGATCCTCATACCCGCCATGCCGCAAGCCTCGCACCTTGTACGGTGATTGACCGATGGAGAAGGTGGGCGGTATAATGACGGGACGTGGTCCTGCCATCAAGCGTGTTCTGTCTGCGGCGTAGTTTCGTGATCTGCACGCGTCGGGCGTAATCTTCTGGAGGTCGTTAAAATGGGGTCGATCTTGTGTGAGCACTGTGCGGCGGCGTGCTGCCGCTACCTGGCGCTGCCGATCGACAAGCCGACGACGAAGCGAGACTTCGACGACATCCGTTGGTACCTGATGCACGAGGGCGTCAGCGTGTTCGTGGAGGACGGGGACTGGTACGTGCAGTACCAGACGCGGTGCAAGAACCTGGGAAGCGACAACCGGTGCACGATCTACGAGACCCGCCCGGAAATCTGCGCGGAGTACGAGCCGAACGGCTGCGACTACCAGGGTGGTGACTATGGGTACGACCATCTCTTCACACATGCCAAACAGATCGAAGCATTCTACCGGGAGAAGAAGGGGGTGGAACTTGGCGTGTCCGAACAGCCGAGGCCGAAGAAGCGGCGGAAGACTTCCAAACGGAAGGCTTGCGTTTAGGCGGGTGTTGAAAGAGGGTACAGGCACCTCGCCGGCGGCCACTCACGACTCCGTGGACGGGTCGGTGCCCGGAGCGAGTGCCCTTTTTCAAGGGACTGTCAGGGCGCGACGCGCCCGGGTCGCGTGGGCGTCGGCGGCGTTGCGTGTCGTGTTCGGGGCGTCGACGATGCTCAGCGCGGGGGGGTGTCTGTCCGCATCGCTCGCGTCGAGCACCGGACCTCGACAGGTGGGGGCCCGGTGGTCGGATGCGTCCAAGCAGATGGTCCACGTCGGGGAGCGTGTGGACTTCGATTTTATTCTGCTGGACGCGTCGGGGCGATTCGCCAACGCGAACGGTCTTGCGGACTACTGCGTCGCGACGATCGGCGGTGAGGTCATCGAAACGGAGCCCGATCTGAACGGTCGGTTCCAGTTTTCGCACACGTTCGAGAACGTTGATTCGGGACAGCGCGTGGACGTCGAGGCCGTCGCGCTTAGACAGTACGGCCGCCGGGACTTCGTCAAGATCCGTGGACGACCGGTTTTCGGCGAAAGTCCGTACGATGACCCGGATCAGAAAGTGGCGGGCGACTCGATCCGCTTCACGGTTTACCAGGCGCCGATCGATCTGACGATGGCAAGCCCGCCCGATGAGCTGGACGCGGAGACGGGGGTGTTGAGCATCCTTCGGGCGGACGGGGGGTCGACGACGGTCTATATCGACCGTCCGCATCGCCCCGGGTTCTCGATCAGCGGGCCGGAACCTGACGGGTTCTACCGCGTCCACTACGTACCGGCGGGAAGGGAGCTCAACACGATCGGGACGACGGAGGTCGACTTCGTTATCCATGACCGGGGCGGTAATCCGCATCGGATGACGACCAGGATCGAGACGCCGTAGCGCGAAGTGACGGTCAAGGTTGCTCGCCGTTGTGCCCGGTTTGTCCTGGCGTGGGGCGGGGCTTAACGGGGCTGCTGCGAGACGGACGGCGCGGCAGCACGGCCTGGACGGTGACGTAACCGGCGGAACGGCGGTAAGTCGGGCGAGGTGACGGTCAGACCGGGAGCGGCGAATCCGAGGGGAAGAGACACGCGGGCATGCCCGTGCTGGAAGGGTCTTCGGAGGAGGTTGGGGCTTGGCACAGCGACATATCCACTATGAAGCTGCTTTCGAGGACTACGTGCGATCCCGGGGTTGGCCTTACCTGCCCGTCGATGAGCAGAAGAAGGCGATTTTCGGGGGTGCCCGCATTAAGTCGTTCGATTTTCTGGTCTATCCGCCGGGACGGCGTGCCTTGCTGGTGGACGTCAAGGGGCGAAAGTTCCCGTATCGCGGCAAAGGGGGACGACGCTACTGGGAGAACTGGGTGGCTCGGGATGATCTCGAGGGCCTGCGGCGGTGGCGGGATGTCTTCGGTGAGGACTTCGAGGCTGCGTTGGTGTTCGTCTACTGGCTGGTCGGACCGGCGGGGCGCGAGCCGACGCTCGACACGCACGTGTTTCGAAACCAGCACTATGCGTTCCTCTGGGTGTCGGCGCAGGATTATGAAGCGTACGCCCGGCAACGATCTCCGAGTTGGGACACGGTGACGGTGCCGTCGCGGGACTTCCGCCAACTCGCCAAACCGCTCACTGCCCGGTGAGCGGATGTCGGGCGCCGCGTCGCGCCGGGTGCGACGCAGGGCGGGGCTGCTGGACGGTGATGGGTTTGCTTTACCCCGGCCCGTTGGGGGGTATAATTCGCCGAATCATGGCGTTGATGCGTTTTTGCAGACTGATCAATGTGGGGAGACCCGGGTGGGCGTCCGTCGCGGCGATGTGTCTGATGTTCGTGCATGCGATGGGCGGCCCGGCGTTTGCTCAGCGGCCCGTGACGCAGATGCCCAACGAGGATTCGGCCTACATTGCGTGGGGGGTCGCGCTGGGCATTGCGTTGTTGGTCTGCCTACCGGCTTTTTTGAACTCGAAACGGTCCCATCTTTCGTGAGCGTGCCGGCAAGACAGAGGTGCGCTGCGTAGGATGGCCGGAGGTTGCGTAGCCGTGAATGCGAGACGGGCGATCGTTGTCCTTTTGGTCGGGCTGAACCTGCTGCTGCTGTTGGCGCTGGTTGTGGCCACGCAGCCGGGTGCGGCTGCCTACGCGCAATCGGGCGCCAGGGCGGGGGACTTCGTGTGCGTGACGGCGAAGGCAGCGAGCCAGTCTTATGACGTTCTTTACGTGCTGGACGTGCCGGGGCGGAAACTATACGGGTTCTATCCGGCGAATCGGAGCCGGGGGACGCTGGTGGGAAGCCCGCCACGGGACCTCGCCAAGGACTTCCAGCGGCAATAACGAGTCGGGTGATCCTCTTCGAGTCGGTATTCGATATGAACTCAAAAGACCTCGCGATCGGAATCCTCTCGACCACGGCGGCGATCCTGCTCGTGGGGCTGCTGGTGGTCAACACGTTGCCGGCGCCGGTTCAGGCATCGGGGATGACCGTGACCGGCGGGGCGTACACGGTCGCCGTGGGAATGGACGTCTCCGCCGACCAGGAACTGGTGTACGTGATTGATGCACCGACCGAGAAGCTGATCGTTTATCGCTTCGACGGCGGCCGGGGCGTGATCGAGATCGCCCAGGGGATCGACCTGAAGCAACTCCGCGCGTCGAACGCGGGACAACCCGGCCAAGCCCCCTCGCGCCGGCCCGGATCGCGCGGGCGAAACCCGTAGCATCGTCCATCGTGCGGCGATCGCTGCTCGATTTCTCACTATCGGGACTGAAGACCGTTCTGTCACTCATGAAAGGACTCGTAATGCGCTATGACGAGATCCGCAACCAACTGAAGACGGGCGACGTGGTCCTATTCGGAGGTGCCACGACTCCGTTTGGATTGGCGATTCAGTTGGCGACCGACAGCGACTGGACACACGTCGGGTTGATTACGCGGTTGAGCGGGGAGGAGGGGGACGTACTGGCTCTTTGGGAATCGGCGGGGCTGCTGAAGGCAAAAGACCTTCAGACGGGGCGGATCGACTGGGGGGTACAGTTGACGCTCCTTTCCGATCGCATCCGGCAACATCCTGGAACGGTTGCGGTTCGTCCTCTGAAAGAGCCACTTCGTGACAAAGAGTTGGACAAGCTGAAGGAGCTCCGGAGCAAATGGCGCGCCAAGCCCTACGAACGTCGCGTATCTCAACTGATCGGCGCCGCGTTCGACTCGCTGGACTGGCTGACGGGCGGAAGCCAAACGGACATAAGTTCGTTCTTCTGCTCGGAACTCGTCGCCGAGTCGTTCATCCGCTTGGGGCGTTTCGGCAAGAGACCACCGAGCAGCGAATACACGCCCGCCGATTTCGACAAGGGTCGCAAGGACTGGGTCGACGACATCTTGTCTGAGCCCATCGAAGTCAAGGCATGACGAGACGCCAGTGCGTTTCGGTCGCACGTCAGACGGAGTGCGCACCGTTTGGACCGGTTGCGCAGGGCGCGTCCGGAACCTACGCCGGTCTGCGCGTGCGGTGACGCCATAATCTGCACAGTCTGGTCCGCGCAGACCGGGGTGCAAATACGGTCTTGCGCGTGGTTGGACCGGCGGCGAACCGTTGCGGGATGGACAGGCGGTTCGCCGCCGGCTTACGCGATGGCTTCTTTCCGGGTGCTATGCAAATGTCAGCGCGTCAAGGTGCACACGG
>JASFUW010000193.1:0-9117 GCA_050050135.1 Phycisphaerae bacterium
ATGAGTGATACGGCGGTGGAACAGCTCCGTCAGCTCATCGTCGATACCGGGGCGACGCTGGCCGTGCTCGACACGCTCCTGCGGTTCGTCCGCGTACGAGACGTAGCCGACTACGCTGGGATGACCGCGGCGCTCGACCCGCTGTTGATACTATGCCGCGATACGAACTGTCACATTTTGGCGGTGTACCACGCTCCGAAGCTGAAACGCGAGGGCCTGGACGCCATCCTTGGATCGGTGGCGATTGCAGGAACGTGCGATACCGGCTTGGTTCTGGAGCGCAAGGCCGACGGGACGCGCGTCATATCGGCGATTCAGCGGTACGGTTCCGATCTGCCTGAAACGGTATTGGAGCTGGACGAATCGACGCGGACCATAACGGCGGGCGGTCCACTCGAAGCGCGGGAACGGGAACAGCTCGCGGACGCGATTCTGCGCGTGGTCGCTGACGAGCCGAAGACAGAGCCTAACATCCGCGAAGCTGTTGGGGGCAACCGAGGCAAAGTAGGCAAGGTCCTGCGCGAGCTGGTGGAAGCCGGTCGGATCGACCGAACCGGGGAAGGAAAATCGGGCAGTCCGTACCTGTACATGCGGAAAAACGCGAACGAAGGGGAATCGACTTGACGCGATATCCCTTGTGTGATATCCTATGAGTATGGCATCCAAATCGAGCAACATGGCCGACCTGATTCAGCGGGCATTCCGCGAAAGCGGGATGAGTCTCAAACGCCTGTCCGACGAAAGCGGGACGCGGTACGCAAGCGTACACGCTTTCTTTACAGCCGAGCGCGACCCGCAGCTATCGACGATTCAGGCTTGGTGTAACGTGTTGGGTCTTGAACTGCGAACAACGCGACGGAAGGGACGGTAAAGATGGCAAGTATCTCGCGTGAACGGAGCGGACGCCGGACGATTCAATTCGTCGCAGCCGACGGCAAGCGTCGGAGCGTCCGCCTTGGCAAGGTGTCGCAGCGTGCGGCCGAAGCGGTCAAGGTGCGTATCGAGCAGCTCGCGTTCGCAGCGATTAGCGGGCACCCCCCAGACGATGAGACCGCCCGCTGGGTGTCTGAGTTGGACGGTACGCTGGCTGACCGGCTGGCAGGCGTGCGGCTTATCCCGCCACGCGAGTCGGCCAAGCTGGGAGCGTTTCTTGACGGCATCATTGCCGAGCGAACCGACGTCAAACCGTCGACGCGCATTACATACGGGAACGTCCGCCGGAACCTGATCGACCACTTCGGGGCGGACAAACCCCTCCGCGAACTGACGACAGGCGACGCGGATGGGTTCCGCCTGTGGCTTGTGACCGTGCAAAAGCTGAGCGACAACACCGTCCGCCGACGGCTGGGGATCGCCCGCCAGTTTTTCACGGTGGCCGTGCGTCGTTCGCTAATCTCGGCCAACCCATTCGAGGGGTTCGCAACATCCGTGCGGGGAAACCCGAGCAAGTTCCATTTCGTGAGCCGTGACGACGCCGACCGGATTATCGACGCCTGTCCCGACGTTCAATGGCGGCTGATTTTTGCGTTGAGCCGGTACGGTGGGCTTCGCTGTCCTTCCGAGCACCTTGGGCTTCGATGGACCGATGTCGATTGGGCTCGGTCGCGGATACGTGTACCAAGCCCGAAGACCGAGCGTCATCCCGGTAGCGAGTCGCGCGTCGTCCCGCTTTTCCCGGAGCTGTTGCCGATCTTGCGCGAAGCATTCGAGCAGGCCGAACCGGGGACGGAGCACGTTGTCACGCGCTACCGCGATTCCGGGCAAAACCTCCGCACGCAGCTAACGCGGATCATACGCCAAGCCGGTTTGGAACCGTGGCCGAAGCTGTTCCAGAATTTGCGAAGCACGCGGGAAAGCGAGCTGGCGAAAACGTGGCCGCTACACGTTGTGACGAAGTGGATCGGTAACTCTCAGCCCGTGGCGATGAAGCACTATTTGCAGGTCACCGACGATGACTACGACCGGGCTTCGATGCCGTCTGAGTGCGAAGCTGAGGCGGTGCAGAATCCGGTGCAGCAGGCGCACGCACCGTCGCGCACGGCGATGACTACCAAACGGGCCAACCCCGAAAAACAGCCCGAATTCAGCGATTTGCATGACAACGCAGTGTCATGCATCACCCCTAACAGCTACCTACTGGGCAGAGGCGGACTCGAACCGCCGACACACGGATTTTCAGTCCGTTGCTCTACCATCTGAGCTACCTGCCCGGACTGCGGCTGGTGTGTCAGACTCTCATCCGACACCGATCGGCATTCGGCGCCCCCGACTTCGGACGCCCGTCGCGATCAGCCGGTACCTCTGGAAGGTACGCTTGAGCGGGACGCCCGTCAACCCGGCCGGCGAGCGTGGCGAGCGCGCCTACGCGGCCCGGCGACCAGCGGATGCCGGCTCGCGGCTGCGGGTCGTGGTACAAGGTCCGCGCCGTGGGACCGCACGAACCTGCTCATCGGGTACGGTGCGTCGGCGCTCGGGAAGATCAGCGTGGGGCGCTCACGGAGTCCCGGCGCCCGAGCGGAGGGCGGCAAGTGCCTGTGCGGCTCCGGCGTGGTCCGGATTGATCAACAGCACGTGACGATACGCGGAAACGGCGTCTTCCAGGTCTCTACGTGCCTCGTACGCCCGCCCCAACGCGAAGTGAACCGACGATGTCCGTGGAGCCAGCTCGGCTGCCTTCGATAGTTCGGCGACCGCGGCGTCGAACTCCCCCAGCGCAAGCAGCACGTTGCCGAGGTTGAATCGGGCCTGGACATAACGCGGGTTCGCCGTAACGGCGTCCCGATAATGACGGACGGCGAGCTCGGTTTGACCTCGACGAACGAGTATATTGGCGACGTCGTTGTGCGCCTCGGCCAGGCGGGGATTGACGTGCAGCGCCTGGCGATAGTAGGCGAGGGCTTCGTCCGTGTTGCGCCGCGAGGCCCGGATCTTTCCGAGGTTGTAGAGCGCGCGATCGGAGCGCGGGTTGAGCGCCAGCGCATCTTGAAATGCGGTTTCGGCCTCCTCCCATTTCTGAGCGCGAAGCAAGACCGCCCCGAGATTGTAATGCGCCCGGTCACTGTCGGGACGCTTGGCTGCCACGTCCTTCCACATGGCGACAGCCGAATGATAGTCTCGGTTGCGGTCTATAGTCCCCCACGCGAACGCCGCAGCCACCGCCGCAAGTGCGAGGCCGGCGATGACCCGCCGCCGCTCCGCTTTCCGCTGCCAACGCGCTGTTAGTTCGCCCAACGCCCACCGCACACCGCACACCCCCAGGGCAATCACGGCTGCCAGCGGAAGGTACATCCGATGTTCGAAGAGCGGGTCGCGAAGGGGGACGAAGCTCGACGTCGGCGAGAGGATCACGAAAAACCACGCACCGAGAAAACCGAGCCAAGGCCTGCGAAAAAGTGCCCAAACCGTGACACCAAGGAGGATGGCAACGACGATGGCGGGTGGCACGATCCGCATGAGCGATGCGGCCGGTGGCCAATCGTAGTCCAGACAAAGCGAACGAGGGCACACCGCCAGCCGCAGGTAGTGCAGGATAACACCGGGTTGCGTCACCGCGTATTCGAGCGGGGATATGCCTTTGTAGGAAAAACCAGCGGTCGCGTTCGGGCGGGACGTTGCGAGGACGCCCCTGATCAGCCCGGATGCGAAAAGAACGCTCCAGCTTCCGAACAGACCCACGTACAGACCCCAGCGCCGCCGCACAACCTGTCTAAACGACGGTGCGAGAAAGACCCGGTCGAACAGCAAGACCAAGACCGGGGCGGTGATCATGACCGCCTTGCTGCCCATGCCCAGAGCACACGCGATCACGGATGCCAAACACCATGCCCACCCGCGAGTCGACGCCGCGCTCCTGAGCACGCCATAGATCGTCAACAGGTAGAAAAGCCCCATCATTGACTCGGCGCGCTGGATGAGATAAGTCACGGACTGCGTTTGCAGGGGGTGGACAGCCCAGAGCAAGGCGATCGCAAACGCCGTGTGTGAAGCGACGCGCCCGAGTTGTTCCTTGAACTGATCGAGCAACAGCGTTCGGCGGATGATGCCGTATAGTGTCAGCGCAGCCAGCATGTGCACACCCAGGTTTACCGCATGATAGCCCCGAAGGTCGAGTCCGCCGAGCGCGTAGTTCGCTGCGAGAGAGATGTCAACGATCGGCCGGCGACGCGCGAGCAGCGGCCAGACCGGCCAGAGTTGATGGACACGCGGATTGTCCGCGATGTACCTCTGGTCGTCCAACACGAGCACGCCGTCGAAACTGTTGAAGTACACCGCGATGGTGGCGGCGATCAGCAAGACGGGGAACAAGGTGTGCGCAGCGAGGCGGCGCCGTGTCTGCTCGGATGACGGGTTGGTGTTCGTTGCACCCATCACTGCACTACGTTCGCGACCGCGACGACCCTTTGTCACGCGTCATAAAATACGCGACCATTCCGTGCGTCAGGCCGACACCACGCCAGAACGCTCGCACAAAGCTCATGACACCGAACATCAGGTACTTCGGCTTTCCCAGACGCTGCACCAACCTCATGGTCAACGGAACCTGCACCAGGGCGAGCAACACTGCGAACAGTAGCGGGACCCACCGAAAAGGCGCGCAAAAGAGCAACGGCGCCGACACCAGCGCCGCCATCGCGAGCGGTGGCTGTGCGTGATCCGACAATCGACTATAGGAATCACCCGCCGCGTGTCCGCGATGGGCCATGTGCAGCCAAACGCGCCAGTATCCCTGTTGCCGTTGGGTCCGCAGATATCGCTGCCAGCTCGTGGCGTGGTAGTGTCTCACGCGCGATTCGAGCACGAAACCGAGGTCATGCCCGGCGGCCATGACGCGGAACGAAAGCTCCGCGTCCTGCCCCTTCAGATATCGTTCATCCAGACCGCCGACCTGCTGAAGGACGCTGCGACGGTAGAGCACGTTGAACGTAGCCAAGAAGTCGACGCGCGAGGGCATGGCCCGGTGTCGCTCGATGATCTCTTCGTGGATCAGGCACGCGAGGAGCGACTCGGGATTCATGATCCCATAGCTGCCGCTGACCCCGCCGACCTTGGGATCGTCCATGACGGGCAGCAGGTGCGTGAGCGCATCGGGCTCTGCGACACAATCGGAATCGACGAACCAGACGAGCGGATGGTTCGCCGCGCGCCATCCCGCGTTTCTGGCGGCGGCCGGTCCGCGTCCGCCGCTGCTTAGGCACGTAACCGGAAACTCCGCCACGATGCGGGCCGTGTCGTCAGTCGAGCCGTCGTCGACGAAGATGATCTCTTCCAGCGGCGTTCCGTCCAGCATCGGCACGACAGCCTCGAGGCACTGCCGAATCGTGTCCGCGCAGTTTCTGCCGGGAATGACGAGCGTGACCGATTCAGCGTGCATGATTCCGAGAGTGTAACTTGCCGGTTGAGCTTTACCAGTATGTCCGCCGGGCGGGTCCGGGTCTCACATCCGGCCCGCCGAAGTTGATCCGGTCAGTGGGGCGCCAGGCGACTTTTTTGTTCGAGGGCCTGTTCGAGTCGTCGGCGGGCCCCGGCGTGGGTGGGCTCGAGGGACAGCGTCTTGTTGAATCGGGCGATGGCTTCGTCGAGCCTCCCCTGCTTGAACAGAACGACGCCCCACCAGTAGTAGGCCAGTGCATAGTCCGGGTTCAGGCGGACCGCCTCGCGGTAGCTGACCACCGCACCGTCAAGTTCGCCCTGGTTGGCGAGGACGCTCGCCAGGTTGGCATGGACACGAGCGAGGAACTCGGGAGAGACACTTGCCGGATCGAGTGCGGCCGCAGCCTCATAGGCTTCGATCGCTTCGTCGACATGCCCCGACCGATCGAGCGCGTGTGCCCGGTTGATGTTCGCGTCGGGATGGAAGGGATCGACGCGAAGAACCTCATCGTAGTGCCTGATCGCGTCCTCGAACTTCCCGGTCTGCGACAGGGCGTTGGCCAGGTTGCACTGTGCGGAAACGAAGTCGGGATCGAGTGCGACCGCGCGTTGATACTCCGGGATGGCGTCCTCGATCCGGTTGTTGACCATCAGCACCGTGCCGAGGTTCTCGAAGGCGCGTGCGTTGTTCGGTCGTGTTGCAGCCACGTCTCGCCATAACCTCTCTGCGGTGTGATAGACACGGTTGCGCGCGATGGTCTTCGCCCCCAATGCCAGGCAGACGACGGTGACGAGAACGGATGCCACCGCGCGGCGTTTCGGCTTCTCAGCCACCATTCGCCCGAGCACCGCGTGAACCAGGGCGACGACAAGCACCACGACGGCGGCGAGCGGCAGATACATGCGATGCTCGAAGAGCGTATCCTTGATGGGGATGACGGTCGACGTGGGCGCGAGGACCGCGAAGAACCACACGCCGAAAAACCCGAGCCAGGGTCGGCGAATCAAGGCGAAGACAGTCCCCGCGAGGAGCACGAGGATGATGAGGGCGGGCGGAACGATCCGGATGGCGGTTCGGGCGATCGGCCAGCCGTAGTCCAGGCACAGCGGATGAGGCCAAAGCGACAACCGCAAGTAATGCACGAGGACGCCAAACTGGGTAAGCCCATATTCGATGGGCGTCATGCCGTGAAACCCGAACCCGACCGTTGCACCGCGCCTCGCCGGATCCAACACGCCCGGGCCGATGCCGGTAAGCCAGAGCACCGCCCACGTTGCGAAAAGACCGACGTACAGCGCCCAACGGGAGCGGAGCGTCTCCTTGAATGAACCCGTGATGAGCAACCGATCAAACAGCAGGGTGACGATCGGAGCGCTGACCATGACGGCTTTGCAGCCCATCCCCAAACCGCACGACGCCACCGCGGCCACGTACCAGACTAACGAGCGTCGCGATTTCGTCCCGCGTACGACGCAATAGAGCGTCGCCAGGTAGAACAGCCCCATCATGGATTCGGCGCGTTGAACCACATAGGTCACGCTCTGTGTCTGGAGCGGGTGCACGACCCAGATCACGGAGACCGCAAGCGGAAGCCACGGCGACAACGAACCGAAGCGCTTTCGGACCGTGCCGAGCCTGAGTGTCTGATTAATGACACCATAGAGTGCGAGCGCTGCGAGCAGGTGAACGGCGAGGTTCACGGCATGGTAACCGGTAGGTTCCAGCTCACCGACGGCGTAGTTTACGGCGAGCGACAGATCGACGACCGGCCGCTTGCCGGAAAGGACCTTCGGCAAGTCGGAGAGATCGACGATTCGCTCGTTTTGCACGATGTGGACCGAGTCATCGAACACGAACACGCCGTCGAAGCTGTTCGCATAGACGGCCGCCCCGGCGATGATGATGAGGATCGGGAGGGCAAGGGTTTGCTCGAAGCGTGTGTGCCCCGTCTTCGGTTCGGGCTCGGGACCGCGCCGCCTGCGGTCTTGCGTCTGCGAAGTGCGCCGTGACTTTCGTTTGTCTCTTTTCGTTCTCACGAGCCTCTCACACGTCGGGGCTGACGCCGTGCTGGAAGTGTAGTCGAAAAGACAACGAGTGAACTAGTCCAAAGAGGCGTCCCGCTCTTTCGCGAGTGCCGCGTCGAGCGCCCGTCGCGCGGGGGCGTGATCGGGCTTGATGTCCAGGGCCCGCCGGAAGGCGGTGATCGCCTGGGCGGCCTGGCCCTGACCCGCCAGCAGCATGCCCAGCTCATAGTGCGCGTTGTAGTCGTTCGGGCGAATCTTCAGGGCTGCCACGTACTGGCGGGCGGCGCCTTCTGCGTCCCCTTTCTCGACCAAACAGTTGGCGAGGTTGTAATGGGCGGAGGAAAGGTCCGGGTTGATTCTGAGCGCCTCTCTGAAGGCTACAATGGCTTGGTCGTAGTCGCCGCGCATGGCGTCGATGATCCCGAGGCTGTTCTGGGCGTTAGCGGCGTCCGGATTCAACTTCAGGGCGGCCCGAAACGCCGAAGCAGCCTCCTCGACCGCCTGCGTGTCGATCTTCCCGCCGGATTGTGCCGCGTTCATCTGGGCCCGGTTCAGGTGAGCCGTGCCCAGGTTGGTCCACGCGGAGTCGTTTCGAGGGTCTTCGGTCACGATGTAGACGTATTGCTCGATCGCTTCCGCGAATCTGTGCTGCGCAAGGAAGGTATTCGCGAACTCGAGGCGGGCATCATGGTCGCGCGGGTCCATGCGCAGCACCTCCGCAAACTGTTCAGCCGCCCCTTCGAAGTCTCTCTTGTCCTTGAGCGCTTTGCCCAGGTTTTTGCGCGCTCGAGTGAATCTGGGGTCCAGACGCACGGCTGCACGGAACGCCTCGATCGCGGAGTCGAGCTGTAACAGCGCGACTCGCGCGAAACCGAGGGAGTTGAAGGCGCGGGCGCTTCGCGGGTTCATTTCGACGGCCTGTTCGAGGATGCGTTCCGCCTCTTCCACATCCTCCGCAAGCAGGGCGGTTCCGAGGTTCTCCGCGGCTCTCGGGCTCTCGGGTTGCTTGGCCCGCACGTCCCGCCACATCCCCACTTCGCTCTGGTACACACTGTTCCGCTCGTAGGTGGCGTACGACAAACCGCACACGACACAAATGACAACCGCTGCGACCACACCGTTGGCAGTCCATGTCTTCAGCGACAGGCGCCCCGCCGGGTAACGCCATGCGTAGTGCGCCAGAAAAACGACAAGCGCGACCACACCGACCAGGGGAAGATACATACGGTGCTCGAAGATGGGGTCCTTGATGGGAACGAAGCTGGACGTCGGGGCAAGAACAAGAAAGAACCACAACCCGAGAAAGCCGAGCGGCGACTTGCGCCAAAGTGACAGAAGACTGGCAGCGAATAGAACGAGGATTGCCACGCCCTGGGGCAAGGCGTCGGTAAGCGCCCGCGTCGCCGGCCAGTAATAATCGAGGCACAGCGGTTCAGGCCAGAACGAGAGCCTCAGGTAGTACAGAAGCACGCCCGCCTGCGTCTGCAAGTATTCGAGCGGGGTGACTCCCTTATAGCCGAACCCCACGTAGGAAAACCGGTGGCCCGGGTCGAGCACGCTGGGCGCGACGCGGCATATCCATAGCACGGACCACGTGGCGGCCAGACCCACATACAACGCCCAGCGACGCCGAAAAGTCTCTTTGAACGAGCCGCTCAAAAACACCCGATCGAAGAGCAACACCACCACAGGCGCGGTCACCATGACCGCCTTGCTCCCCAT
>JASFUW010000194.1:0-9086 GCA_050050135.1 Phycisphaerae bacterium
GCTTTGGCCCTCTGTTCCGCCCGCTCGAATTTCTTCTCTCTCAGCTTGATCATCGCGATGACGCGCTGGATCTGCGGCGACTTCCCGCTCGTGCTCTCCTCTACCTGGCTTACGCGATGGCTTGCTATTTCTGGATCGAAGTCCAGGTCCATACGCATTCTCAAGAGATAGGTCGCAGCATCTTCCTTATTGCGGTGCTTCGCCTGTTTGAGAAGTTCTGTCGCACAGTCTCTTTCGCCGAGATGCAACTGCAGCGCCGCCATGTTCCGCCACGCCTCGCAGGCGTCCTTCTCGTTCTTCGCGTAGATCTCTGCCGCCGTGATGGCAGCACTAAAATCGCTCTCGGCGAGTCCGAGTTCGCGCATCAGACAATGCACTGTGCCGAGGTTCACCCATGCCGGGTAACGGTCGGGTGTCAAGTCGGTGACCTTGCGATAGCTCTCTTCTGCCTTTTCGTAGTTGCCGTTCTCCTTGAAGAAGACGCCCTGTATGTTCAGCGCCACGGCCTTTTCCGCGTCGTGCGGATCGTCGGCCAGGAATTCCTCACATAACTCATTCGCGCGTTCCAGAAGAGAAAAGTCGTCGGTTTCGTCGTACTGTTTCTTCAAGGCCCAGGCTCTTCTCAGTGTGATTCGTGGATGGGCCGGCTTGATATCATTGCACTTGTTAAGCGTTTTACCTGCTTCAATCCAATTGCGCTTGTCGATGCGTCTTACGTGCTCAGCGAGGCAGTTGCGAAAGTTGGTGTCCGCGCGGACTCTCGCCACCACTAGTGCTGCGCCCGCCACGACAAACAAAGCAAAGGCCGCTGCCGTCAGCGCCTCGCCGTGCCTGCGTGCGTATCTGAGGGCACGCGTTGCAAGGCTCGGCCTCCGGGCTGTGATGGGCTGATCGTTGATGTAGCTGCGGAGATCCTCGCCCAGGGCCCGAGCCGTGTCATAACGAGCATCCGGGGACTTCTCGAGCGTCTTGAGGCAAATGGTCTCCAACTCTTTGGGCACCGAGGAATTGATCTTCCGCGGCGCCGTCGGCTCGCGACTGATGATGGCGCCGAGCACCCGTTTGTCGTCCCCACCGGGGAACGCCGGCCGGAGGGTCAGCAGTTCGTAGAGGGTCGCCCCGAGCGAATAGACATCGGTACGATGATCCACATGCACACGCTTGGCCATCGCCTGTTCCGGACTCATATAGCGCAGCGAACCCATTAATGCGCCTGTCATCGTGATGGAGTGTTCGTCGGTGGATTTGGCGAGGCCGAAATCCGCGATCATGATCCGGTCTTCCACGGTTACGATCAGATTGCTCGGCTTAATATCCCGGTGGATGATCGAGTGATTGTGCGCGTACTGAAGGGCCTCGGCGGCGTCGGCGATCCAGCGAGCGATGTGCCTGAAGTAGGCGCGATCTCGACCGGTCGACGACGATCCGCGCCCCGGGGAGGCCGATCGTTCAGGCCCGCGCTCGTTGGCTTCGGATTGGCTGTCAGCCACCGAGGCGGTCGAGATCATTTCCTGCAACATGCTCGCTAAATCGATTATGGACGCGCTCGGGGCAGCAATTGTCGACAACCGCTGGATAACCTCATCGAGAGGAAGCCCGTCTATCAGCTCCATCGCGTAGTAGTAGGCGTCACGTGACTCGCCGAAGTCGTAAATCGGAACGATGTTCGTGTGGTGGAGGCTCGCGGCCGCCGTCGCCTCACGCCGGAACCTCTCCACCGCCGCCGGGTTCGCGCTCCCCACGATGGCCGGGAGGACCTTTAACGCCACTACGCGCTGGAGTTTGGTCTGTTTCGCCCGGTAGACAATTCCCATGCCTCCTTGGCCGAGAACGCCCTCAATCTCGTAGCCGTCAATCGACGGGACTGCGGCCGGCCCCGCGCCGGATACCGGCCGATCGCGAACGACGTTGGCGGCTGCTTGGCCCACGTGTTCGTTCCAAGTTTCGACCACCGACTCCTCGGTGTCATGGCTAAGTAGGGATTCCACCTCGGCTCGGAGCGCCTGGTCGTCGCCACAAGCTTCGGCGACAAAGGCCGAGCGCTGATCGACCGGCCGGTCACATGCAGCGAGAAAAAGCTCTGAGACCTTCTTGTGGCGCTCTGACCTCTTCATGATGGTTCGCTTGTCTTTGGCCTACGCGAGAACTGGACCGGTTGGGGGCAACGCGAAGCAAAAAATCAGAGCGGCGGCCCGATCCCCTCTGGCCATGGCGCAATTCTACGCGCCTGACGACACCGTCCGCAAGAGGGCGCCTGCGCAGACACGGTGGTTTGTTGTCGACGCGGTGACCCTCGTGTAGGCTCGAAATGTCCAGAGGGCCACGAACCGGTGGGTATGACCATATCGGTTCACGCGAGGAACAGCCGTGTCGCACGGGCCAAATACCACGGATCTGCTGCTTCGCCTAAGTCAAGGTGACAAAGACGCCGCCGAGTTGTTGCTGCCGCTTGTGTACGACGAGTTGCACGCGATCGCATCAGGATACATGCGCCACGAGCGGCGAGATCACACGCTACAGACGACGGCGCTTGTGAACGAAGCGTTCCTGAAGCTAGTCGATCAGACTCGGGTTGACTGGAAGAACAAAGCGCACTTCCTGGCGGTGGTTTCCACCCTGATTCGACGAATCCTCATCGACCACGCACGCAAACGCGCCACCAAGAAACGTGGCGAAGGGCAGCAAGGGGTTACGCTGGCCGAGTCGCGCGATCTTGCTGCGATGGGGCGCGACCCAGATCTGCTTGACCTGGACGCGGCACTCGAGGAGCTTGCAACCATTGATGAGCGCCAGGCACGTGTTGTTGAGCTGCGGTTTTTCGCGGGGGCGAGCGTGGAAGAGACCGCGCTCGTTCTCGACGTATCACCCAGAACGGTTAAAGGCGATTGGCGTGTGGCCCGTGCATGGTTGCGCCGTCGGCTCGAGTCGTAAGACCCGCATACCATCACGTCGCCCACCGTCCTCGTGCACGCCGGTTCGTGTCGTGACTCGCAACGAGAGGCCGACGCCTGGTGTCCGCGGTTCGTCACTGACGTTCCGCCGGACACCAAGCGTCCTCTCGTAGCCGTCAAGATTCAGCCTACCTTGCGGGATTGCCCGTAAAGTTGCGCTGCAGCGCTGCAAAGTCTGCAAGGCTGATCCAACCATCGCCATCGGCGTCGAACGCCTGTAGGCACTCGGAATAACCGGGATGCCCCTCACGTGTTTGTAGGCATCCCTGGAACGTGCGGTGATCTGCCAAGTCGACGTTCCAATCATCATTGTGATCGGCGATGACACGACACTCTGCAAACTCAAGTCTTGCGCAGTCGAACGGCAAGTCGGCCGGAAGGCGCACCGTATCGAAGAAGGGGCTGGAACTAAGGACCGGATGCTCGTCCGGCAGGATCCGAGCGTAAGGGTAGATCGTGTAACCCACCCACATGAGCGCGTCTTTCGGGCAGTAGGTCGTGGGATCCGAGTCCTCGCAGGCGTATGGGTGCGGAAGATTCAACGCGTGCCCCAGTTCGTGGCCTAGCCCACCGATCCACCGGCACAAGCCCGCCTCATCAGGCTTTTGATCGAGGCACGGTGGGATGTTTGCTTGCCCGGTTAATCCCCTGAGGTCGTTCGCCGGAAGCAGTGCGACCCCAGACGTCCCCCCGGTGATCTGACCACAGGCAGGATCGGCATCAATATAGAGTATCCACCGATGCTTCGGATCGTCGAACCTTGCGCCAACCAGCTCGAACGCGTCGTCAACAGCATTGGTCCAGAAGTACCCGCTGGGGTCCGGAGTGCTCGGGTACTCAGCGTACCAATCAGCTGGATGATCTGTCATAACAACCTCGACCTGTGGGTCGTGGGCGCGGAAGGAGATACCCTCCGGCAAAGCATCGCGAAGCCACACCTGCAGATGCCGCGAGGCATGCTCGATGGCGGAGGCGTAGCAGTCTCGATACTCCCGATCCGAAGGGACCATATAAACGAATCGCACAGTGGGACAGAGATGCTCGACAGCCTCCCACGTAGGTGCGTCAAGGAGTCCGATAGCACCGTAACCGGACTCATCTTCGGTGACGTCCCCGCTGCCTTCGGAGAACCGCCAGTAGCCAGCGAGACCGGGATTGTCCCCGGTCAGACCCTCTGTCATGTCAGCGGCTATCTCGTCTCTTGTCCTTGCGCGCTTCCAGATACGGAGCTCGTCGATACTTCCGTGAAAGAAGTCTCTCGAGGCTGCTTCCGCCCCAATCGTCCAGTCCCCGTCGATGGGCGAAGCCCCACCGTGCTCGTCGGATGCGGCGGCAACTTCGATACCGTTACGATAAAGTACCCAATGGCTGCCGTCATAGACACCGGCGATATGCACCCAACTTCCCTGGTCTTCCGCCGGCATCTGGGCTTTTAGCCAAAAGTTGCGGTGACCGGACGTGCCGACAAAGTACTCGCGGCGGTCGATGCCCAGCGCGATTTGCGGGCTGCCACCATGACGCCCCCGGTGTGAGACGATCACGCGTCGCCGTCCTTGCCAGTCGGCTGGCTTGACCCACGCCTCGAGCGTAACCTCACCTGCGAAGTTGAGGTGCGCCGGATTCCCGAGCGCTACGTGGTCGAGTTGACCGTCGAAATGAAGCGCTGAGCTGCCGGGAGGAGCCCAGGAGTGCGGTTCACAATCATCGGATATGTTGTTTCGGTTGCAGTCGTCGCTGCGTCCCTCACGCAGATCACAGATGTCGGGAATCGAGTTGTCATTGCAGTCGGTGTCCAGGCCATCGGCGATCGTACAGGAATCACCCATACCGTCATTGTCACAATCGGCCTGATCTATGTTCGGTGTGCCAGGGCAGTTGTCGCACGAATCCCCGTGTCCGTCGGCATCGAGGTCGTCGTCTGGGATGTCCCCGATGTGCTCGGGGCAGGTGGCAACAGTCAAGCTATATGGTCCACCCCATCTGTGCACTTTGGTCAGTTGAACGACGTACTCGCCAGCCGCCACTCGCAACGAGAGCTGCTCGCGTCCGCTCGTTCCGGTCGACGACGCGAGCAAGACACCGTCGGCCGATCTGATCATCATGTCGAGATCCATGTCGCTGGTGCTGAAGTCTGCGATGGTGGTCAGCACGCTAGGCTCGTCGACGTGGATGCGGAAGTAGTCGTCGAAATCCACTAGCCGGAGCCGATGCCCTCCTAGGCTTAGATCTCGTGCCTGTGCAAGCCGATCATTTGGCTCGAACGAGTCCTCTGGCGCGACGTAGTCAAGATGCGTTCGAACATAGGGATATGTAACGTCAAAGCGTCCGTAGATGGCGGACCAGTTGTATGGGGCGTTACACTGGCTGAGGCCGCACCTGCCGTACAGTTGGCCAATCACGTTCCAGTTCGAATCGAATAACGGCGAGCCACTTGAGCCACCTTCGGTCAGCCCCCAAGTCCAGTGGGCATAGAAGTACCGGCTGAGTGGAAGGGTGCAGGGCGCGTAGGAAATGAAAGGTAGGAAGCCGTAGCTGTAGCGCTTGTAGGATCCACCGGGATGATGCACCCCATGCACATCGTTCGGAATGATCGGAAACCTTGTCGACCAGCCTGCGAAACGCTGGCCCTCGTGCGGATCGTCCCATAGCCGGATCAAAGAGAAGTCGGTTACCGTGGTGGACCGAGTGGCAAGCAGCTTTCCTCCCAGCGAGGTCGGAAACTCCGTAGGCAACACACCGTTGCATCGGTCCTTTTGATAGAACCACCTGACGGAAAGCGTGTCGGCTACTGCCTGGCTTCCGATGCAATGGTTCGCCGTGAGGAGGTACCCGGCGGATGTATTGGAGTCGGCGTCATTCAGAAGTACACCGCTACACACGTAGCCTCCGCCGTCCTTGATGAACATAAGACGTGCTACCGAATCGCGGGCGTGGGCGGGCACGCTGGCACAACGAACGTCAACTTGGCACGGTAGGAGCCCCGCGCTCTTGTCGGCGTCCGGCTCTTCGAGCCCGCGGTAGATGTAGTTGATCAAATCGATCTCGACCGTGAGCTCACCGAGCACGTGAATCGGAACGTGCATTTCAATAAAGGCCATTTCCCCAGTCAGAATGGAGGACCAAAACCGACCGCGCCCGCCGGGCCCCCGTCGGTAGAATGCGGTCCCCTCCGCCTCGAGAGTTTCACCCGCCACAACCAACTTGACCCCCTCCGGCAAATCGAACTTGGAGAAATGCAGCCGGGTCCCCAGTGCTTCATCTGCGTGTAACTCGAGAGTCCACACACGTGTGCCATTCGGGAGTACGGTCCAGTGACCATCGGCGGCGGGCGTCAGGGGCGCCTCTCCGACACTGCGATGCACACCAATACGTGTCGGTGTGCCAGGCGTGCCTCTGCTCCGGAGATCCTCCTCTTGGAGGGCCAAAAGGTCAGGCTTTGGAATCGCCACGATCCGATCAACCGGCCAGGCGCTGCCAAGACGCTGCTCGACCGTGGTGAGCCGGGATTTGTGCTTCGAAGCCGTTTCGAGCACTGGCGCCTGACTGGCCGGTATCTCGGCGGCCTCGGTCTCCGCATACAACGCAGGTGCCGCCGTCAATGCGCACCCGACCGAAACAGACACGATACGCGCATGCAACCAGCTTGTCGTCCACATCTGAGGTCCTTTCAAATTCATGGGCCATAATCGCTCTTGACTAAAGGTGTGCGTCGCCGCACCACGCTCTGGTGTTGTGGGGCTACGCGGGAATGGCTCGGTCGAGGGGCAAGTCTGCGTCCCCAAGGACGCCCGGCCCGTTTCGACTCATCCGCTTCGCAGGCCAACGTTTCGCGCACAAGTCGACCGACGATGGGCAAATGCGAGGAATCCTGCCCGCTTTCTGTCGGATCCACGCGTACCCTCATAAGTGGCGAAACTTGTTGGGCTTTCCGGATGTAGTAAGCCATCCACCGATGATCGATCTGTGTGAGTAGATGTTGTATCCATCCCCGCCATGTATTGTCGGCACGATGCCAAGAACGTGCAGCCGGCGTCATAGCTGAGACTGTCGATGCATCGTACGGGCTCGGAAAGACATGCGTCTTCTTCGGTCAGCCGCCGTCCACCTTTCCCGTCTCCCGCGCCACCGCCTCGGCCACCTTCACGAGCTTCTCCTCGGTCCGCCCAATCGCCTTGATCAGCCGCGTGTTGTGAGCTTGAAGCTTCTCGGCGTTCTTGAGCAGGCCTTCGACCTTCTGGAATTCGTAGCCGGCGACGGCGTCGTGGGCTTCCTTGGTGAGTTCTTTGATTCGTCGTTCGGTTTCGGCAACGGCTTTGTCGAGGCGCTCCAGGCGTTCGTCCATACCGATCAGCTTGCGATAGCGAGCTGCAAGTTCGATTGCCGCCTTCCTCTTCTCGGGTGTCCCGAGCTTGGCATAGATGTGCTTTGTCTCTTCGAGTTTGGCGACATGGCCCTTACGGATGTAGTAAGCCTTCTTTCGTAACTGAGCCATCTGGTCAGTTAGCCAGCCTTCGGCCGGCAGGATCCGTCTGAGTTGAAGCAGGACATCGGTCCGCTCCTCCGGATGCTCGAACAGATCGCCCCCGTCGAATCGGAGTTTATGTAGTCCCCGCCTCAGCCAGTTGGCCGTGTCGTGGTCTCGGTGGGTATTGAGAACTTCGCGGCGCAGCTGGGCGATCTCAGCTCGAGATGGAGCGGGAACAGAAAGTGAGTGCGATTTGGTCGTGTGCTGATGAACCAGAAACAGCAGGCAGCCGACGATCAGAGCGAGGACCGCGGCGCCTTGGACGAACTCGATTGCACCGGGCCCAACGACACCGAACGTGAGCGCGATGCCAACGCAGATTCCGAGCGCGAGGCCTGCGGCTGCCCAAGTGCCACCTTTCGGTTTGATGGCGCCGAAGACAACGAGTGCAAGAACCGCGATCGCGAACACAATGCCGACCGGACCGAGGTCCCGGATCGACCGACCGTGGTCGCGCTCCCACCAGACAAGGCCAACGGCAAGTGCCAATCCGAGCGCGCCGGACATAGCTACAGCCGGTCGTTGTTTGCCGAAGAAGCGGCTGAGGGTCGCGTAGCTGAGCGCCGTGAAGAACGTGAAAGCGAGGACGAAGTCAGGCAACAGGGTCTCGAAAAGCCTGAACGCGGATTCGAGGATGTTATCGGCCGTCATGCCATGGTTGTGGCAGACTATATATATAAAGGTTGCGCCTTTCTGACCAAGACCAGCCATGTCCCTTGGAGGCTGGTCTTGGCCAACCGCCGGAGGTGTTCAAGATGAAGACATGTCCAATCTGCGGCGATTCGTTGCCGCTTAAGTCGTTTGCGGGTGATGTCTGTGTGGATTGCGCGGACCGAAACGATGCGTACGGCGTGCACTGGTGTTTGGGGTGACAAGGTACCGGTGCGGTTTATGCGTAGAGTGGAGTTTACGCGTTGAGCAGAAGCAGCCTACTACGGCTTGTCACTACCGGTCAGTGGTGCGAGGTCTTTAAATAGGTGCGCATCTTACGGTAGGGGGGGAGTTAGCGAGTGCGGATGGATGCGGATGTTTACCTGGAGGAAGAGGACGAACGATTCACAAACAGGTCTGAGCACGTCAAGGATTTTTCGGTCTTCGACTTCAACTACGTCCCCGAGAAGCCGTTGCTGCGGAACGAGACTAAACCGTTGCTCAACGCGGTAATCCGCCTCAAACGCAGCGGAATCCCGACACATCAGCTCATCGTTGGTAGCCGCGGATCGGGCAAGACCTTGACGCTGAAGCACCTGCAGAGCGTCATTCCGGCATCGACCGGCGTCGATGTGGTATACGTGAACTGCAGGCATCAGAACACCAGTTTCAAAATACTGGCTCACCTGGTTGGTGGCCGCACGGCGGGTGCAAGCCTCGCGGACCTGTACGGCCGGCTCCTTCTTGTGCATCCCGGCAAAACGATTGTTGTGCTCGATGAACTCGATTTGATGAGCCCGAAGGACCGGCAACGCGAAGTGCTCTATCTGCTGAGTCGAAGTGAACAGCCATACATGGTCGTTGCCCTTTCAAACAACCATCACGTGTTGAACCAACTTGACGCGCCCACACGAAGCAGCTTGCAGCCGGAAGTGATTCACTTCCCGGATTATGACGCC